>NZ_CP139195.1:3031341-3347011 GCF_034057115.1 Pseudomonas sp. AN-1 | reverse complement strand
GCCTCGGCGCCGCTGTTGGGCGTGCCGTCGAGGTTGAGGCCGCCGTTGATGGCGGTGGTGCCCGAGGTGGCCGCACTGTCCTCGACGCGCAGGTCGCGGACGTACTGCACGCCGTTGACGCTGACGATGGCGCCGTTGCCGGTGGTGGCGCTGCCCTTGGTGGAATAGATGCCCAGCGTCGGGTTGGCCGCCAGCACGTCACCGTACTTGTGCTCGGTCCTGGCGTTGGCCGCCGCCGTTTCCGACAGGTCGTAGTACTTGTCGGCGTAGGCGAACACGCTGCCGTTGAGGTGCTCGAGGCCGGTGTTGCGCTCGACGATGTCCTTGAACTGCTCGTTGACGATGCCTTCGCCCATCTGCAGCTGGTCGAGGCGGTACAGGTAGTAGAAGCGGTCGCCGTTCATCAGCCGGCTGATCTGGTCGGCGAACACCGTGTCGAAGGTCTCGCCGAGCAGGCCGCCGGTGACGTGCACCTCGGCCAGGCCGCCCAGCCAGGTGTCGATGTGCCGGAAGCCGTCCACCCCGTAGAGCGAGGCGTCGGTGTTCTGCAGGAAGTCCAGCGCCTGCTGGTAGGTGTAGCCCAGGGCGGCGGCGTCGCCCTCGGCGATGCTGCCGTTCTCCAGGCCGATCAGCGCCGCGGCGCGCTCGAGGTTGCCGTCGAACGAGTAGGCGGCGATGAAGTTCACCAGGTTGTCCGGGTGGATCATGTTGGCGCCGAAGTCGGCCCAGCTGGCGTACTCGCTGAGGCCGATGGCCTTGCGGAACTCGTTGAGGGTGGGGATGCCGAGGTCGCGGCTGCGGGCGATGTTGATCGCCGCCAGGTCCAGCGGCATGCCCAGCAGGCCCTGGTTGAGCGCCGGGGTGACGAACTCGTCGATCTCGTTGGCCTGCTGGTGGGTCATGCCCAGGGCGATGGCGGCCGCGCCCTTCTGCGCGAACAGCTCGGGCGACAGGAAGGCGCGCTCCAGCGCCACGCGCATCACCGCGCCGGTGATGTCGCCGTCGGGATCGATCAGGTCGATCGACTCGCGCAGCGTGCTGTGGCCGAAGCGGTAGGCCACCTGGGCGAAGTCCAGGCTGACGTCGCCCTGCTCGCCGCTGTTGTAGCCGACGAACTCGGCGATGTTGGGGGTGATGGTGCGGGCGAACTGGTCCACCGCGGTGTGCTGGTACTCCATCTCGACGGTGATCTTGGCGGCGTGGAACAGCCTGGCCTCGTCCCAGGCGATGGAGCCGTCGGCGTTGAGGTAGTTGCCGCTGGCGTCCTGGCTGGCGGTGGCCACCTGCCATTCGTGGAGCAGGTCGTGGTCGTAGGTGCCGTGCTGGTCGAGCCGCTCCTGGCGCAGGTCCTCGGCCGTGACGGCCGCCTGGATGTTGCGCACCTGGAAGTTGTGCTCCTCGTGCCAGACGTGGTGGACCGCGGTCAGGCCGATGTTCTCGTTCACCCGGCCGTCGCCGGCGATGTAGTGGTCGCCTACCGCGGCCAGCAGCAGGTCGCCGACGGCGGCACGCACTGCCGGGTCGATGGCGATCACCCCGGGACCGGCCTGCATGCTGGTCTTGATGCTGAAGTCGGCGAAGTTCACCCACAGGGCCAGCGCGCTGGCGCCGGTCAGGGTCATGGCCGGCGAGCCCGGACCCATGGCGCCGGCGGGCAGCTTGAGTTCGAGATAGCCGTCGTTGGCCCCGGCGCCGTCGACGTAGGCGAAGTCGTAGCCGGCGCCCAGCGCCTGCGCGGCCGCCTTGAGGGTGGCGATGCCGGCGGCGAAATCGGCCGCCGCGTCCGGGTTCAGCGGGTTTTCGAAATGCGCCTCGTCGAAGCGCGGGTTCATGTCGAGGATCAGCGCCTGGCCGGAATTGCCCGCCTCCGCGCCGGTCGCCACGTGCCCTGCCGCGTCGCGGTTGCGCAGGTTGGCCACGTCCTCCCAGCTCAGGTCGTCGCGGCCGGTGGCGATCAGGTGCGCGCGCAGCTCGTTGAGCGTGGGCAGGGTGGCATGGGTCGTCTCGCCGAAGGCGTTCTGCCAGGCCGCCGAGGTATTGCCGTCCAGCATGTGGGCACCGGCGTGGTAGCTCACACCGTTGTCGGTGGACACCCACTCGCGCAGCAGGTCGGTCACTTGCTGGCTGGAGCCGTAGGTCTGGCTCTGGTCGATGTAGGGCGAGGTGTGGTTGACCCACTGCGGCGTGCCGTCGGCGGTGAAGCCGCTGACGTCGGCACGGGTGATGACGATCTTGCTGGCCGGCTGGCCGGTGGTGGGATCGATGACGCCGTACAGCGGATCGTCCGGCGCCAGGTTGATGGTGATCCGGGTGCCGTCGCCGCCCTTGCCGACGAAGTCGAGGCCGTGGTCGAAGAACTGGCCGAACAGCACGAACCAGCCGTTGACCGGCGCCATGCCGGGGTTCTGCGCGCCGACGAAGAATTCGTTGCTGGCCGAACCGTCCTCGTTGACCGGGCGCTGGGCGTCCTGCTGGCCGAGCGACTCGAGCAGGCCGTAGTCGGCGACCTGGGTGAAGCCGTTGGCGTCCTTGACCAGGTGGCTGCCGCCGGGCTCGGTCTGGAAGGTCACGCCGGCCGTGGTGGTCAGCTGGCTGATCATCCGCGGCGTGTAGTCGACGACGTTCTGCACCGGCGAGGCCTCGTCGACGTCCGGGGTGGACAGGTCGTCGCCGCGCTTGGTGTAGTCCGCCGCAGCCGGGTTCGGACTGGTGGCGAACTTCAGCGCGTAGAAGGCATTCGGATCGCCGGCATCCAGCGGCCTGACGTACTGGTCGTACACCACCTGGGTGCGCTGCAGGAACGGCTGGTCGACCGCCCCCCAGGTGGCATTCACCAGGTACAGGTTGTTGTTCAGCCCGGACGGATCGCGCAGGCCCTGGGCGGCGGTCACCGCGGCATAGGACTGGCCGTAGGCGGCGATGTTGGCCGCCGGGCTGCCCAGATCCTGATAGGCAACCCCCTTGGCGTTGTACACGGTGCAGGTTCCGTCCCAGTTGATGACGGCATTGCCAGCGGCATCGTACAGGGGGCGGAAGTTGATCTGGTCCCGCATGAAGTTCAGATCGGAAATATTGAAGCGGAAAGGCTTGAGAACATAACTGGTGGCCATGATGTTTTCCCCTGGCGATTGAATCCCATAACTTCGGATCCGCCTCCGCGAGTCCGGAGTTATTCCTTGCCGGCGAACTTCACCATGTATATCCACGCCGGACTTTCGCTGCGCAAAGAGCGACTTCCCCTCCCGCCCGGACAATCGCGAAATGCGCCCCGAAGTTACCGATTAGTGCCGCATTCTTTTTTGCCCGACAGTCGTGCGCCCCATCTCCCGTATGGTGATAGTCTTCATCCGTCACCTGTCTGTAGAGTCTAGGGGCGTGCGGAAAATGGCGAAGAACGAAAAGGTCCAATCGAATTCGGCGACTTCAGGCCCGGTCGCTGCTCGGACCTTGGTCGGAGGCGCTCGCCATTCCCGCCAGGGAAATCGCGGCAGGCCGGACCTGCCGCACGGCGCCAGCCACGGCATGAGCCGCTCCACCCAGTTCCTCGTCGCCGCCGCGCTGACCCTCGGCCTGACCATGACCTTCGTCGGCAACCTGGTCAGCGCGCGGGTGCAGAGCGCCGCCCTGCAGAGCGCGGCCGAGGCCGGCGCGCTCTACATGGAGGCCTTCCTGGAACCCTACGTGCAGGAGCTGAGCAGCACCGCCACCCTCTCGCCGCAGAGCACCCGGGCGCTCGACCAGCTGACCCGCAGCCCGTCGCTCAGGCGCCACGTCGCCTCGGTGAAGATCTGGCGCACGGACGGCACCGTGGCCTACAGCACGGACAAGTCGATCACCCACCGCAGCTTTCCCATGGACGAGATCGCCGGGGCGCTGGCCGGCCGGGTGGTCACCGCCCTCGAGGATCTCGAGCAGGAGGAGAACGACTTCGAGCGCAGCCTCGCCATCCCCCTCTACGAGATCTACGCCCCGCTGCGCGCCGCCGACAGCGGCAAGGTCGTCGCCGTCGGCGAGTTCTACGAAAGGGCCGACGGGCTCGAGAAGGAAATCGGCCGGGTGCGCCGGCAGGTCTGGCTGGTGGTCGGCACCGCGACCCTGGCCATGCTGGGACTGATCTACTTCTTCGTCCGCCGCGGCGACCGGATCATCCAGCACCAGCGCATGGCGCTGAACGCGCGCGTGATCGCCCAGGCCCGCCTGCATCGCAAGAACGCCAAGCTGCAGAAGCGGATCACCAATGCCACCCACGAGTTCTGGAAGATCAACGAGCTCACCCTCAGGCGCCTCGGCGCCGACCTGCACGATGGCCCGGCGCAGCTGCTGACCCTGATCCTCATCCGCCTCGACGACCTCGCCGAACAGCTCGGCGCGGCCCATGGCACCCCCGGCGAGGAGTACGAAACGATCAGGGGCGCCGCCCAGGATGCCCTGCGGGAAATCCGCGACATCTCCCGCGGCCTGGCCCTCCCGGAGGTCAACGACCTGACGCTGCACGAGGAGCTGCAGCTCGCCGCCCAGCGGCACATGCAGCGGACCTCGACGGCGGTCGAGCTGGCGCTGGCGCCGCTGCCCCCGAGCGCGCCCCTGCCCCTGAAGATCTGCATCTACCGCTTCGTCCAGGAATGCCTGAACAACGCCTTTCGCCATGCCGATGGCGCCGGCCAGATGCTGGCCGCCAGCTATGGCAACGGACTGCTGAGCGTGCAGGTATCGGACCGCGGACCGGGGATGCCGGCGCGGGCGCCGGAGGTGGGGGGCGGCGACAATGCCCGCCTGGGCCTGGCCGGCCTGCGCTATCGGGTGGAATCGCTCGGTGGCTTCTTCACCATCGACTCGCAGCCGGGACAGGGCACCACGGTGAAGGCGCAATTCAGACTGTAGCGCGGCGCAGGATGCCGGAACTTCACGATTCCTTGGAGTCGTGCAGCGACGCCCCGAAGATCATTCGCCCCATGCTTTCGCGCTCCCAGTAACGGCGCAGGGCGGCGACCGCCTCGACGCGGTTGCGGGCATTCAACTTCTGCATGACGCAGGTCATGTAGTGTTTCACTGTCTTCTCGCTGATCGCCAGTCGCCAGGCAACTTCCTTGTTGGTCAGTCCGTTGGAAACTTCGCGAATGACCTGCTCCTCGCGGTGAGTCAGCCTGACGCCTTTCTTGTCGGCCTCCTGCCTGCCGAAGTTCTGCAGCAACTTCTTCTCCAGCGCCGGACTTATGTAGATGGCCCCCATGGCCACGATGCGGATGGCCTGCACCAGATCCGGCCCGCTGATGCCCTTGAGCAGATAACCCTTCGCCCCGGCCTCGAGCGCGCAGCAGGCATCCTCCTCCGACTCGGAGACGGTGAGCATGATGATCTTGACGGCAGGCAGGCGCGAGGCGATCGCGCGCACCGCGGCGAAGGTGTCGCCGGGCATGTTCACGTCCATCAGCAGGACATCCGGAGCGAGGCGCTCGGCGATCGACTGCGCCTCGTCGGCGCTGCCGCCCTGCTCCACCACCTTGAGATCGGCCCGCTTCCTGAGCGTGTTGACGACGCCCTCGCGCAACAGCGGATGATCGTCGACGACACCAATCCTGATCTGCATGGAAAGATCCTTCTCTAGCCCCCACCCCGACCCTCTCGGCGCCCCGCGCCCGCGGACCGCGCCGCTCGCCGGTCGCAACCGTTCGCCCCGGGCGGGACGGACGCCCGCCGGGTTGCCGGCCTTTTCTGGCAGCGTAGCAGGCCGCCGGCGCGGCGCCGCTACGCTCGTCGGCTCGCACCGCCGCAGGCGCGCTCCGCGTGCGGGCACCCCGGACTTAGGTCCGACGATTTCGCCCCGCCAAACGGCCGTCGCAGGGACCGCCAGCCCCCGCCAAGCCCTTGTTTTCACTGGACCTTCCCGCCGACCGAAGCGCAGGCAGCGGCTCCGCGCCGGCCCGCCGCGCTCGCCGCACGGCGCCTCCCGCCTAAGCTAACCCTGAAAGCCGTGACAGGGCCGTTGCGCCGCGGGACCCGCCCCGGAAGGGCCGGGCCTGCCGCACGGGATCGCCCATGATCCGCTGCCGTGGATGAGCACGATGGACCGCAAACCGAAGCCACGCTCCGAACTCGCCGAGGCCCTGTTCAGCCTGCGCCATACCTTCTACGCGCTGGCCGGCTTCAGCGGGGTCATCAACCTGCTGATGCTCACCCCAGCGGTCTACATGCTGCAGGTCTACGACCGCGCCCTGGTCAGCGCCAACTCCACCACGCTGCTGATGCTGACCCTGCTGATGGTCGGCCTGTACGTGCTGCTGGCCCTGCTCGAGACGCTGCGCAGCCGGGTGATGATCCGCGTCGGCAACCGCCTCGACATGAGCCTCAGCCGCCGGGTCTTCCGCGCCGCCTTCGAGCGCAACCTGAGCCGCGCCGGCGGCAATCCGGCGCAGGCCCTGCAGGATCTCGCCCAGGTGCGCCAGTTCCTCACCGGCAACGGCCTGTTCGCCTTCTTCGATGCGCCCTGGACGCCGATCTACCTGTCCATCGCCTTCCTCGTCCACCCCCTGCTCGGCTTCCTCACCCTGGCCGGCTCGCTGCTGCTGGTGGCGCTGACCTTCCTCACCGAGCTGGCCACCGCCAAGCCGCTGGCCGAGGCCAACCAGGCGAGCCAGGCCTCGGCCAGCTTCGCCAACAACAACCTGCGCAACGCCGAGGCCATCGCCGCGCTGGGCATGCTGCCGGCCATCGGCCGGCGCTGGTTCGCCAGCTACCTGCGCATCCTCGACAAGCAGACGCTCGCCTCGGACCGCGCCGCCTGGATCGGCGGCCTGGGCCGCTTCGTGCGGCTGACCCTGCAGTCGCTGATCCTCGGCGCCGGGGCGCTGCTGGCCATCGACGGGCAGATCACCCCGGGCATGATGATCGCCTGCTCGATCCTCAGCGGCCGGGCGCTGGCGCCGGTCGAGCAGGTCATCGGCGCCTGGCGGCCGCTGCTCGGCGCCCGCCGCGCCTGGGGCCGCCTGCGCCAGCTGCTGGAGGACTTCCCGACCCCGCCGGCGGCGATGCCGCTGCAGCGTCCGCTCGGCCTGCTGAGCGTCGAGAACCTCCACGCCGGCGCACCGGGCTCGACCCAGCCGATCATCCGCGGGGTGAACCTGCGCCTGGCGCCAGGCGAGTCGCTGGGCATCATCGGCCCCTCGGCGGCCGGCAAGTCGACCCTCGCCCGCCTGCTGGTGGGCATCTGGCCGCCCCTCAGCGGCAAGGTCCGCCTCGACGGCGCGGACGTCTTCGCCTGGAACAAGGAGGAACTCGGGCCGTGGCTCGGCTACCTGCCGCAGGACGTCGAGCTGTTCGAGGGCAGCATCGCGGAGAACATCGCCCGCTTCGGCGAGATCGACGGCGAGGCGGTCGTCCTCGCCGCCAGGCGCGCCGGCGTGCACGAGATGATCCTGCGCTTCCCCAGGGGCTACGACACCCTGCTGGACGCCGACGGCCACCCGCTGTCCGGCGGGCAGAAGCAGCGCATCGGCCTGGCGCGCGCCATCTACGGCGAGCCGAGCCTGGTCGTCCTCGACGAGCCGAACGCCAGCCTCGACGACGCCGGCGAGCGGGCGCTGCTCGAGGTCATCGCCATGCTCCGCCAGCGCCGCTGCACGACCGTCATCGTTTCGCACCGCCCCGGCACGCTCAACGCCGTCGACAAGCTCCTGCTGCTGCGCGAGGGCGTTATGCAGCTGTTCGGCCCCCGCGACGAGGTGCTCGCCGCGCTGGCGCCGGCCAGCGCGCACCCCGCCGCCAATACCCTGACCGCGGTCGGGAGGAGGGAATGATGTCCACGCTGGATTTCGGCCAGGGCAGCCCCTGCCCCGCCCCGGTCATCGCGGTCGACGACCGCAAGACCGTGCGCCGCGGCCTGGCGCTGGTGCTGGTCGCCTTCGGCGGCTTCCTGCTGTGGGCCTGGCTGGCGCCGCTGGATGCCGGGGTGGTCGCCTCCGCCACCGTGAAGGTGTCGAGCAACCGCAAGAGCATTGAGCACCTGACCGGCGGCAGCGTGGAGGCCATTCTGGTGCGCGAGGGCGACAGCGTCAGCGAGGGCCAGCCGCTGGTCCGCCTCGACGCCACCGAGGCCCGCGCCGAGCAGGGCGTGATCGGCGCCCAGTACCTCGCCGCCCGCACGATGGAGAACCGCCTGGAGGCCGAGCGCGACGACCGCGAGCAGGTCGCCTTCGATGCCGGGCTGTCGGAACGCTTCGGCGACAGCGCGGAGCTGGCCGCGGCGCTCGACCTGCAGAGGCGCCTGTTCGCCACCCGGCGCACCAGCCGCGCCGGCGAGGTCAGCATCCTGCAGGAGTCGCTCGACTCGGCGGAGAACCAGGCCAAGGGGCTGCAGCAGATCTACGCCGCCCGCGCCGCGCAGTTGCGCTTTCTCCAGCAGGAACTCGACGGCGCGCGCCAGCTGGCGGCCGAAGGCTACATCCCGCGCAACCGCATGCTCGAACTCGAGCGCAGCGCCGCCGAGCTGAACGCCGCCCAGGCGGAGAACCAGAACGAACTCGCACGCATCCGCGGGCAGGCGGCCGAGCTGCGCCTGCGCATCCTCCAGCACGACCACGACTATCGCAAGGAGATCCAGGCGCAGCTGGCCGACGTCCGCAAGGAGCGCAGCGCCCTCGCCGACCGCCTGCAGGCCCTCGACTACCAGGTCCGCCACACCGTCATCCGCGCCCCCATCGACGGCATGGTCCAGGGCCTGAACATCGCCACCATCGGCGGCGTGATCCAGCCGGGCGCCAGGATCATGGAGATAGTCCCGGCCAACGAGCCGCTGCAGATCGACGCCATGCTGCCGGTGCAGGTCATCGACCGGATGGAGCCCGGACTGCCGGTGAGCATCGCCTTCCCCGCCTTCAACCACGCGCAGACCCCCAGCATCCCCGGCCGGGTGCTGACGGTGTCGGCCGACCGGCTGATCGACGAGGAAAGCCGCCAGCCGTTCTACCTTGCCCAGATCGAGGTCACCACGGAGGGCATGGCGATGCTCGGCGCCAACCGCATCCGCGCCGGCATGCCGGCCTCGGTCACCATCCGGACCGGGGAGCGCAACCTGCTGAGCTACCTGCTCAAACCTCTCCTCGACAGGGTCGCCAGTTCGTTCAAGGAGCAGTGAGATGAACCAAGGACCGGCGCTTGCCTGCGCCCTGGGGATCGCCTGCCTCGCCCTGCCGGCCCAGGCGCTGGACCTGCGCCAGGCCTGGGACCTGCTGCAATACCAGGGGCCGATCTACCGCTCCGCCGCCAACGAGAAGGCCGCCGCCGCCGAAAACCGCGCCCTCGGCCGCGCCGGCCTGCTGCCGCAGGTCGGCCTGAGCGCCTCCGGCAGCCGGATCGACGGCAGCCAGCGGCAGCCGGACGTCTTCGGCCGCAGCCGCGACAACAACCTGGACTACACCGCCCGGAGCGCCAGCCTGCAGCTGCGCCAGCCGCTCTTCAACGGGCAGAAGCTGGCCGGCTACCGGCAGGGCGGCTACCAGGCCGACGCCGGCACGGCAGTGTTCGACGCCAAGACCCAGGATGCCGCCGTGCAGCTGGCGGGGCGCTATTTCGACGTGCTGCTCGCCCACCAGACCATCGAGCTGGCCGCGACCAAGCTGCGCGCCTTCGAGGAGCAGGTGGCCTCGACCCGCCGGCGTCTGGAGCTGGGCGATGGCACGGTCACCGACGTCGACGAGGCGGTCGCCCGGCGCGACCTGGCGAGCGCCGAACTGCTCGAGGCCCGGGACAACCTGCAGGTGACCCGGCGACGCCTGCAGGAGTTTCTCGGCGAAGCCCCCGAGCACATCGCCACCCTGCAGGAGCGCTTCGCCACGCCGCCGCTGCAGCCTGCCGAGCTCGCCGACTGGATCGCCAGGGCCGGCAGCGACAACCCCGCGGTCCGCGCCCGCCGCCTCGGCGTCGCGGTCGCCGAGCAGGAAGTGGCCAAGGCCCGCGCCGGCCACTGGCCTACTCTCGACCTGGTGCTCGGCTACACCGCGGCGGACAGCGACTCGCTGTCCACCGTGGACCAGCGCAACCGCTACGGCTCGATCGGCCTGGAAATGAACATGCCGCTGTTCAGCGGCGGCTACACCAGCGCCCGCGTGCGCCAGACCAGCGCCAGCCGGGCACAGGCGGAGGACGACCTGAGCGTCGCCCGCGAGGCCATCGTTTCCGACACCACCCGTGAGTTCCAGAGCGTGCAGAGCGGTGAGGCGCGCATCCGCGCCCTGGAGACCGCCGTCAGGTCCGGCGAGAAGTCGCTGGACTCGGTAAGGAAGGGCTTCCTCGCCGGCACCAGCACCAACGTGGACATCCTCGACGCCGAGGAACTGGTGTACAGCGCGCGGCGCGACCTGTTCGAGGCCAAGCTGCGCTACCTGCTCTCCCGGCTGCGCCTGGCCGCCCTGGCCGGAGCCCTGGGCGTCGACGACATCGACCAGGCGAACGCCTACCTGGGGCCGCGGCTGGCATTCTGAGCGGCGGCCCTGGCAAAACCTTGTAAAAACCCTTTTCTTGATCGAAACAGTCGGGCTTTCTAGGCTGGAAGCGTGACACCGGGCCCCTCTGACGGCTGACGCCGCCATGTCGGAGTCACAGTTGATGACACTTCGACTGCAAGGAGGGGCCCATGACTGCCCTACATTCGTTCCTGTTCGCCGACTTCCTCGGCACCGCCACCTGGCTGTGGCTGGCGTTCTTCGCCGTGGTGATTTCCCTGCTGGTCTTCGACCTCGGCGTGCTGCACCGCGACCAGCACGAGATCGGCGTCAAGGAGAGCCTGCTGCTGTCGGCCGGCTACATCACCGTCGGCCTGCTGTTCGCGGTCTGGGTGTGGTTCCAGAAGGGCGGCGACGCCGGCATGGACTACCTGACCGGCTTCCTGATCGAGAAGTCGCTGTCGATGGACAACGTGTTCCTGATGGCGGTGATCTTCAGCTTCCTCGGCATTCCGCGCCGCTACCAGCACAAGGTGCTGTTCTGGGGCATCCTCGGGGTGATCGTGCTGCGCGCCGTGATGATCGGCCTGGGCGCCGCGCTGATCCACCAGTTCAGCTGGATCCTCTACGTGTTCGGCGTGTTCCTGGTGCTCACCGGCGTGCGCATGCTGTTCGCCCGGGTCGACGAGACCCCGGACCTGGAGAACAACCTGCTGGTGCGCTTCCTGCGCAGCCACCTGCGCATCACCGACCGCCTGCACGAGCAGCGCTTCTTCGTGCGCCAGCCCGACGCCAGCGGCAAGCCGGTGCTGTGGATCACCCCGCTGTTCCTCGCCCTGATCCTCATCGAGTGCGCCGACGTGGTGTTCGCGGTGGACAGCGTGCCGGCGATCTTCGCCATCACCCAGGACCCGTTCATCGTCTACACCTCGAACATCTTCGCCATCCTCGGCCTGCGTGCGCTGTACTTCGCCCTCGCCGCGCTGATCCACCGCTTCGCCTACCTGAAGTACGCCCTGGCGCTGGTGCTGGTGTTCATCGGCGGCAAGATCTTCCTGGTCGGCATCATCGGCAAGATCCCGGCGGCGCTGTCGCTCGGCGTGACCCTGACCCTGCTGATCGGCGGCGTGCTGGTGTCGCTGTGGAAGACCCGCCACGCGGCCGGCGACGCCACCCGCGCTAGCCAGCAGTGACCTCGCTGGAGAAGCGCTGCACCACGTCGACCACCCGTCCGGCGCCGTCGTGGATCTGGCGGATCGCGGTGCCGGCCTCGTTGGCCAGGCGCACGCCGTCCTCTACCTGGTTCAGGCTGGCGGCCATGCCCTGCATCACCTCGCCGGCCTGCTGGCGGATCGCGCCGATCAGTTCGGTGATCGAGCCGGTGGCCTGCGCGGTGCTGCCGGCCAGGCTGCGTACCTCGGCGGCGACCACCGCGAAGCCCTGGCCGCTGGAGCCGGCGCGCGCCGCCTCGATGGCGGCGTTGAGCGACAGCAGGTTGGTCTGCTGGGCGATGTTCTGGATCGAGTCGACGATCGCCGTGATCTGCTGGATGCGCTGCTCCAGGCACTCGACCTGACTCACCGAGGTGCGTACCCGCTCGGCCAGCGCGTGCATGCGCTCGGTCGCATCGAGGATCACCCGCTGGCCGGACATCGACAGCTGCTCGGTTTCCCGGGCGATCTGGTAGGCGGTCTGCGCGCTGTGCCGCTCGGCCGCGTGGCGGCGGACCTGCTCGCTGATGTCGCTGGCGAACTTGATCACCTGGTAGGGGCGGCCCTGCTCGTCGAGCACCGGGTTGTAGGTGGCCTCCAGCCAGATCGGCTGGCCGCCCTTGGTGACCCGCTCGCACTCGCCGGAGAAGAACTGGCCGCTGCGCAGGCGCTCCCAGAAGGCGCGGTAGTCGGCAGAAGCGCGGTAGTCCGGGCGGCAGAACTGCGCGTGCGGCTTGCCGAGAATCTCTTCCAGGCGATAGCCCATGGCGGCGAGGAAGTTGGCGTTGGCATCCACCACCCGTCCGTCCATGTCGAACTGCACCACCGCCATCGAGCGGTTCAGCGCGTCGAGCAGGTTGCGCGCGTGGCTGGACTCGCGCACCCGCTCGCTGGTGTCGCTGGCGACCTTGAGCACCCGCTCGATCTGGCCGCGCTCGTCCTGCACCGGCACGTAGGTGGCCTCCAGCCAGATCGGCTGGCCGTCCGCGCGGCGACGTTCGAACACCCCGCCGAAGGATTCGCCCTGGCGCAGGCGCTCCCAGAAGTGCGGGTACTCCTCGCTCTGCGCGTAGTCCGGCGGGCAGAAATCGCGGTGGTGGACGCCACCGATCCGTTCGGCGGAGCAGCCGACCAGCTCGCAGAAGCGCTCGTTGGCGGCCCGGACGGTACCGTCCAGGTTGAACTCGACCATCGCCACGGCGCGGTCGATCGACTTGAACAGCTCCCTGTAGCGCCGCGGCTGACCGGGCAGGGAGCGGAGGAAACGTAGCATCAGACAATCCCCACGGAACGGAAGAGGTGGAAAGCACCGCGGGCTCGGCCGGTCAGCAGCAGGCCTGCCATGGCGGCAGACGGGACGTCTTTGTGCCTTTCGCCAGCGACGACAGGGCGGCGACAAAGTTGTACATAACACTTACAAATAACGAACAGATTGTACAGAAAATCCGATGGCGACGGGCGCTGCACTCCGGCGCGCGATCTGCCCGCCAGCGCGCCGTGATGCTAGGATGCGCGCCCTATGCGCATCCACGACCTGACCTCCCGCCTCGCCGCCAGCGGCGCCCAGCCCTGCCACAGCACCCGCATCCTGCGCGCCTGGCTGGCCGGCCGGCCGCTGGACAGCGGCCCGCGCAACCGCCCGGCCGCGGACTTTTTCCCGCTGTCGGTGCGCGCGGCGCTGCCGCAGCTCGACGCCGAGATCGCCGGCCTGGCCCGGCTGCGCTCCGAGCACCCCGGCGCCGACGGCTCGGCGCGCCTGCTGGTCGAACTCAACGACGGGCAGATGGTGGAGAGCGTGCTGCTGCCCCGCGACGGCCTGTGCGTGTCGACCCAGGTCGGCTGCGCGGTGGGCTGCGTGTTCTGCATGACCGGCAAGAGCGGCCTGCTGCGCCAGGTCGGCAGCGCCGAGATCGTCGCCCAGGTGGCTCTGGCGCGGCGCTTCCGCCCGGTGAAGAAGGTGGTGTTCATGGGCATGGGCGAGCCGGCGCACAACCTCGACAACGTGCTGGAGGCCATCCACCTGCTCGGCACCGAGGGCGGCATCGGCCACAAGAACCTGGTGTTCTCCACGGTGGGCGATCCGCGCGTGTTCGAGCGCCTGCCCGGGGAGCGGGTCAAGCCGGCGCTGGCGCTGTCGCTGCACACCACCAACGCCGAACTGCGCCGCGAGCTGCTGCCGCGCGCGCCGCAGATCGATCCCGAGGAGCTGGTCGCGCAGGGCGAGGCCTACGCCCGCGCGGTCGGCTACCCGATCCAGTACCAGTGGACGCTGCTCAGGGGCATCAACGACAGCGTCGAGGAAATGGACGGCATCCTGCGCCTGCTCAGGGGCAAGTACGCGGTGATGAACCTGATCCCCTACAACAGCCTGGAAGGCGACGACTTCCAGCGTCCCGACGGCGAGCGCATCGTGCAGATGGTGCGCTACCTGCACAGCCGGGGCGTGCTGACCAAGGTGCGCAACAGCGCCGGACAGGACGTCGACGGCGGCTGCGGCCAGCTGCGCGCGCGGGCCGAGGTGGTGAGGAGCCGCCGCCAGCCGCGCTGACCCGCGGCGGACGACGAGCGCCGTCTCAGGTGGCGCTGCCGCTGGCCACCGGCGTGCCGGTCGCCGGGGCCGGAGCCGGCGCACCCGGCACGCCCCAGATGCCGCCCAGGCTCTGCAGCAGCGATCCGGCCAGGCCCTGGTTGCCGAGGAACTGCAGCAGGATGGAAGCGAACTGGCCGACCAGGCTGCTTTCCATGCCCAGCCCCGTGAAGGTTCTGGCGACGCCCGCCAGGCTGTCGACCGGCGCTCCCGGCTGCGGTGCCTGGCTGGCGCCGCCGCCGAGCAGGCCGCTCAGCGCGCCCAGCCGACCGAGCATGCCGCTGGCGCCGCTGTCGGCGCCGGCGGGGTTGCCGCCCAGCAGGGCCAGCCCCGGCACCGCACCGGCCAGCTGGGCGTACTGGTCGCCGGCCAGCTGGCTCTGCGCCAGGCCGAGCAGCGCGCCGACCCCGCCCATTGCCTGCTGCGGCGTCACCTGCAGGGCGCCCAGCTGCTCGATCAGCGCCAGGGTCTGCGGATTGGCCAGACGGCCGAGGGCGGCGGCGGCCTCAGGCAGCGCCGAGGAGGCCGCGCCCGCCGGGGCGCCCGCTGGCGCCGGAGCGACCGCCTCCTGCGCCGGCGCGTTGTCGACCGGCGGCGTCACCTGCAGGGCAGGGTCCGCCGGGACCGGGGACACCCGGACGGTGTCCCCGCCGGCGGCGGCGAACGCCGGTGCGCTCGCCGCGAGCAGCAGGACGGAGAGGCTGAGAGGGCGAAGCAGGGGCATGGAACGGACCTCGAAGAAAGGAAGGCAGACCAGCCTCTGACCACGCCGCCGGCACAAATGCTGAACAGCCGGCGGAAAATCCGGCGAACGGCCCGCTGGCACGCTGCTGCACGCCGCAGGCCGGCTGTCCTACACTGAGAAGCGCCGACCGTCGCCAGGGGGTGTCATGGAGCTGCTGAAACAGAAGATCCGCGAACAGGGCGTCGTGCTGTCCGCCCAGGTGCTCAAGGTGGATGCCTTCCTCAACCACCAGGTCGACCCCGTGCTGATGCAGCAGGTCGGCGTCGAGTTCGCCCGCCGCTTCGCCGGGCAGGGCATCGACAAGGTGCTGACCATCGAGGCCTCGGGCATCGCCCCGGCGCTGATGACCGCGCTGGCCCTCGGCGTACCCATGCTGTTCGCCCGCAAGCAGCAGTCGCTGACCCTCGGCGGCGAGCTGCTGACCGCGCGGGTGTACTCCTTCACCAAGCAGGTGGAGAGCACCATCGCCGTCGCCGCCAGCCACCTCGCCGCCAGCGAGCGGGTGCTGATCGTCGACGACTTCCTCGCCCACGGCCAGGCGGCGCGGGGCCTGGCGACCATCGTCGAGCAGGCCGGCGCGCGGGTGGTCGGCATCGGCATCGTCATCGAGAAGTCGTTCCAGCCCGGTCGCGGCGAACTGGCGCGGCTCGGCTACCGGGTCGAGTCGCTGGCGCGCATCGCCTCGCTGGAGGGCGGCGCGGTGCGCTTCCTCGACTGAAGCGGCCGCCGCGCGGACACAAAAAAGCCGCCCGCAGGCGGCTCTTTCGCGATACCGGCGAAAATTACATGCCGGCCATCTTGTGGATCGCGCCCAGCAGCTCGTCGTCGGAGCAGTCGGCGCAGGTGCCCTTCGGCGGCATGGCGTTGCGGCCGGCGATGGCCGACTTCAGCAGCGCATCGATACCACCGCGCTCGCTGGCGCGGGCCTTCCAGTCGGCCGCATCGCCGATCTTCGGCGCGCCCAGCACGCCGGCGCTGTGGCAGGCGCCGCAGTACTTGGCGACCACGTCGTCGGCGCTGCGCGCACCGCCGCCGGCAGCGGCAGCCACGGCACCCACGCCCTTGCACTCCTGGCCGGCGATGCACACTTCGCCTACCGGCTTCAGACGTTCGGCGATGGCGTCATCGCTCGCGGCCTGGGCGCCAACCGCCCACAGGGCCAGCACGGCAGCCTGGGCTGCCAAGACTTTCTTGATCAGGTTCACCCTTACACCCTCTATGGCTAGTCACGCCCGGGGCGGTAGGGCCGCGCGGGCGGCGGCAGTATAACGGCAAAGCGAAGCCTGCCGAAACAACCCCGATGGTCGCAGGGCCTTGCTGCCAAAGGCCCGGCCCATCAGCCTCGGCGGGTCAGAAGTTGGCCGGCGTGGTGGCGCTGATCAGCCGGGCCGGCACGTCGAACGGATTGCGGAAACGGTGCGGCTGGTCGCTGCGGAAGTAGTAGCTGTCGCCGCTCTCGAGGATGTACACCTCCTCGCCGACGGTCAGCTCGAGGCGCCCGGCGACCAGCACGCCGGCCTCCTCGCCCTCGTGGTTGAGCATCTCCATGCCGGTGTCGGTGCCCGGGGGATAGGTCTCGTCGAGGAACGACATGATCCGGTTGGGGAACATGCGGCCGACCAGCTTCATGGTCACCGCGCCGCTGCCGATGTCGATCAGCTCGTCGGACTTGTACACCACCTGGGTCTGGTTGCCCTCCTCGAGGTCCATGGAGAAGAACTCCACCAGCGACATGGGGATGCCGCCGAGCACCTTCTTCAGCGAACTGATCGACGGGCTGACGCTGTTCTTCTCGATCATCGAGATGGTGCTGTTGGTCACACCCGCGCGCTTGGCCAGCTCGCGCTGGGACAGGCCTTTGAGTTTGCGGATCGCGTGCAGACGGGCGCCGACGTCCAAGGCTGGAGACCTCCACGGTCATTCGGGATCAGGGATGAATATGACAATGATGGCAAGCACGTTCAGTATTTACAACACGAACGCCCCGCGCGGCAGGCCGGGCGGGGTGGCGGGAGGGGGCCGGCAAGCGGGCTGCAGGCCCGCCGTGGCGAGGGCTCAGGCGGGCCCGGAGTAGTGGCGCGGCACCCGCTTGAGGTTGCAGAACAGCTGGTAGGGAATGGTCCCGGCCGCCGCCGCCACCTCGCTGGCCGGCACCTGCGCGCCCCACAGCTCGACCCGGCTGCCGAGGCCGGCCTGAGGCAGGTCGGTCAGATCGACGGTGAGCATGTCCATCGACACCCGGCCGATCAGCGCCGTGCGCACGCCGCCCACCGCCACCGGGGTGCCGCTCGGCGCGTGGCGCGGATAGCCGTCGGCGTAGCCCATGGCCACCACGCCGACGCGGGTCGGCCGGGCGCTGACGAAGCGCGCGCCGTAGCCGACCGGCTCGCCGGCGGGCAGCTCGCGCACGGCGATGATCTGCGACTCCAGGGTCATCACCGGCCGCAGGCGCGCCGCCTGGATCTGCGCCTGCTCGAAGGGTGTGGCGCCGTAGAGCATGATCCCCGGACGCACCCAGTCGCTCGGCACCTCGGGCCAGCCGAGCAGCGCCGGCGAGTTGCGCAGGCTGACCTCGCCGCCGAGCCCGGCCGTGGCGGCGCGGAACGCGGCCAGCTGCTCGGCGGTGCGCGGGCAGTCCAGTTCGTCGGCGCGGGCGAAGTGGCTCATCAGCACTATCCTGTCCACCTTGCCGCTGGCCAGCAGGCGGGCGTGGGCGGCGCGGTACTCCTCCGGATGCAGGCCGACCCGGTGCATGCCCGAATCCAGCTTCAGCCACACGTTCAGCGGCCGCGCCAGCGGCGTCCGCTCGATGGCCTCCAGCTGCCAGGCCGAATGCACCACGCACCACAGCTGGTGCTCGGCGATCAGCGCCAGCTCGTCGGCCTCGAAGAAGCCCTCGAGCAGCAGGATCGGCGCGCGGATGCCGGCCGCGCGCAGCTCCAGCGCCTCCTCGATGCAGGCCACGGCAAAGCCGTCGGCCTCCTCCGCCAGCGCCTCGGCGCAGCGCACCGCGCCGTGACCGTAGGCGTCGGCCTTGACCACGGCGAGGGCGCGGGCGCTGCCGAGTTCGCGGGCCAGACGGTAGTTGTGACGCAGGGCATCGAGATCGATCAGGGCACGGGCTGGACGCATGGCAGGTCTTCTTGTGATGAAAAAAAGCCCGGCGCAACCGGCCGGGCAAAGCAAGGGTCAGGGCAGCGCGGCCACCACGGTCATCTCGACGCGGGCGCGCGGGTCGTACAGTTTCGCCTCGACGCAGGTGCGCGCCGGTGCGCAGCCGGCCGGCAGCCAGGCGTCCCACACCGCGTTCATCCCGGCGTAGTCGGCCAGATCCTGCAGGTGGATGGTCACCGCCAGCAGGCGCGACTTGTCGCTGCCGGCCTCGGCGAGCAGGCGCTCGATGCTGGCCAGGGTCTCGGTGGTCTGCTGCTGGATGTCGCCGGCGTAGTCGTCGGCCAGTTGGCCCGCCAGGTAGACGGTGCCGTTGTGGATGACGATCTCGCTGTAGCGGGTCTCAGTGTGCAGGCGCTGGATGGGCATTGGGGGTGTTCTCCTTGGAAGAGCCGTAGCGGGAAATGTCCAGGCCCTGCGGGCTGATCTGCGGGCGCTTTTTCGCCATCAGGTCGGCGAGCAGGCGGCCGGAGCCGCAGGCCATGGTCCAGCCAAGGGTACCGTGTCCGGTGTTGAGGAACAGGTTGCGGTAGCGGGTGGCGCCGACGATCGGGGTGCCGTCCGGGGTCGCCGGGCGCAGGCCGGTCCAGAACTCGGCGCGCGCCAGGTCGCCGCCCTGCGGGTACAGGTCGCGGGTGATCATCTCCAGGGTCTCGCGCCGGCGCGGGTTGAGCGACAGGTCGAAACCGGCGATCTCGGCCATGCCGCCGACGCGGATGCGGTCGTCGAAGCGGGTGATCGCCACCTTGTAGGTCTCGTCGAGGATGGTCGAGGTCGGCGCCATGGCCGCATCGGTGATCGGCACGGTCAGCGAGTAGCCCTTCAGCGGGTACACCGGCGCCCTGATCCCCAGCGGCTTGAGCAGCTGCGGCGAGTAGCTGCCGAGGGCCAGCACGTAGTGGTCGGCGGTTTCCAGCTGGCCGTCGATCCACACGCCGTTGATGCGCTCGCCGGCATGGTCGAGGCGCTCGATGGTGCGGCCGAAGCGGAACTCGACGCCGAGGCTGCGGGCCATCTCGGCCAGTCGGCTGGTGAACAGGAAGCAGTCGCCGGTCTGGTCGTTGGGCAGGCGCAGGGCGCCGGCCAGCTTGTCGGCGACCTTGGCCAGCGCCGGCTCGACGCGGGCGATGCCGGCGCGGTCGAGCACCTCGTAGGGCACGCCGGCCTGCTCGAGCACGGCGATGTCCTTGGCCGCGGCGTCGACCTGGGCCTGGGTGCGGAACAGCTGGGTGGTGCCGAGGCGGCGGCCCTCGTAGGCGATGCCGGTCTCCATGCGCAGCTCGTCGAGACAATCGCGGCTGTACTCGGCCAGGCGCACCATGCGCTCCTTGTTCACCGCATAGCGCGAGGCGGTGCAGTTGCGCAGCATCTGCGCCATCCACAGGTACTGGTCGAGGCTGGCGGTCGGCTTGATGGCCAGCGGCGCATGGCGCTGCAGCAGCCACTTCATGGCCTTCAGCGGGATGCCCGGGGCCGCCCAGGGCGAGGCGTAGCCGGGCGACACCTGGCCGGCGTTGGCATAGCTGGTTTCCAGGGCCACGCCGTCCTGGCGGTCGACGACCACCACCTCGAACCCGGCGCGGGCCAGGTAGTACGCGCTGGCGGTGCCGACCACACCGCTGCCAAGGACCAGAACTCGCATGCTTGCCTCCCGCACCCGCCACCGCGAATGAGCTGTTGTTGTGGGCTTCGATGGGCGCAGTATAGGAACGCCGATCCAGAAATATTCACTGTTCTTCAGGCGATTTCTGGCGATAATTCTCGGCAAAAACCCATTTCACGGAGTGGCATCCACCATGAACGAGGGCATCAAGAAGGGCCGGCGCGACCTCGACCGCACCGACCGCAGCATCCTGCGCATCCTCCAGCAGGAGGGGCGGATTTCCTTCACCGAGCTGGGCGAGCGGGTCAACCTGTCGACCACCCCGTGCACCGAGCGGGTGCGCCGCCTGGAGCGCGACGGGGTGATCCTCGGCTACCACGCCAGGCTCAATCCGCAGCTGCTGCGCGCGGGCCTCTTGGTGTTCGTCGAGCTGAGCCTGGACTACAAGTCCGGCGACACCTTCGAGGAGTTCCGCCGCGCGGTGCTCAAGCTGCCGCAGGTGCTGGAGTGCCACCTGGTGTCCGGCGAGTTCGACTACCTGATCAAGGCGCGCATCTCGGAGATGGCCTCCTACCGCAAGCTGCTCGGCGACATCCTGCTCAAGCTGCCGCACGTGCGCGAGTCGAAGAGCTACATCGTCATGGAGGAGGTCAAGGAGACCCTGGCGCTGCCGGTGCCGGACTGAGCGCCCCCCGGAAACGACAATGCCCGCATCCGGAGATGCGGGCATTGCGTCACGGCGCGACTCGGAGCGTCAGGGTTTCGCCGCCAGCGACGCAGCGGCCGGCTTGGCGAAGTACTCGCGGGTCAGGCGGATCACCACCGGGCTGAGCAGCACCAGGGCGATCAGGTTGGGGATGGCCATCAGGCCGTTGAGGGTGTCGGACAGCAGCCAGGCGAAGTCCAGCTGGGCGACGGCGCCGAAGGGGATGGCCAGCACCCAGAGGATGCGGAACGGCAGGATCGCCCGGGTGCCGACCAGGTATTCCCAGCAGCGCTCGCCGTAGTAGCTCCAGCCGAGGATGGTGGTGTAGCTGAACACCATCAGGGCCACCGCCAGCAGGTACTGGCCGACGCCGGGCAGGGCGCTCTCGAAGGCCGCGCTGGACAGCGCCGCGCCGCTGGCGCCGCTGGTCCAGGCGCCGGTGGTGAGGATCACCAGGGCGGTCATGCTGCACACCACGATGGTGTCGATGAAGGTGCCGAGCATGCCGATCAGCCCCGAGCGCACCGAGCTGTGGGTGGTGCCGGCGGCCTGGGCGATGCCGGCGGTGCCCAGGCCCGCCTCGTTGGAGAAGATGCCGCGGGCCACGCCGAAGCGGATCGCCGCCATCACCGCCGCGCCGGCAAAGCCGCCGGTGGCCGCCGCCGGGTTGAAGGCGTGCTCGAAGATCAGCGCGAAGGCGCCGGGAATGGCCTCGGCGTTGAGGGCCAGCACGGTCAGCGCGGCGATGATGTAGCCCACGCACATGGCCGGCACCAGGGCCTCGGCGACCTTGCCGATGCGCTTGATGCCGCCGAGGATGACCACGCCGGTGATGACCATGGTCACCACGCCGGTGACCCAGTCCGGCACGCCGAAGGAGCCGCTCAGCGCGTCGGCCATGCTGTTGACCTGCACCATGTTGCCGATGCCGAAGCCGGCCAGGCCGCCGAACAGGGCGAAGGCGCCGCCCAGCCAGGCCCACTTCCTGCCCAGGCCGTTCTTGATCGCGTACATCGGCCCGCCGACGTGCTCGCCGCGCTCGTCCTTCTCGCGGTAGTGCACGGCCAGCACCACCTCGCTGTACTTGGTGGCCATGCCGACCAGCGCGGTGCACCACATCCAGAACACCGCGCCTGGGCCGCCGAGGAAGATCGCGGTGGCCACGCCGGCGATGTTGCCGGTGCCCACGGTGGCGGCTAGGCAGGTCATCAGCGCCTGGAACGGGCTGATCTCGCCGGAGCCGTCGTCGTCCTTCTTGCGCCCCTGCCAGAGCAGGCCGAAGGCGGTGGCGATCCTGGCCAGCGGCATGAACCTGAGACCCAGCATCAGGAACAGGCCGGTGCCGAGGATCAGCACCAGCATGGGCGGCCCCCAGACCAGGCCATTGAGACTATTCACTACAGTGTTCAGGAATTCCATCAGGGGGTTCTCTTTGCTCTTGTCGATGGGGTGAAGGCAGCGGCTGCCTTGCGCGGGGCTCCGTAGCACGGGCTGTGCCAGCGATCGCCGGCGCCTCGCGCCGCGCAGCGGTCGCAGTGATTATTCAGGCCGGGATAGCGAATCCACCAGATCAGCATCGCTGCCGAAGCGAATGACAGGCCTTTCACCTGCCTTTCTGCAGGATAACGGCAGAAAACTCCATGAAAAAATCCGCGTCTCTCCCTGCAGGCCGCAGCCGGCGGGGCGTCCGGCAGCTGTTGGTCGCCGCGCCCTGCCGGCCTATGCTGAGGGCTCAGCCACTGCCTGTTACCCAAATGCCCAGCCACAGCCCCGAGCATGCCCCATCGTGGTACGCCGCCAGCGTCAACCGTCACCTGGAGTTACCTTCACAGGCGGGGGAAACGCGCGCCGATGTGTGCATCGTCGGCGGCGGCTACACCGGCCTGAACTGCGCCATCGAGCTGGCCCGCCGCGGCTACGCGGTGGTGCTGCTGGAGGCGCGGCTGATCGGCTGGGGCGCCAGCGGGCGCAACGGCGGCCAGCTGATCCGCGGCGTCGGCCACGACGTCGAGCGCTTCCGCCCGCTGCTCGGCGACGCCGGCGTGCGCCGCCTCAAGCTGTACGGCCTGGAGGCGGTCGAGCTGGTGCGCCGGCGCATCGAGGAGTTCGCCATCGACTGCGACCTGCGCTGGGGCTACTGCGACCTGGCCAACCGCCCCGAGCACCTGGAGGGCTTCCGCCAGGCCCGCGACGAACTGCTGGAGCTGGGCTACCGCCACGAACTGCGCCTGCTGCAGCCGGGCGAGATGCACCAGGTGGTCGGCTCCGACCGCTACTGCGGCGGGCTGATCGACATGGGCTCCGGGCACCTGCACCCGCTCGAGCTGGCCCTCGGCGAGGCAGCGGCGGCGACGGGCCTGGGCGCGCGGCTGTTCGAGCGCTCGGCGGCGACACGCATCGACTACGGCGCGCAGGTGCGCGTGCACACGGCGCACGGCGTGGTGCGCGCCGACCGGCTGATCCTCGCCTGCAACGCCTATCTCGCCGGCCTGCAGTCGCAGCTGGCCGGCAAGGTGCTGCCGGCCGGCAGCTACATCGTCGCCACCGCGCCGCTGGGCGAGGAACGCGCGCGGCAGCTGATCCCCCGCGACATGGCGCTGTGCGACCAGCGCGTGGCGCTGGACTACTACCGGCTGTCGCGCGATCGCCGCCTGCTGTTCGGCGGCGCCTGCCACTACTCCGGGCGCGATCCGGCGGACATCGCCGCCTACATGCGGCCGAAGATGCTCAGGGTGTTTCCACAGCTGGCGGACGTGGCCATCGACTACGCCTGGGGCGGAATGATCGGCATCGGCGCCAACCGCCTGCCGCAGCTCGGCCGCCTGCCCGACCAGCCGAACGTCTGGTACGCCCAGGCCTACTCCGGCCACGGCCTCAACGCCAGCCATCTGGCCGCGCAGCTGCTGGCCCAGGCCATCCACGGCGAGGACAGCAGCGGCTTCGACCTGTTCGCCCGCGTGCCGCATCCGACCTTCCCCGGCGGCCCGCTGCTGCGCGCGCCGCTGCTGGCCCTCGGCATGCTCTGGGAGCGCCTCAAGGAGCGCCTATAGGGGCGAATTCATTCGCCTTGGGCGGGGCGTCGGGCGAATGAATTCGCCCCCTACACGCGCAGCTCGAAGGCGCCGCGGCGCAGGGCCAGGACCAGGAACAGCGCCGCGCCGCCGGCCAGCAGCAGCGGCAGGCCGTGACCGCTCAGCCACTGGCTGGCAGCGCCGGTGGACAGCGGGCCGAGCAGGCAGCCGGTCCCCCACAACAGGGCGATGTGGGCGTTGGCGCGCACCAGGGCGTCGTCGCGGTAGCGCGCGCCGACCAGCACCAGCGCCAGGGTGTACAGCCCGCCGGCGCTGGCCCCCAGCAGCGGCAGCAGCAGCCAGACCAGCGGCGAATGCAGCGCCAGCGGCAGGGCCAGGCTGCTGGCCAGCAGCAGCAGGCCGCAGGCGCGCAGCAGCGCAGGGCGCGGCAGGCGGTCGGCGAGCAGGCCGAGCGGCAGCTGCAGCAGGGCGTTGCCCAGCACCAGCGCGCCGAGCATGTGCAGCGCGCGGCCCTGGGCGATGCCCTCGTGCAGCAGGTACACCGGCAGCAGGGTCAGCGCCAGGGCGTCGAAGGCGGCGAACAGCACCACCGCCCAGGCGATCGCCGGCTGGCCACGGCAGAACGCCGCCAGGCCGCCGCCGGCCAGCGCCTGGTGGCCGACCTGCGGCGCGCCGCCGCGGCCGAGCAGCAGCAGGCAGCCGGCCACCAGCAGCGCGGCGGCCAGCCACAGCGCCTGGTCGCCGGCGGTACCGAGAACGCCGAGCAACAGCGGCCCGCACAGCTGGCTGAGGGCGAAACCGGTGCCGTACAGCGCCACCAGGCGGCCGCGCCAGGCGTCGCTGGCCAGCTGGTTGATCCAGCTCTCGCCGAGCACGAACACCACGGTCAGCGAGACACCCAGCAGCAGGCGCAGCAGCAACCACAGCCCGTAGTCCGGCCACAGCGCCAGCGCCGCCACGGACAGGGCGCTGAGCAGCAGGCTCAGCTGCAGGCTGCGCGGCGTGCCGCACAGGGCGGCGAAGGCGTGGGTCAGGCGCGCGCCGAGCAGCACGCCGAGCGCCGGCATGGCCGCCATCACGCCGATGGCGAACTGGCCGTAGCCCCAGGCGTCCAGGCGCAGCGACACCAGCGGCAGGCTGAGGCCCAGGGCCAGGCCGACCAGCACCACCGCTCCGGTCACCGCACAGTAGGTAGCCCAGCGCACGCCTGCCCTCCTCGCCACAACGACGCGGCCGGACCTCCCGTAACGGGAAGCCCGGCCGTCTTCAGGCCCGCCGGCCGGCGGACTTACAGCTTGACCCAGGTCGCCTTGATCTCGGTGTACTTGTCGAAGGCGTGCAGCGACTTGTCGCGGCCGTTGCCCGACTGCTTGAAGCCGCCGAACGGCGCGGTCATGTCGCCGCCGTCGTACTGGTTGATCCACACGCTGCCGGCGCGCAGCGCCTTGGCGGCCAGGTGGGCCTTGGACAGGTTGCCGGTCCACAGCGCGGCGGCCAGCCCGTAGGGGGTGTCGTTGGCGATGCGGATGGCCTCGTCGAGGTCGTCGAAGGCGATCACCGACAGCACCGGGCCGAAGATCTCCTCGCGGGCGATCTTCATGGCGTTGCTCACCCCGTCGAACACCGTCGGCGCGACGAACACCCCGCCGGTCTCGGCCAGCACCCGGCCGCCGCCGCAGCGCAGCTGGGCGCCCTCGGCGTGGCCGGCGGCGATGTAGCCGAGCACGGTATTGAGCTGCTGCTCGTCGACCAGCGCGCCGACGTTGGTCGCCGGATCGAGCGGGTGGCCGGGCTGCCAGCGCTGCACTTCCTCGAGCAGCAGGGTCATGAACTGGTCCTTGATCGAGGCCTCCACCAGCAGGCGCGAGCCGGCGGTGCACACCTCGCCCTGGTTGAAGCAGATCGCGCTGGCCGCGGCACGGGCGGCGGCGCGCAGGTCAGGGGCATCGGCGCAGACGATGTTCGGGCTCTTGCCGCCGGCCTCCAGCCACACACGCTTCAGGTTCGACTCGCCGGCGTAGATCATCAGCTGCTTGGCGGTGCGCGTGGAGCCGGTGAACACCAGGGTGTCGACGTCCATGTGCAGCGCCAGCGCCTTGCCGACCGTGTGGCCGTAGCCGGGCAGCACGTTGAGCACGCCAGCGGGGATGCCGGCCTCGACCGCCAGGCGGGCGATGCGGATCGCGGTCAGCGGCGACTTCTCCGAGGGCTTGAGCACCACCGAGTTGCCGGCGGCCAGCGCCGGGCCGAGCTTCCAGCAGGCCATCAGCAGCGGGAAGTTCCACGGCACGATGGCGGCGACCACGCCGACCGGCTCGCGGGTGACCAGCCCCAGCTGGTCGTGTGGGGTCGGCGCCACCTCGTCGTAGAGCTTGTCGATGGCCTCGGCGCACCAGCGGATGGCGCGCACCGCGGCCGGCAGGTCGACCTTCAGGGCGTCGCCGATCGGCTTGCCCATGTCGAGGGTCTCGAGCAGCGCCAGCTCCTCGTCGTGGGCCTCGAGCAGGCCGGCGAAGCGCAGCAGCACCGCCTTGCGCCTGGCCGGCGCCATCCGCGACCAGGTTCCCGCCTCGAAGACGGCGCGGGCATCGGCGACCGCCCGCTCGGCGTCGGCGCCGTCGCAGCTGGCCACCTGGGCCAGCAGGCGGCCATCGATCGGGCTGATGCAGTCGAAGGTCGCGCCGCACGCCGCCGGCGCGTACTCGCCATGGACGAAGGCCCGCCCCTCGATCTTCAGGATGCTGGCGCGGTGTTCCCATTCGATGCGGCTCGGATTGCTCATGTCCTGTGCTCCGGATGCGGTTGGTCGGAACATCATGGCCGCTGGGGGAAAAGCTGCGCAAGCCGGCGGGGAAAAATCGCCGGCAAGAAAAAACCCGCCACGAGGGGCGGGTTTCTTCTTCAAGGGCCGGATCAATTACTTGATCTTGGCTTCCTTGTAGATCACGTGCTTGCGAACGACCGGATCGTACTTCTTGATCTCGATCTTTTCGGGGGTGGTGCGCTTGTTCTTGTCGGTGGTGTAGAAGTGGCCGGTACCGGCGCTGGACACCAGACGGATCAGGTCACGCATGATGATGCTCCTTAGACTTTTTCGCCGCGGGTGCGGATTTCAGCCAGCACGGCGTCGATGCCGCGCTTGTCGATGACGCGCATGCCCTTGGCCGATACGCGCAGACGCACGAAACGCTTCTCGGACTCGACCCAGAAACGATGGTACTGCAGGTTCGGCAGGAAACGACGACGGGTTTTGTTGTTAGCGTGGGAAATGTTGTTCCCGGTAACCGGACCCTTACCGGTCACTTGACAGACTCTCGACATACCTCAGCCCTCTTGACCACATGCCCAACCCGGCATGGGTTGGCCGCTTGAATCGCTATGAATCTCAGTTTCTTCGGGGGTCTTACCGACCGCGCCAACGGCCTGAAAGGTCGGGCCCCAGAAAAGAGCGCAGTTTTATAGCAGAAAGCCGCCGCACCCGCAAGGCAGATGCAGCGCACCCGACCACCGGACGGGCAAGGAAAACAGGCCGCGCATTCTGTCAGATCCAGCCGTACTCGGCGAGCGAAACCGGCTCGCCGTCGCCGATCACGAAATGATCGAGCACCCGTACCTCGACCAGCGCCAGCGCCTCCTTGAGCTTCTGGGTCAGCTGGCGGTCGGCCTGGCTGGGCTCGGCCACCCCGGAGGGATGATTGTGGGTGAGGATCAGCGCGGCGGCGTTGTGTGCCAGGGCACGCTTGACCACCTGGCGCGGGTAGACGCTGGCGCCGTCGATCGAGCCGTGGAACAGCACCTCGAAGGCCAGCACGCGGTGGCGGGTGTCGAGGAACAGGCAGGCGAACACCTCGTGCGGCTCGTGGCGCAGGCGCGCCTTGAGGTAGTCGCGCACCGCCTGCGGGCTCTCCAGCGCCGAGTCGCGCTGCAGGCGCGCGGCCAGGTGGCGGCGGCCCATCTCCAGCACCGCCTGCAGCTGGGCGTACTTGGCCGGGCCGAGCCCAAGATGGGCGCTGAAGTCGTCCAGCCCGGCCTCCAGCAGCGGACGCAGGCCGCCGAACTCGGCCAGCAGGTGGCGCGCCAGGTCCACCGCGCTGCGCCCGGCCACCCCGGTGCGCAGGAAGATCGCCAGCAGCTCGGCATCGCTCAGTGCTGCGGCGCCCTGCGCCAGCAGCTTCTCCCGCGGCCGCTCGGCGGCCGGCCAGTCCCGGATGCTCATTCCCCACCTCCCTGTGTGCGGCGCGCCCCCATGGCGGCCGGCGCCCGCCCGGCTGCGCTGCCGGCGCGACTGGCGCTGTGCTATCTTAGCCCGCCCGATTTTCAACCCGGCGCCGGCCGTTGTGACCCCGTTCGCGACGCCGCGCAATCCACCTCCATCGCAGAATAAAAAGGCAGGCTCATGCAGCGGTTGCAGCGTAAACGCATCGTCCTGGGAGTCGGCGGCGGCATCGCCGCCTACAAGAGCGCCGAACTGATCCGCCGGCTGCGCGACCAGGGCGCCGAAGTGCGCGTGGTGATGACCCGCGCCGCCCGCGAGTTCATCACCCCGCTGACCCTGCAGGCGCTGTCCGGCCACCCGGTGTTCAACGACCTGCTCGACCCGGCCGCCGAGGCGGCCATGGGCCACATCGAGCTGGCCCGCTGGGCCGACCTGGTGCTGATCGCCCCGGCCACCGCCGACCTGATGGCGCGCCTGGCCCAGGGCATCGCCGACGACCTCCTGACCACCCTGGTGCTGGCCACCGACGCCCCGGTGGCGCTGGCCCCGGCGATGAACCAGGCGATGTGGCGCGACCCGGCGACCCAGGCCAACGCCGAGCTGCTGGTGCAGCGCGGCCTGCGCCTGTTCGGCCCCGGCGCCGGCAGCCAGGCCTGCGGCGACGTCGGCCCCGGGCGCATGCTGGAGGCCGACGAGCTGGCGCAACGCGCCGCCGACTGCTTCGAGCGCGGCCTGCTCACCGGCTGCCGGGTGCTGATCACCGCCGGACCGACCCAGGAAGCCATCGACCCGGTGCGCTACATCACCAACCACAGCTCGGGCAAGATGGGCTTCGCCCTCGCCGAGGCCGCCGCCGAGGCCGGCGCCGCGGTGACCCTGGTCAGCGGCCCGGTGCACCTGGCCACCCCGCAGCGGGTCAGCCGGGTCAACGTGGCCAGCGCCCGCGACATGCTGGCCGCCTGTGAGGCGGCGATGCCCTGCGACATCCTGATCGCCGCCGCCGCGGTGGCCGACTACCGCCCCGAGGTGGTCGCCGCGCAGAAGATGAAGAAGGACCCGGGCAGCGACGACGGCCTGACCCTGCGCATGGTGCGCAACCCGGACATCCTCGCCACCCTCGCCACCCGCGCCGACCGGCCGTTCAGCGTCGGCTTCGCCGCCGAGACCGAGAACCTGCTCGACTACGCGGCGCGCAAGCTCAGGGACAAGAACCTCGACCTAATCGTCGCCAACGACGTGGCCAACCCGAGCATCGGCTTCAACAGCGAGGAGAACGCGATCACCATCATCGACCGCCAGCTCGCGCAGAATAGTTTTCCGCAGACCAGCAAGGGCAAGATCGCCCGCCAGCTGATCGCCTTCATCGCCGAACGCTACCACCGGAACTGACTCCCGATGCACACACTGCAAGCCCGCATCCTCGATCCGCGCCTGGGCCGCGACTTCCCGCTGCCCGAGTACGCCACGCCCGGCTCCGCCGGCCTCGACCTGCGCGCCATGCTGCAGGAGGCGCTGACCCTCGAGCCCGGACAGACCGTGCTGATCCCCACCGGACTGGCCATCCACGTCGCCGACCCGGGACTGGCCGCGCTGATCCTGCCGCGCTCGGGCCTGGGCCACAAGCACGGCATCGTCCTCGGCAACCTGGTCGGCCTGATCGACTCCGACTACCAGGGCGAACTGATGGTGTCCTGCTGGAACCGCGGGCAGAGCGCCTTCACCATCGCCGTCGGCGAGCGCCTGGCCCAGCTGGTGCTGGTGCCGGTGGTGCAGGCGCGCTTCGAGCTGGTCGAGCAGTTCGACGACAGCCAGCGCGGCGCCGGCGGCTTCGGCCACAGCGGTCGCCACTGAGCGTTCTTCCACCCCTTCGCGCCGAGTCGCCCATGAAGTCGACCTCCCTCCTGCGCACCCGCCTCCTGCCGGTCGCCGCCGGCAGCCTGCTCGGCCTGCTGGCCGGCAGCGGCCTGCTGCTCCACGCCGGGCAGCAGGCCAGCACGGAAAACCGCCAGCAACTGCTCGCCGCCTGGGCCGCCGGTCCGCTCGGCGCCCTGCAGCAGGGCCTCCACCAGCTCGGCCGGGACACCCGCGACGCCGCCGGCCAGGCCGAGCTGCTCACCGCCCTGGCCGGCGACCCCGCCAGTCGAGAGGCCGCCACCCGGCACCTGCTCGCTCACCGCAGCGACCTGATCGACGCCCAGCTCAACCGGGTCGGCGCCGCCCAGATCGACGAATCGCGGGCGGCACCGCTCAACTTCGCCGCCCTCGACCTGCTGCGCCGCGCCGAACAGGGGCCACCGCCAGCCCCCGAGGCCTACCGGGTCGGCGAGCGCTGGCTGCTGTACAGCGCGGCCGCGGTCGCCGATGCCGGCGGCCGGGTGCAGGGCACCCTGCTGCTGGTACGCGACCTGCAGCAGCTGCTCGAACGCCTGCCGCCGCTGCCGGCCGAGGTCGGCGAACTGCAGCTGCTGCAGCAGTATCCCGACGGCCCGGCGCAGCTGCTGCTGGCGCGCGGCAACGGCGGCGGCGAAGCGCACAGCTGGCCGACCGCCCACCCGCACTGGCAGCTCTCCCTGCGCCCCGGCAGCGCCCTGCAGCCGGCCGCGCCGGCGCCCTGGCAGGGACTGCTGGCCGGCCTGCTGGGGCTGGCAGGTGCCCTCGGTGGCGCGGCCCTGCAGCGCCGCCGCGAACCGCCGCGACCGGCTCCCGCACCGCTCATCCCCGCCGCGCGGACACCGAGCGACGGCCTCGGCGACCTCGATGCCCTGCTGGCCACCCTGCCGACCAGCGAACCGGCCGCCAAGCCGGCCGCACCCGCACCACTGCCCGCCGGCGAACCGCTGGCGGCGGACGTCTTCGACCTGCTCGACAGCGACAGCCTGTCGCCCACTCCGATGGAGCCTCCCGCCCCGATGAACACCTCCAACGTCCCGCAACTGCCGGCCGCGATCTTCCGCGCCTACGACATCCGCGGCGTGGTCGGCGACAGCCTGACCAGCGAAACCGCCTACTGGATCGGCCGCGCCATCGGCTCGGAGAGCCTGGCCTGCGGCGAGCCCGCCGTGGTGGTCGGTCGCGACGGCCGCCTGTCCGGCCCGGAGCTGGCCGAGGCGCTGATCCGCGGCCTGCAGGACTGCGGCTGCCACGTCACCGACGTCGGCATGCTGCCGACTCCGGTGCTGTACTTCTCCACCCACGTGCTCGGCGCCCGCAGCGGGGTGATGGTCACCGGCAGCCACAACCCGCCGGACTACAACGGCTTCAAGATCGTCATCGCCGGCGAGACCCTGGCCAACGAACGCATCCAGGCCCTCTACCGCCGCCTGCAGGACGGCGACCTGGCCAGCGGCAGCGGCACGCACAGCCAGAGCGCACCGCTCGAGCAGTACCAGCAGCGCATCGTCGAGGACGTGGTGCTGGCCCGCCCGCTCAAGGTGGTGGTCGACTGCGGCAACGGCGTGGCCGGCGTCAACGCGCCGCAACTGCTCGAGGAACTCGGCTGCGAGGTGATCCCGCTGTTCTGCGAGGTGGACGGCACCTTCCCCAACCACCATCCGGACCCGGGCAAGCCGGAGAACCTCCGCGACCTGATCGCCGCGGTCAAGGCCACCGGCGCCGACCTGGGCCTGGCCTTCGACGGCGACGGCGACCGCGTCGGCGTGGTGACCAACGAAGGCGAGATGATCTACCCCGACCGCCTGCTGATGCTGTTCGCCCGCGACGTGCTGAGCCGCAATCCCGGCGCCGACGTGATCTTCGACGTCAAGTGCACCCGCGGCCTGGCCGGCCTGATCCGCGGCTACGGCGGCCGCCCGCTGATGTGGAAGACCGGCCACTCGCTGATCAAGGCCAAGATGAAGGAAACCGGCGCCCTGCTGGCCGGCGAGATGAGCGGGCACATCTTCTTCAAGGAGCGCTGGTACGGCTTCGACGACGGCATCTACAGCGCCGCACGCCTGCTGGAGATCCTCAGCCTGGACAGCCGCAGCGCCGCCGAGGTGTTCACCGACTTCCCGGTCGCCCTGTCCACCCCGGAGATCAACATCAAGGTCGGCGACGAGCGCAAGTTCGCCCTGATCGAGGCCCTGCAGCGCGACACGCAGTGGGGCGAGGCCAGCCTGTTCACTCTCGACGGCGTGCGCGTCGACTACCCCCGCGGCTGGGGCCTGGTGCGCGCCTCCAACACCACCCCGGTGCTGGTGCTGCGCTTCGAGGCCGACGACGCCGCTGAACTTTCGCGGATCCAGCAGGTCTTCCACGCCAAGCTCAAGGCCGTGGCCCCCGACCTGGACCTGCCCTTCTGACATCACTGGAGCCCAGCATGCCCCTCAATCGTGAAGCTGCCGAACAGGTAGCCAAAGTCCTCGCCGAGGCCCTGCCCTACATCCGCCGCTTCAGCGGCAAGACTCTGGTGGTCAAGTACGGCGGCAACGCCATGGAAAGCGACGAGCTGAAGACCAGCTTCGCCCGCGACATCGTGCTGATGAAGGCGGTCGGCATCAACCCGGTGGTGGTGCACGGCGGCGGCCCGCAGATCGGCGACCTGCTCAAGCGCCTGAACATCGAGAGCCACTTCATCGACGGCATGCGCGTCACCGACGCCGCGACCATGGACGTGGTGGAGATGGTCCTCGGCGGCCAGGTCAACAAGGACATCGTCAACCTGATCAACCAGCACGGCGGCAGCGCCATCGGCCTGACCGGCAAGGACGCCGGCCTGATCAAGGCGAAGAAGCTCAAGGTCACCCGCCAGACCCCGGAGATGACCCAGCCGGAGATCATCGACATCGGCCACGTCGGCGAGGTGGTCGGCGTCAACGTCGAGCTGATCAACATGCTGGTGGCCGGCGACTTCATCCCGGTGATCGCGCCGATCGGCGTCGGCGAGGACGGCGAGTCCTACAACATCAACGCCGACCTGGTGGCCGGCAAGGTGGCCGAGGCGCTCAAGTGCGAGAAGCTGATGCTGCTGACCAACACCGCCGGCCTGCTCGACAAGCAGGGCAACGTGCTGACCGGCCTGTCCACCGAGCAGGTCGACGGCCTGATCGCCGACGGCACCATCTACGGCGGCATGCTGCCGAAGATCCGCTGCGCCCTCGAGGCCGTGCAGGGTGGCGTGCACAGCGCGCACATCATCGACGGCCGCGTGCCCAACGCCGTGCTGCTGGAGATCTTCACCGACAGCGGCGTCGGCACCCTGATCAGCAACGCCCGCCAGGGCTGAGGGCCAGCGCCGCTCCTCCGGGAGCGGCGTCACCCGCTGCGGCGTCAGCGCCCGGCGCCGAGCAGCTGCTCGAGGCGCGCACGGTCGGCGGCGAACTCCGCCTCCACGCTCTTGCGCACCCCGTCCAGGCGGCGCAGTTCGCTCTCGAGGCGGCCGCGCTCGAGGCGCAGGTCCTCCATCTGCTTGAGCAGGCCCGCCGGCACGGCCTGGCCGGCGCGCTGGCGCGCGGCGGCCTGGCGCTCCAGCGAGGCCAACTGGCCGTCCACGCTCTGCAGGTTGGCATGGTTGACCCCGGCGAAGGAGTCGATGTCACGCAGACGCTGGGCGCGGGTCTGCTCGAGGTCGGCGAGGCTGGCGTAACGCTGGCGCAGCTGGGCATCGGCCTGCGCCTGGCGCGCCTGATCGGCCTGGCGGCGCAGCTCCTCGACGGTCGGCGCGCGCGGCACCACGCGGATCAGCCGCCCCTGGTCGTTGAGCACCTCGTAGCCGTTGGCCACGTATTCGGGGGGCACGCCCTGGCGGTCCAGCACCACCACCCCCTGGCGGTTCACGTAGCGATACAGCTCGGCCTGCACCGTCGTCGCGGCCAGCAGCCCCAGCAGCAGCAATAGCACGTTCCCCATCCGCATCGCTCAGCCTCTCACCTCGTTCTCCCAACCGGACAACCGCTGCCCGGAACATCGCCTGCCGATCTCGCAGGATACCCGCCCCGTCGCCGCGCCACAAAAGCGCGGGACGGGCAGAGCGTGAAGCGGTTCGGCAAAACGACAAAGGGGAGCCCGAGGCTCCCCCTTGTCTGCCGCGGAGCAGCCGATCAGGCCAGGCCGCGGAACGACTCCAGCAGCGCCGGAATGCCCGGGAACATGCCGATCGCCGCCATCACGCCACAGAGGATGAGGAACACCGCGGCCGGGATGATCCAGCGATCGCGATGGCCGAGGCTCTGGCCGCGCTCCTTGTCACCGATGAGGCCGAGATTGTCCAGCAGCATGGTCAGCGACCAGCCGAACACCGGGTTCACCAGCGCCGAGGAGAAGATCACGATGGCCGCCGACTGCGAGGTCTTGCCCTCGCGGGTCATCTGCATGCCGGCCTCCAGCAGCGGCAGGTAGACGCCGACCAGCAGGGCCACGCTGAGCACCGGCGGCCAGATCGCCAGGTCCATCGGGTAGCCCCACAGCGCGGCGATCACGCAGAGCAGGCCGGTGAGCATGGCGCCGGCCGGAATCGGCCGCTTGGCGATGGCCGCGGGCACCATGTAGGTGCCCCAGGAAGAAGTCAGGTTGCCGCCGCCCAGGGAAGTGCCGACGATCTGCCGCGCCGCGGCGATGCACATCGTGTCGTCGATGTTCATCAGCACCTTCTTGGCCTTGGGCGGATAGTTCAGTTCCTGGAAGATGCGGTGGCCGAGGAAGTCCGGCGACCACATGGCCACCGCCAGTACCGCGAAGGGCGCCACGGCGATGAAGTGCTGCAACTCCGGCAGGCCCAGTTGCCAGCCGCTGTCCTCGCCCCACCAGTAGGCCGGATTCAGGTTGGGAATGCCCGGCTCGGTCTTGAACTCGAAGGGCGCACCGAGGGCGAAGGCAATTGCCGCGGCCATGATCGCGCCCAGCGGAATGGCCAGCCAGCGCATGCGGATATGTTCGAGATAGGCATACATGACGATGGTGGCGAAGACGATCACGAAGGCCAGATAACCCATGTCGAAACCGCCGGCCCAGGCGAACAGGCTCTTGATCTGCGAGGTGACGCCGATGAAGCCCAGGTACAGCAGCAGGCCGCCGCACACCCCGTCGCTGGTCAGCCGCGCCAGCAGGCTGCCGCCCTTGCTGATGCCGAGGATGAAGCCGAGCACGCCGACCATGATGCCCAGCGCCATCGGGTGGCCACCGGAGGCGACGATCAGCGGAATCAGCGGAATCAGCGGGCCGTGGGTGCCGGCCAGGTTGGCCGCCGGGTTGAGGATGCCGGAGAACAGCACCACGAACAGCAGCGCGGCGATCAGCATCTCGTAACGGGCGTTCTCGATGACGAACTCGTTGGACAGCCCCAGTGGCGCGGCGAAGGCGGCCACCACCGCGGCGACCATGACGATCTTGCCGATGGTGGCGGCCATCGCCGGCACCCAGTCCTCCAGCTCGAAGCGGTAGTCGCGCAGCGGCAGGTTGATGCCCCAGCGCCGCGGCGACATGATCGTCAGTTCGTGCTCGAGATATTCTTCCCGCGATCCGAACTGTGATTTGGGCTTATGCAGTTCGCGGTAACTTTTCTGATTATTGTCGGTCATACGTTCAACTATTCGAAAAGGTTAGAGATGCAGGCCAGCCATGGCGCAGCCTGCGCGACTAATCTTTTTTATTCTTGTGACATGACGGCCATGTCCGTACATGACCGCCTGGCAGGCCTTGAACTGGCATGCCAATCCAAAAATGAGTTTCTAATAGTTGTTGTATGGCCTGAAACTTCGTGTACCGGTCAGATTCCGTATTGCGTGCGGTACGCCTCGACCGCCGGCAGGTGCTGGCGGAGCTGTTCATCCTGCGCCAGATAATCCAGCACCTGAGTCAGCGAGACAATGCTCACTACCGGTATACCAAAGTCGCGCTCGACTTCCTGGATCGCCGACAGTTCGCCCTGGCCGCGCTCCTCGCGATTGAGCGCGATCAGCACGCCGGCCGCCTGTGCGCCCTGCGCCTGGATGATCTGCATCACCTCGCGGATCGCGGTGCCGGCGGTGATCACGTCGTCGACGATCAGCGCCTTTCCGACCAGCGGCGCACCGACCAGGGTGCCGCCCTCGCCGTGATCCTTGGCCTCCTTGCGGTTGAAGCACCAGGGCAGGTCGCGGCCATGCTGCTCGGCCAGGGCGATGGCGGTGGCGCTGGCCAGCGGGATGCCCTTGTAGGCCGGACCGAACAGCACGTCGAAGTCGATGCCGCTGGCCTGCACCGCCTCGGCATAGAAGCGGCCGAGCTGCGCCAGGGCCAGGCCGCTGTTGAACAGCCCGGCGTTGAAGAAGTAGGGACTGGTGCGCCCGGACTTGAGGGTGAACTCGCCGAAGCGCAGCACGCCGCGCTCGATGGCGAAGCGGATGAATTCGCGTTGATATGCTTGCATGAGATGCCCGATTCCGCCAAAAAACAGGAAAGTCGGGTATCATACACACAGGTTTTTTCAGGGGCCATTTATGCGGATTGTCAGTGTCAACGTGAACGGTATGCAGGCGGCGGTGGAGCGCGGCCTGCTCGGCTGGCTGCAGAGCCAGAACGCCGACGTCATCTGCCTGCAGGACACCCGCGCCTCGTGCTATGACATGGAAGACCCCGCCTGGCAGCTCGACGGCTACACCATGTACGCCGTCGATGCCGAAGTGCCGAGCCAGGGCGGCGTCGCCATCTACTCGCGCCTGCAGCCCAAGGCCATCATCTTCGGCCTGGGCTTCGAGCAGGCCGACCGCTACGGGCGCTACCTGCAGGCCGACTTCGACAAGGTCAGCATCGCCAGCCTGCTGATGCCCAGCGGTCAGAAGGGCGACGCCGACCTGAACGCCAAGTTCAAGTTCATGGACGACTTCACCAGCTACCTGAACAAGCAGCGCCGCAAGCGCCGCGAGTACATCTACTGCAGCTCGCTGTACGTGGCGCACCAGAAGCTGGACGTGAAGAACTGGCGCGACTGCCAGCAGGCGCCGGGCTTCCTCGCCCCCGAGCGCGCCTGGCTCGACGAGGTGTTCGGCAACCTCGGCTACGTCGACGCCCTGCGCGAGGTCAGCCGCGAGGGCGAGCAATACAGCTGGTGGCCGGACACCGAGCAGGCGCAGATGCTCAACCTCGGCTTCCGCTTCGACTACCAGCTGCTCACCCCCGGCATGCGCCGCAGCGTGCGCAGCGCCCAGCTGCCGCGCCAGCCGCGCTTCTCGCAGCACGCGCCGCTGGTGGTCGACTACGACTGGACGCTGAGCATCTGAGCGGCCGCAGCGACGAAAAAGCCGACCCGCGGGTCGGCTTTTTCATGTCCGCTACCTGAGGAAGCGGATGCAGAACGGATAGCGCCAGGCGCGGCCCTCGTTGGCCTTGATCCCGCCGATCACGGTGAGCACCAGGGCGCCCACGCTGACCAGCGCGGCCAGCGGGAAGGCCACCCACGACAGGGTCGCGCAGACCAGCAGCGCCAGGCTCGCGGTGATCTGGAAGTTCAGCGCCTCGCGACCCTGGGCGTCGACGTAGGGATCGCTCTCGCGCTTGAGCTGCCAGACCAGCAGCGGGCCGATGACGTTGCCGATCATCGGCGCCAGCAGCCAGGCGAAGGCCGCGTAGTGGCAGAGCATCGCCCACTTGCGCGCCTCGGCGTCCGGGCCGGGCGGCGCCGGCAGTTGCTCGTCGTTCATCGCACACCTCCCGGACCAGGCGCCGGCCCGGCCGCAGCCGGTCTCAGTTGTCGAGCGCGGCGCGCTGCAGCTCGAACAGCTCGTCGATGCCCTTGCGCGCCAGCGCCAGCATGGCGTTGAGTTCCTCGGGCTGGAACGGCGTGCCCTCGGCGGTGCCCTGCACCTCGATGAAGCCGCCGGCGTCGGTCATCACCACGTTGAGGTCGGTGCCGGCCGCCGAGTCCTCCAGGTAGTCCAGATCGAGCACCGGCTGGCCCTGGTAGATGCCCACCGAGACCGCGGCGACCAGCTGCTTGAGCGGGTTCTGCTTCAGCGCGCCACGCTTCTTCAGGGTAGCCAGCGCATCGATCAGTGCCACAGTGGCGCCGGTGATCGACGCGGTGCGGGTGCCGCCGTCGGCCTGGATCACGTCGCAGTCGATGTACAGGGTGGTCTCGCCCAGCTTGGACAGGTCCAGCGCGGCACGCAGCGAGCGGCCGATCAGGCGCTGGATCTCCAGGGTGCGCCCGCCCTGCTTGCCGCGCGCCGCCTCGCGGTGGGTGCGCGAGCCGGTGGCGCGCGGCAGCATGCCGTACTCGGCGGTCAGCCAGCCCTGGCCCTGCCCCTTGAGGAAGCGCGGCACGCCGGCCTCGGCGCTCACCGTGCAGATCACCTTGGTATCGCCGAACTCGACCAGCACCGAACCCTCGGCATGCTTGGTGTAGTGGCGGGTGATACGGATCGGGCGCATCTGGTCGGCGGCGCGACCACTGGGACGGTTCATCGGCAGGTCCTGTCGAAGAGGGGGAAAGTGCGAACCATTATAGAGGGCCGCAGGCGTGGCGAACCACCGCCGCGATTGGGGGGCCGACGCGCCTGGGTTACACTGGCGGATCGAATCCGCGGCGCCACGGGCGCCCGCCCCCTTACCAATGCGAGGATCGCCCATGGTACACAGCATGACCGCCTTCGCGCGGGTGGAGAGCGCCGGCCCCTGGGGCACCCTGAGCTGGGAGCTGCGCTCGGTCAACCACCGCTACCTGGAGCCGCACCTGCGCCTGCCCGAGGCGTTCCGCGACCTCGAGGGCGGCGTGCGCGAGGCGCTGCGCCAGGCGCTGGCGCGCGGCAAGGTCGAGTGCACCCTGCGCCTGGCCGAGGAGAGCGCCGGCAAGGCCCTGCAGGTCGACCGCGAGCGCGCCGCCCAGGTGATCGCCGCCGCCGAGGCGGTGGCCGCGCTGATCAGCCAGCCGGCCCCGCTGAACCCGCTGGAAGTGCTGGCCTGGCCGGGCGTGCTGGTGGCCGACGCCGCCGACCCGCAGGCGCTCAACGCTGCCGCCCTGGCACTGTTCGAGCAGGCCCTGGCCGAACTCAAGGCCGGCCGCGAGCGCGAAGGCGCCGCCCTGGCCGCCCTGCTCGAGGAGCGCCTGGCGGCGATCCTCAAGGAGGTCGACAGCCTGCGCGAGCTGGTGCCGCAGATGCTCGCCGCGCAGCGGCAGAAGATCGAGAACCGCTTCGCCGAGCTGCGGGCCGAGCTGGACCCGCAGCGCCTCGAGCAGGAGCTGGTGCTGCTGGCGCAGAAGAGTGACGTGGCCGAGGAGCTGGATCGTCTGAGCACCCATGTGCGCGAGGTGCGCCGCGTGCTCAAGGCCGGCGGCGCCGCCGGCCGGCGCCTCGACTTCCTGATGCAGGAACTCAACCGCGAGGCCAACACCCTCGGCTCCAAGGCCTTCGACCCGCGCTCCACCCAGGCCGCGGTCAACCTCAAGGTGCTGATCGAGCAGATGCGCGAGCAAGTGCAGAACATCGAGTGATTCCGGTAGTGACAGAAACCCCCATGAACAGCAGCCACGGCACCCTTTACATCGTTTCCGCGCCTTCCGGCGCCGGCAAGACCAGCCTGGTCAAGGCCCTGCTCGACAGCAACGAGCAGATCCGCGTGTCGGTGTCGCACACCACCCGCAGCATGCGCCCGGGCGAGGTGGACGGGGTGAACTACCACTTCGTCGCCCGCGAGGAATTCCTCGGCATGCTCGAGCAGGACGAGTTCCTCGAGCACGCCGAGGTGTTCGGCAACCTCTACGGCACCTCGCAGCGCTGGGTCGAGCGCACCCTCGCCGAGGGCCTCGACCTGATCCTCGAGATCGACTGGCAGGGCGCCCAGCAGGTGCGCCGGCTGATGCCGCAGGCGCAGTCGATCTTCATCCTGCCGCCGTCGCAGGAGGCGCTGCGCCACCGCCTGAACAACCGCGGCCAGGACAGCGAGGAGATCATCGAGCGGCGCATGCGCGAAGCGGTCAGCGAAATGAGCCATTATGTCGAGTACGACTACGTGGTGATCAACGACCAGTTCAGCCATGCCCTGGAGGACCTCAAGGCGATCTTCCGCGCCCGCCAGTTGCACCAGGGTTCGCAGCAGAAGCGCCACGCCGAGCTGCTCGAGCGCCTGCTGCGCTGACGCCCGGACGCATTCGCCACTTCCCTAACCATTGGCGATTTTTTAGACTATCCAATCCGCCCGGCGACTGCCGGGCCCAGCCGTTGAATCACGAGGAACACCATGGCCCGCGTCACTGTTGAAGACTGCCTGGACAACGTCGATAACCGTTTTGAACTGGTCATGCTCGCCAGCAAGCGCGCCCGCCAGCTGGCGACCGGCGGCAAGGAGCCGAAGGTGGCCTGGGAAAACGACAAGCCGACCGTGGTGGCCCTGCGCGAAATCGCCGAAGGCCTGGTCGACCATGAAGTGGTGCAGCAGGAAGACATCGTCGAGGAGACTCCGCTGTTCGCCGCCTTCGAGGAAAACGGCAGCGAGGAGATCTGAATTGCCGGGTCGACGTCGCGCGCCTGAATCACCGGCACTGACCGGTCTGGAGTAATACTTTGGCCAGCATAGACGCCCTCGCCGACCGCCTCAGCAATTACCTCACGCCGGACCAGGTCAATCTGGTCCGCCGCGCCTACTACTACGCCGAGCAGGCCCACGACGGCCAGCGCCGGCGCAGCGGCGAGGCCTACGTCACCCACCCGCTGGCGGTGGCCTGCATCCTCGCCGACATGCACATGGACCATCAGAGCCTGATGGCCGCCATGCTGCACGACGTCATCGAGGACACCGGCATCCCCAAGGATGCCCTCAGCGCGCAGTTCGGCAGCACCGTCGCCGAGCTGGTCGACGGGGTCAGCAAGCTGACCCAGATGGACTTCCAGACCAAGGCCGAGGCGCAGGCCGAGAACTTCCAGAAGATGGCCATGGCCATGGCCCGCGACATCCGCGTGATCCTCGTCAAGCTGGCCGACCGCCTGCACAACATGCGCACGCTGGACGCCATGCCGCATGAGAAGAGCCGGCGCATCGCCAAGGAAACCCTGGAGATCTACGCGCCGATCGCCAACCGCCTCGGCATGCACAACACCTTCGCCGAGTTCGAGGATCTGGGCTTCAGGGCCATGCACCCGATGCGCGCCGAGCGCATCAAGCAGGCGGTGCGCCGCGCCCGCGGCAACCGCCGCGAGATCGTCGGCAAGATCCAGCAGTCGCTGGTCAACTGCCTGGCCCAAGAGGGCCTGGACGGCGAGGTCAAGGGCCGCGAGAAACACCTCTACAGCATCTACCAGAAGATGCGCGGCAAGCGCCGGGCGTTCAACGAGATCATGGACGTCTACGCCTTCCGCATCATCGTCGACAAGGTCGACACCTGCTACCGCGTGCTCGGCGCGGTGCACAGCCTGTACAAACCGTTCCCCGGGCGCTTCAAGGACTACATCGCGATCCCCAAGGCCAACGGCTACCAGTCGCTGCACACCACCCTGTTCGGCATGCACGGCGTGCCCATCGAGATCCAGATCCGCACCCGCGAGATGGAGGAGATGGCCAACTTCGGCATCGCCGCGCACTGGCTGTACAAGTCCAGCGACGAGCAGAGCCCGCGCGGTACCCACGAGCGCGCCCGCCAGTGGGTCAAGGGCATCCTCGAGCTGCAGCAGCGCGCCGGCAACTCGCTGGAGTTCATCGAGAACGTCAAGATCGACCTGTTCCCCGACGAGGTCTACGTGTTCACCCCCAAGGGGCGGATCATGGAGCTGCCCAAGGGCTCGACGGCGGTCGACTTCGCCTACGCGGTGCACACCGACGTCGGCAACAGCTGCATCGCCTGCCGCATCAACCGCCGCCTGGCGCCGCTGTCCGAACAGCTGCAGAGCGGCGCCACGGTGGAGATCGTCACCGCCCCCGGCGCGCGGCCCAACCCGGCCTGGCTCAACTTCGTGGTCACCGGCAAGGCGCGCACCCACATCCGCCACTCGCTCAAGCAGCAGCGCCGCTCCGAGTCGGTCAGCCTCGGCGAGCGCCTGCTGAACAAGGCGCTGGCCGGCTTCGACAGCCACCTGGAGAAGATCGCCGCCGAGCGCGTCGCCGCGGTGCTCGCCGAGTACCAGCTGGCCCACCGCGACGACCTGCTCGAGGACATCGGCCTCGGCAACCGCATGGCCTACGTGGTGGCCCGCCGCCTGCTGGCCGAGGAAGGCAGTGAGCAGATGCCCGGCCACGAGGGCCCGCTGGCGATCCGCGGCACCGAGGGCCTGGTGATCAGCTACGCCAAGTGCTGCACGCCGATCCCCGGCGACCCCATCGTCGGCCACCTGTCGGCCGGCAAGGGCATGGTCATCCACCTCGACAACTGCCGCAACATCAGCGAATTCCGCCACAACCCGGACAAGTGCATCCCGCTGTCCTGGGCCAAGGACGTCACCGGCGAGTTCAACGTCGAGCTGCGCGTCGAGCTGGAGCACCAGCGCGGCCTGATCGCCCTGCTGGCCACCGCGGTGGCCAGCGCCGACGGCAACATCGAGAAGATCAGCATGGACGAGCGCGACGGCCGCATCAGCGTGGTCCAGCTGGTGGTCAGCGTGCACAACCGCGTGCACCTGGCGCGGGTGATCAAGCGCCTGCGCACCATCAAGGGCGTCAGCCACATCACCCGTCTGCGCGCCTGAGGCGGCCCGCCCCCGCCCGCTTTCCCAACGCAGGGCGCCGCCCCCGGCGCCTGCCATCCACAGCCCGCAAGGAGCTCCCATGAGCAAGAGCGTCATCAGCAGCGACAAGGCCCCCGCCGCCATCGGCACCTACTCCCAGGCGATCAAGGCCGGCAACACCGTCTACCTGTCCGGGCAGATCCCGCTGGACCCGGCCAGCATGCAGCTGGTCGAGGGCTTCGAGGCCCAGGCCGTGCAGGTGTTCGAGAACCTCAAGGCGGTCTGCGAAGCCGCCGACGGCTCGCTGGCCGACATCGTCAAGCTGAACATCTTCCTCACCGACCTGGGCAACTTCGCCACCGTCAACGAGGTGATGGGCCGCTACTTCCAGCAGCCGTACCCGGCGCGCGCCGCCATCGGCGTGGCCGCCCTGCCGCGCGGCGCCCAGGTGGAAATGGACGGCATCCTGGTCCTCGGCTGATGCCCCGGCCGCGGCGCCCGCCGCCGCGGCTCCCGCTGTCCCCGTACCCTTCCGGAAAGGACGCCCGCATGCGCCATGCCCTTCCCCTGACCCTGCTGCTGTGCAGCGCCCTGCTCGGCGGCTGCGCCAGCGGCCCGGACGACATCGCCGGGACCTGGATCAACCAGAACGCCATCGACGCCGCCAGCGACAACGGCCGCCTGCGCGAGGCCCTGCTGGCCTACGGTCCCACCCTGGAATGGCGCTTCGCCCCGCAGCGCCACACCGCCTGGTCGAGCAACGGCGTCGACGTCGCCGAGGGCCACCTGGCCGGCAGCGCCGAGCGGCGCTGGCAGGTGACCTTCAACCGCGACCTGCAGGAAAGCCTCGCCCTCGACGGCGACGAGCTGGTCCAGCAGCCCAGCGCCAGCGCCCCCGAGCAGCGTTTCGTCGCCACCGCCGCGGCCGACGACGAGCTGCCCGGCCAGACCTTCGAGCAGGCGCTGTACGCCGCCCTGCTCGGCGGCGACTGGGAGATCCGCGAGGGCGACGGCCGCGACGGCCAGGTGCGCTTCCACCCGGACGGCCGCGTCGAGGGCCTGCCCGGCGTCGAGCAGTACGCCCTGTGCCTGTCCGGCGACTGCGCGACGCGCAGCGACGAGCACGAGCTGCTCTGGCTGCAGAACGCCGAGCAGGGCCGCGAATGGCTGTTCCGCCTGGAGGGCGACGAGCTGAGCATCTTCGTCGCCGACAACCAGGCGCTGCACCAGGAGCTGCCGCAGTACCGCCCCGGCCGCCGCGCCTGGCTGCTTGAGCGCGACTGAGGCCGCGCTACTCGCCGGCGTCCAGCAGCGCCGCGTAGCCCTCGCGCCAGCTCGGGTAGCGCGGCACCCAGCCCAGTGCGCGGGCCCGCGCGTTGCTGCAGCGCTTGCTGCCGGCGCGCCGGCTGGCCGACTCCGCCGCCCAGTGGCTCACCCCCAGGCGCTCGCGCAGCCAGGCGACCACCTCGGCCAGCGGCGCCGGCTCGTCGTCCACCCCCAGGTACACCGCCTCCAGCGCCACCCCGCGGGCGTCGGCCTGCAGCAGGCAGGCGAGCAGGCCGGCGGCATCCTCGGCGTGGATGCGGTTGCCGTACAGCGGCGGCACCTCTGCCACCCGGTAGCCGGCGCGCACCTGGCTGAGCAGCCAGCGCCGCCCCGGACCGTAGATGCCGGCCAGGCGCACCACGCTGGCGGGCAGGCCGCCGCCCAGCGCCAGCGCCTCGGCCTCCAGCAGCACCCGCCCCGACCAGTTCGCCGGCTGGCAGGGCGAGCTCTCGTCGACCCACTCGCCATCCTGCTGGCCGTACACCCCGGTGCTGGAGACGAACAGCAGGCGCCGCGGGCGCTGGCCGCGCTGTTCCAGCCAGCCCAGCACATGGCGCAGGCCGTCGACGTAGGTGGCGCGGTAGGCGCTCTCCTCGGAGCTGGCCGGGGTGGCGCAGTACACCAGGTAGTCCGGCGCGCAGGCCGGCCACTGCGCCGGGCAGTCGGCCTGCAGTAGGTCGGCGGCCAGCGGCAGCAGGCCGGCCGGCAGCGCCGCGACGTCGCGGCGCAGGCCGTACACCGACCAGCCCGCCGCCTGCAGCTGCAGGCCGAGGCGACTGCCGACATCGCCGCAGCCGGCGATCACCACGCTAGGGGAAACGGACATCGCGATCCTCCGGGGGAAAAGCACCGAGGATAGCGCGGCAGAGCGCTGTCGCGGCAGGCCGGATTGCCGCAGGCTGCGCCCGCAAAACCACGCATAATGATTTACAAACAAGAAACATTTGCAATAATGTCGCCCTGACTCCTGCGCGCCGGTCCTGGCGGCGCCCGCTCCCCCTATCCATCGACAGGTCCGGCCCGCATGAACGCACCCACCGCCTCCCCCTCGCCCACCCTGCTCTCTTCCCGCGTGCGCCGCCTGCCGGCCATGGCCGCGCTGCTCGCCGGCCTGCTGCTGGCGCCGGTCGCGCTCGCCGAACAGCCGGCCCCAGCGGCGACCGCCAGCGCCGCGCCGGTCGCCGCTGCAGCCCCGCAGGCCGGCCCGGTCGAGGCGGCCGCCGCCCCGATCCACGACCTGTCGCCCTGGGGCATGTACCAGGGCGCCGACGTGGTGGTGAAGGGGGTGATGATCGGCCTGCTGCTGGCCTCGGTGGTGACCTGGACCATCTGGCTGGCCAAGGGCCTCGAGCTGCTCGGCGCGCGCCGCCGCCTGCGCGGCGAGCTGGCCGACCTCAAGGGCCTGCGCAGCCTCGACGAGGCCGCCGAGCAGGCCCAGGCCAGGCACAGCTTCAGCGCGCTGCTGATCGAGGACGCCCAGGACGAGCTGCGCCTGTCGGCCAACCTGACCGAGAAGGAAGGCATCAAGGAGCGCGTCAGCTTCCGCCTCGAGCGCCTGGTCGCCGCCAGCGGGCGCAAGATGAGCACCGGCACCGGGGTGCTGGCCACCATCGGCTCCACCTCGCCGTTCGTCGGCCTGTTCGGCACCGTGTGGGGCATCATGAACAGCTTCATCGGCATCGCCAAGTCGCAGACCACCAACCTCGCGGTGGTCGCCCCCGGCATCGCCGAGGCCCTGCTGGCCACCGCCCTCGGCCTGGTCGCGGCGATCCCCGCGGTGGTGATCTACAACGTGTTCGCCCGCTCGATCGCCGGCTACAAGGCGCAGGTCGCCGACATCTCCGCCCAGGTGCTGCTGCTGGTCAGCCGCGACCTCGACCGCCAGCCGCCGGCCGCCGCGCCGCGCAGCGCCGCCACCCCGCACGTGGTCAAGGTGGGCTGAGCCATGGGCATGCACCTCAACGAGGGCAGCGACGAGCTGCAGGAATCCCACGAGATCAACGTCACCCCGTTCATCGACGTGATGCTGGTGCTGCTGATCATCTTCATGGTCGCCGCGCCGCTGGCCACCGTCGACGTCAAGGTCGACCTGCCCGCCTCCACCGCCACGCCGCAGCCGCGCCCCGAGCAGCCGGTGTACCTGAGCATCAAGGAGGACCGCAGCCTGCACCTGGGCAACGACGCGGTGCTCGCCGAGCAGCTCGGCGCCGCCCTGGACCGCCAGACCGGCGGCGACAAGGAGCAGACCATCTTCATCCGCGGTGACCAGGAGGTCGACTACGCCCGCCTGATGGAAGTGATGGACCTGCTGCGCGGCGCCGGCTACCTGAAGATCGGCCTGGTCGGCCTGGAAACGGTCGGCCGCCCATGAGCCGCGCGCGCAGCCTGCCCCGCTGGGGCCTCAGCCTGCTGCTGGTGCTCGGCGCCCACGTCGGCGTGGCCGCCTGGTCGCTGTACTGGCAGCCGCAGGCCGCGCCGGTCGAACTGCCGCCGCCGGCCATGCTCATCGAGCTGCCGCCGGCACCTCCGGCCCCACCGGCCGCGCCGCCACCGCCGCCCGAGCCGGTGCGCGCCCCCGAGCCGCCGCCGCAGCCCAGGGTGATCGAGGCGCCCAAGCCCAGGCTGGCCCTGCCGCCGCCACCGCCCAAGCCGCGCCCGCAGCCGCCCAAGCCCAAGCCGGAACCCAGACCCGAGCCCAGGCCGCAGCCGCCGCTGCCGACCCCGCCGAACCCCGCGCCGGTCGAGAGCAGTGCGCCCGCCCCGGACGCCAGGCCGGCCGCCCAGCCGAGTCCGCAGGCCGGCAGCCCGGCGCCGTCCCAGGCCAAGGCCAGCTGGCAGAGCCGCCTGCTCGCCCATCTCAACCGCCACAAGCGCTATCCCGACGATGCGCGCCGGCGCGGCCAGGAGGGCGTGGTCCGGCTGCGCTTCGTGGTCGACGGCCAGGGCAAGGTGCTGAGCTTCGAACTGGCCGGCAAGTCCGGCAGCGCCAGCCTGGACCGCGCCACCCTGCAGATGATCCGCCGCGCCCAGCCGCTGCCGGCGCCGCCGGCCGAGCTGCTGCGCGATGGCCGCCTCGAGGTGGTGGCGCCCTTCGTCTACTCGCTGGAGCGCCGCTGAAAGCGCCAGCCGCCCGCCTTGCCGCGGGCGGTTGGTTCCATTGAAGACAGCCGCTATGCTTGGGGGCATCTCAATGGATATTCGCTATGACACTCACGGAACTGCGCTATATCGTCACCCTTGCCCAGGAACAGCACTTCGGCCGCGCCGCCGAGCGTTGCCACGTCAGCCAGCCGACCCTGTCGGTCGGCGTGAAGAAGCTCGAGGACGAGCTGGGTGTACTGATCTTCGAGCGCAGCAAGAGCGCGGTGCGCCTGACCCCGGTCGGCGAGGGCATCGTCGCCCAGGCGCAGAAGGTCCTCGAGCAGGCCCAGGGCATCCGCGAACTGGCCCAGGCCGGCAAGAACCAGCTGGCCGCCCCGCTCAAGGTCGGCGCCATCTACACCGTCGGCCCCTACCTGTTCCCCCACCTGATCCCGCAGCTGCACAAGATCGCCCCCGACATGCCGCTGTACATCGAGGAAAACTTCACCCACGTGCTGCGCGACAAGCTGCGCACCGGCGAGCTGGACGCGATCATCATCGCCCTGCCGTTCCAGGAAGCCGACGTGCTGACCAAGCCGCTGTACGACGAGCCGTTCTACGTGGTGATGCCCGCCGAGCACCCGTGGACCGCGCGGGCCAGCATCGATGCCGAGATGCTCAACGACAAGAGCCTGCTGCTGCTCGGCGAGGGCCACTGCTTCCGCGACCAGGTGCTGGAAGCCTGCCCGACCACCCGCAAGGGCAGCGAGGCCCACCCGCACACCACCGTCGAGTCCAGCTCGCTGGAAACCATCCGCCACATGGTCGCCTCGGGCCTCGGCGTGTCGGTGCTGCCGTTCACCGCGGTGGACAGCCACCACTACGCGCCGGGGGTGATCGCCATCCGCCCGCTCAGCCCGCCGGTGCCCTACCGCAGCGTGGCCATCGCCTGGCGCGCCAGCTTCCCGCGGCCCAAGGCCATCGACGTGCTGGTCGACGCCGTGCGCCTGTGCTCGCTGAGCCACCCGCCGCAAGGGGCGCAGGCGGCCCAGCCGGCATGACCGAACTGGCGCGCGTCGCCGTCACCACGCTCAAGGGCGTCGGTCCGGCGCTGGCCGAGAAGCTTGCCAGGGTCGGTCTGGAGACCCTGCAGGACGTGCTGTTCCACCTGCCGCTGCGCTACCAGGACCGCACCCGGGTCACCCCGATCGCCGCCCTGCGCCCGGGCGGCGATGCCGTGGTGGAAGGCGTGGTCAGCGGCGCCGAGGTGACCATGGGCCGCCGGCGCAGCCTGCTGGTGCGCCTGCAGGACGCCACCGGCACCCTCAGCCTGCGCTTCTTCCACTTCAGCCAGGCGCAGAAAGACGGTCTCAAGCGCGGCACCCACCTGCGCTGCTACGGCGAGGTGCGCCCCGGCGCCACCGGCCTGGAGATCTACCACCCCGAATACCGCGCCCTCGGCGCCGACGAGCCGTCCGGGCGGGTCGAGCAGAGCCTCACGCCGATCTATCCGAGCACCGAGGGCCTCACCCAGCAGCGCCTGCGCGCCCTCAGCCAGCAGGCGCTGCACGCCCTCGACGGGCGCAGCCTGCCCGACTGGCTGCCGACCGAGCTGGCCCGCCAGTACCAATTGGCGCCGCTGGCCGACGCCATCCGCTACCTGCACCGCCCGCCGCCGGACGCCGATCTGGAGGAGCTCGCCGAGGGCCGCCACTGGGCGCAGCACCGCCTGGCCTTCGAGGAGCTGCTGACCCACCAGCTGTCGCTGCAGCGCCTGCGCGAGAGCATCCGCGCCCAGCAGGCGCCGCCGCTGCCCAAGGCCGTGCGCCTGCCGGCGCAGTTCCTCGCCGGGCTCGGCTTCGCCCCCACCGGCGCGCAGCAGCGGGTCGCCGCCGAGATCGCCTGGGACCTGGCGCAGGCCGCGCCGATGCTGCGCCTGGTGCAGGGCGACGTCGGCGCCGGCAAGACCGTGGTCGCCGCGCTGGCCGCCCTGCAGGCCATCGAGGCCGGCTACCAGGTGGCGCTGATGGCGCCCACCGAGATCCTCGCCGAGCAGCACTTCCTCAACTTCGGCAAGTGGCTGGCGCCGCTGGGCATCGAGGTCGCCTGGCTGGCCGGCAAGCTCAAGGGCAAGGCGCGCGCCAGCGCCCTGGAGCGCATCGCCGCCGGCGCGCCCATGGTGGTCGGCACCCACGCGCTGTTCCAGGACGAGGTGCAGTTCAGGAACCTGGCCCTGGCGATCATCGACGAGCAGCACCGCTTCGGCGTGCAGCAGCGCCTGGCGCTGCGCCAGAAGGGCGTCGACGGTCGCCTGTGCCCGCACCAGCTGATCATGACCGCCACGCCCATCCCGCGCACCCTGGCGATGAGCGCCTACGCCGACCTCGACACCTCGATCCTCGACGAGCTACCGCCCGGGCGCACGCCGGTGACCACCCTGGTGATCGCCGACAGCCGGCGCCTGGAAGTGGTCGAGCGGGTGCGCGCCGCCTGCCTGGAGGGCCGCCAGGCCTACTGGGTGTGCACGCTGATCGAGGAATCCGAGGAGCTGACCTGCCAGGCGGCGCAGAGCACCTTCGAGGAACTCTCCGCCGCCCTCGGCGAGCTGCGCGTCGGCCTGATCCACGGGCGCATGAAGCCGGCCGAGAAGGCCGCGGTGATGGAGCAGTTCAAGGCCGGCGAGCTGCAGCTCCTGGTCGCCACCACGGTGATCGAGGTCGGCGTCGACGTGCCCAACGCCAGCCTGATGATCATCGAGAACCCCGAGCGCCTCGGCCTGTCGCAGCTGCACCAGCTGCGCGGCCGGGTCGGCCGCGGCAGCGCGGTCAGCCACTGCGTGCTGCTCTACCACGCACCGCTGTCGCACCTGGGCCGCGAGCGCCTGGCGATCATGCGCGAGACCAGCGACGGCTTCGTCATCGCCGAGAAGGACCTCGAGCTGCGCGGCCCCGGCGAGATGCTCGGCACCCGCCAGACCGGCCTGCTGCAGTTCAAGGTCGCCGACCTGCTGCGCGATGCCGACCTCTTGCCCGAGGTGCGCGAGGCGGCGCAGACCCTGCTGGCGCGCTGGCCGCAGCACGTCAGCCCGCTGCTCGAGCGCTGGCTCAGGCATGGGCAGCAGTACGGGCAGGTGTGAGTCCGGAGCGCGGCTGGCCGGGGCGGAAAACACGATAGCGGCCGCTATCGTGGCCCGTTCGCGGGGAGATGAAGCGTTTTCAGGGGCTGCCGTCGCCGCTCATGCCGAACTCGATCGGCGTCTTCACGTAGAACACGTCGATCTTCTCTTCGCGCAGACGCTGGAACAGCTGCTCGGCCTCGCTTGCGGTGAGCGCCATCGTCACCTCGATGGGCTGGGCGGCCAGTTCGAAGAAGCGCGCCGAGTGCAGCCGGCCCGTATGGCCGAAGCCTTCGGCGGCGGCGATCAGGGTGGCGCCGCGGACACCGAGCCTGCGCGCCTCCTGCATCAGCCACTCGCCCAGCGGCAAGGCGCCGTGCCGGCGATCCTGCTGCGTGAAGAAGGTCAGTTGATAACCCTGCATGCGATCGCCCTCCCGGTCAGGCGGTCTTGAACAGCGCCACGGTCGCCAGACCGAGCAGCGTCATGAGCAGCGAGCCGACGACGTGCGCCGAGATGGCGGCCCCGGCCCACAGCAGCCGGCCCTGCTGGATCAGTGTGGCGACCTCGGCGGAAAAGGTCGAGAAGGTGGTCAGCCCGCCGAGGAAGCCGGTGATCACCAGCAGGCGCCACTCGGGAGCCCAGCCGGGGTGCTGGCCGAACAGGGCCAGCGCCACGCCGATCAGGTAGCCGCCCAGCATGTTGGCCAGCCAGGTGCCAGGCGGGATGGTCGGAAACAGCGCGTTGAAGGCGGTGCCCAGCCCCCAGCGCAGGATCGCGCCCAGCGATGCGCCCACGGCGATGGCCAGCAGGGATCGGATCATGCTTGCAGCTCTCCATGGTCGGCTGGTCGGCTCGCCGCGCAACGGCATCGACGGACGAGGCGCGCGCGTGCAGGAACAGCAGCGCTCACGCCGCCTGCTTCTTCTGGGGCCCGAGCAGTTGGGTCAGCCCCTGGAACCACAGCACCAGCGCCGGATTGCCGCTGATCTGGATGTCCTTGTTCTGGATGCCCTGCATGAAGGCCAGCTGGCGATTGTCGGCGGTCAGGGCGGCGAAGCCGTAGGCGGCGTTGCGGAAGGCGATGCTGAAGGCGGGCTGGGACACCGTGCCGGCTGCGCTGCGGATGCGCTGGTCCCTGACGACGAAGTGGCGGGCGATGCGGCCGTCCTGGGTCTGCAGCTGGAACACCAGGTCGCGGTCGACCAGTTGCTGGCGGAATTCGGGGTTGCGGCGGCTGGCGCCGGCCAGCAGACGACCGAGCAGCCAGAGGAGCAGGCGGAATTTCACAGCGACACCTCGCGAGTCACGCAGGGGAGCCGGAATTCTAGCGCGATGGCAGCGCCCCGGGAGCATCCCCCGGGGCGCAGGGCTCAGTTGATCGCTTCCCGCAGCGCCTTGCCCGGCTTGAAGGACACGGTGTTGCAGGCGCGGATCTTCACGGGTTCGCCGGTCTGCGGGTTCTTGCCCATGCGGGCGCCGCGGTGGCGCTGCAGGAAGGTGCCGAAGCCGACCAGGGTGACGCTGTCCTGGCGGTTCAGTGCGTCGGTGATCTGCTCGAGCACGGCGTTGAGGACGCGGTTGGCCTCTTCCTTGCTGAGGTCGGTCTTTTCCGCGACGGCGGCAGCGAGTTCCGGTTTGCGCATAGATGCCTCGTGTGAATTGTTCTTGTTGTGGCAAGGCCGCGCGCTGCATGACGCCGGCCGGACAGGCCCCGGCGCGCGGCGGACGGTCGAAGGATGGCATGCCCGCCGGAGCGGCGCCAGACCCCGAAGGCACGCCGGCACCGGCCATTGGTCGTAGATCGCGACGCCGGAGGCCCGCGGCGGGGCCGCGTGCTAGACTCGCCGCTGGTTTTCCGCTGCCGTGCCCTGCCGTGTCCCAGACTGCCTGCGCCAGCCCGCGATGGCTGGCCCCCGACCTGCTGCATCCCGCCCCCACCGCCCGCGAGCTCGACTGGCTCAACGAGCCGGGCTCGCTGACCCGCCGCCTCACCGAGCTCGGCGCCGGCCGCTTCGCCGTCGAGCCGCTGGTCGAGGGCTGGCAGATCCTGCGCGACGACGAATGCGCCGCCCTCGGCGTGGCGCCCGGCAGCGAGGGCTGGGTGCGCGAGGTCTACCTGCACGGCGCCGGGCAGGCCTGGGTGTTCGCCCGCAGCGTGGCGGCGCGCAGCGCCCTGGAGGCGCAGCCCTTCGCCCTCGACAGCCTCGGCAGCACCTCGCTGGGCCACCTGCTGTTCCGCGACCCGGCCTTCACCCGCCAGCCGATCGAGGTCTGCCGCTACCCGGCGGTGCTGCTGCCGCCGGCGGTGCGCGCGGACGGCCTGTGGGGGCGCCGCTCGCTGTTCTGCCAGGGCGCGCTGGGCGTGCTGGTCGCCGAGGTGTTCCTGCCGGCGCTGTGGCAGGCCGACGCCGCGGCGCGCAACTGAGGCGCCCCGGGGGAGCGCCACGCCGTATACTGCCCCGCTTTGCACCGGCCGAATGCGCGGCAGCGGCGGCCGGCGGTTTCGACTCCGGAGGCCCGCGATGTCCCTCTCCCTGCTCAAGCCCCTGGCGCGCCTGCACCCGCGCGCCCAGGACTTCATCGACCTGACCCGGCTGAACCGGCCGATCGGCATCTACCTGCTGCTGTGGCCGACCCTCACCGCGCTGTGGATCGCCGCCGAGGGCGTGCCGTCGCTGGCCAACCTGCTGATCTTCTCCCTCGGCGTGGTGCTGACCCGCTCGGCCGGCTGCGCGATCAACGACTTCGCCGACCGCCGCTTCGACGGCCACGTCGAGCGCACCCGCGCGCGCCCGCTGGCCAGCGGGCGGATGACTCCGCGCGAGGCGCTGGCGACCTTCGCCGTGCTGATGGCGGTGGCCTTCGCCCTGGTGCTGCTGACCAACGCGACCACCGTGTGGCTGTCGTTCGGCGCGGTGGCGCTGGCCGCGCTCTACCCGTTCATGAAGCGCCACACCTACTACCCGCAGGTGGTGCTCGGCGCGGCCTACTCGTGGGGCATCCTGATGACCTTCACCGCCGAGGCCGGCAGCCTGCCGGCGGCGGCGGCGCTGCTGTACCTGGCCAACCTGCTGTGGACGGTGGCCTACGACACCTACTACGCGATCACCGATCGCGACGACGACCTGAAGATCGGCGTGAAGTCGACCGCCATCCTGTTCGGCGAGGCCGACCGCCCGATCATCGCCATCCTCCAGGGCCTCAGCCTGCTGTGCCTGCTGCTCGCCGCGGCGCGCTTCGGGCTGGGTGCATGGTTCCACCTCGGCCTGGCGGTGGCCGCCGGCTGCTTCGCCTGGGAGTACTGGAGCACCCGCACGGGAGATGGCCAGGCCTGCTTCCGCGCCTTCCTGCACAACCACTGGGCCGGTCTGGCGATCCTCGCCGGCACCATCGCCGACTACGCCCTGCGCTGAACCCCGCCGGCACGCCGGCGGGGTACCGCCGCCCGGCTACTGGCCGGCGGCCGGGCGGGCGACGTGCCAGACGCCCATCTTGCCCTCGCCGAGCATGTCGCCCGGCTTCTGGTCCTGGATGAAGGTGTACAGCGGCTTGCCGTAGTAGGCCCACTGCCAGCTGCCGTCGGCGCGCTGCAGCGTGCTCCAGTCGTCGTTGCCCTGGGCATCGGCGGTAGCCACCAGCGGCGGCCAGTTGGTCGCGCAGGTATCGTTGCACATCGACTGGCCGGGGCTGTCCTTGTCGTAGGTGTACAGGGTCATGCCCCGGGCGTCGACCAGCATGCCGTCCTTGACCATCGCCGGTTCGGCCGCCTGGGCCTGGCCGAGCAGCGCAAGCAGGGCGCCGCCGGCCAGCGCCAGCAGGGGTGGAGGGATTCTGAGCATCGCGGCTCTCCTCGGTGGGATGGGAGGACCCGGCGACCGCGAGGACAGGCGGACGGCACGCCAGGCACCGGCTGCCGGCAGGCGCCGGCGAGCCCTTGCAGCATAGCCGAAGCCGCCCGCCGGCCCCTTCGCCGCCGCCATGTAACATCGCTGCAATAATTCCGTTATGTAATGCCGGCATCGCCACGGAATCACAGAGACAGTCCCATGGTTGGCAAATCCATCCTCATCGTTGACGACGAAGCACCGATTCGCGAGATGATCGCCGTCGCCCTGGAAATGGCCGGCTACGAGTGCCTCGAAGCGGAGAACAGCCAGCAGGCCCACGCGCTGATCGTCGACCGCAAGCCCGACCTGATCCTCCTCGACTGGATGCTGCCCGGCACCTCCGGCATCGAACTGGCCCGCCGCCTCAAGCGCGACGAGCTGACCGCCGGCACGCCGATCATCATGCTCACCGCCAAGGGCGAGGAGGACAACAAGATCCAGGGCCTGGAGGTCGGCGCCGACGACTACATCACCAAGCCGTTCTCGCCGCGCGAGCTGGTCGCCCGGCTCAAGGCGGTGCTGCGCCGCGCCGGCGCCAGCGACGGCGAGACGCCGATCGAGGTCGGCCCGCTGGTGCTCGACCCGCTCAGCCACCGCGTCACCATCGACGGCAAGCCGGCGGAGATGGGACCCACCGAGTACCGCCTGCTGCAGTTCTTCATGACCCACCAGGAGCGCGCCTACACGCGCAGCCAGCTGCTCGACCAGGTGTGGGGCGGCAACGTCTACGTCGAGGAGCGCACCGTCGACGTGCATATCCGCCGCCTGCGCAAGGCGCTCGGCGAGAGCTGCGAAAACCTGGTGCAGACCGTGCGCGGCACCGGCTATCGTTTCTCCACCAAGGGCTGACGCACGCGTCACTCCCTGGCCTTCGCCGCCCCGCCGGGGCGGCCGCTTTACAAGGATCGCAAGGTGAACCAAGACTGGCGCGGCATCCTCCTCCGCCGCCTGCTGTTGCTGCTGGGGGCCTGCCTGCTGCTCGGCCTGGTCACGGGCCAGTACGCCTGGGCGCTGGTGCTCGGCCTCGCCGGCTACCTGTACTGGAACCTGCGCCAGCTGCTGCGCCTGCACCACTGGCTGAAGAACGCCGACGAACTGCCGCCGGAAGGCTCCGGCGTGTGGGGCGAGGTGTTCGACCAGATCTACCACCTGCAGAAGCGCAACCAGCGCGCCCGCGGCCGCCTGCAGGCGGTGATCGACCGCGTGCAGGAGTCCACCGCCGCGCTCAAGGACGGCGTGGTCATGCTCGACCGCCAGGGCAACCTGGAGTGGTGGAACCGCGCCGCCGGCCAGCTGCTCGGCCTCAAGCGCAAGCAGGACGGCGGCCAGCCGATCACCAACCTGGTGCGCCATCCGCGCTTCAAGGAATACTTCGAGCAGGACAACCACCGCGAGCCGCTGGAGCTGCCCTCGCCGGTCGACGACCACCTGCGCCTGCAGCTGCAGCTGACCCTGTACGGCAACGGCGAGCACCTGATGCTGGTGCGCGACGTCACCCGCCTCCACCAGCTCGAACAGATGCGCAAGGACTTCGTCGCCAACGTCTCCCACGAGCTGCGCACGCCGCTGACCGTGCTCACCGGCTACCTGGAGACCCTGCAGGACAACGTCGACGACATCCAGCCACGCTGGCGCCGCGCCCTGCAGCAGATGCAGCAGCAGGGCGCGCGCATGCAGAACCTGCTCAACGACCTGCTGCTGCTGGCCCGCCTGGAGGCCACCGACTACCCGGCCGACAGCAAGCCGGTGGCGGTCGACCTGCTGCTGCTGTCGATCCGCGGCGACGCCCAGGCGCTGTCCGCCGACCGCCACCGCATCAGCCTGGAGGCCGACGCCACGGTCAGGCTCAAGGGCAGCGAGAGCGAGCTGCGCAGCGCCTTCTCCAACCTGGTGTTCAACGCGGTCAAGTACAGCCCGGAGGGCGGCGAGATCCGCATCCGCTGGTGGGCCGACGCCGAGGGCGCGCACCTCGCCGTGCAGGACAGCGGCCTGGGCATCGAGGCCAGGCACATTCCGCGCCTCACCGAGCGCTTCTACCGGGTCGACGCCAGCCGCTCGGCCAACACCGGCGGCACCGGCCTGGGCCTGGCCATCGTCAAGCACGTGCTGATCCACCACCGCGGCCAGCTGCAGATCGACAGCACGCCGGGCAAGGGCAGCACCTTCACCTGCCACTTCCCGCCCGCGCAGGTGGTGCGGCGCTGAAGCGGCGGCGGCGGGCTTGAAAGCCGCGCCGCCGCCTCCCATGCTATGGGCTTTCCACTGCGACAAGCCCCCATGGACCCTTCCCCTGCCTATACCGCCGCCCGCTACTTCGCCGACTTCGGCCTCGTCCTGTTCGCCCTGCTGCTGGTCCTGCTCAACGGCTTCTTCGTAGCCGCCGAGTTCGCCATGGTGAAGCTGCGCGCCACCCGCGTCGAGAGCATCGCCGCCGAGCACGGCTGGCGCGGCCACATCCTGCGCACCGTGCACGGCCAGCTGGACGCCTACCTGTCGGCCTGCCAGCTGGGCATCACCCTCGCCTCGCTGGGCCTCGGCTGGGTCGGCGAGCCGGCCTTCGCCCACCTGCTCGAGCCGCTGCTCGGCTACTTCGGCGTCGACTCGCCGGCGCTGGTGCACGCCATCGCCTTCTTCACCGCATTCTTCATCATCTCCTACCTGCACATCGTGGTCGGCGAGCTGGCGCCCAAGTCCTGGGCGATCCGCCAGCCCGAGCGCCTGTCGCTGTGGACCGCCGCGCCGCTGTACGCCTTCTACTGGGCCATGTACCCGGCGATCTGGCTGCTCAACGCCAGCGCCAACGCCATCCTGCGCATCGCCGGGCAAGGCGAGCCGGGGCCGCACCACGAGCACCACTACAGCCGCGAGGAGCTCAAGCTGATCCTCCACTCCAGCCGCGGCCGCGACGCCGGCGACCAGGACCTGCGCGTGCTGGCCTCGGCCATGGAGCTGGGCGAGCTGGAGGTGGTCGACTGGGCCAACTCGCGCGAGGACCTGGTATGCCTGGACGCCGACGCCAGCCTCGACGAGATCCTCGCCGAGATCCGCCGCCACAAGTTCAGCCGCTACCCGGTGCAGGACGCCGCGCAGCAGTTCGTCGGCGTGCTGCACATCAAGGACCTGCTGCTGGCCCTGCCCGAGCCCGGCGAGGCCGCCGCCTTCGACCTGCGCAGCCTGCTGCACCCCATCGAGCGGGTGTCGCGGCACCTGCCGCTGGGCCGCCTGCTCGAGCAGTTTCGCCAGGGCGGCGCGCACTTCGCCCTGGTCGAGGAGGCCGACGGCAAGGTGGTCGGCTTCCTGACCATGGAGGACGTGCTCGAGGTGCTGGTCGGCGACATCCAGGACGAGCACCGCAAGACCGAGCGCGGCCTGCTCGCCTACCAGCCGGGCAAGCTGCTGGTGCGCGGCGACACGCCGCTGTTCAAGATCGAGCGCCTGCTCGAGGTGAATCTCGACGACGTCGAGGCCGACACCCTGGCCGGGCTGGTCTACGACAGCCTCAAGCGCCTGCCCAGCGAGGACGAGACGCTGGAGACCCACGGCCTGCGCATCATCGTCAAGAAGATGAAGGGGCCGAAGATCGTCATGGCCAAGGTGCTCAGGCTGGACTGAACCGGCGCCCTATTCGCCCAACGCCAAAGGGCCACCCCGCGGGGTGGCCCTTGTCGTTGGCGAGCCCTGCAGTGCGGTCAGTCCTCGCCGCCGATGGCGAAGTTGGGCAGGCTGTCCACCGGCTGGGCGAACTGGAAGGGGATCGACTCCACCGCCAGGCCGACGTTGCGCTGCACCACGAAGTGCAGGTGCGGGCCGGTGCTGCGCCCGGTGTTGCCGGAGCGGGCGATGGGCGCGCCGGCGCGCACGCGCTGGCCGGGGGCGACCTGCACCGAGCCCTGCTGCAGGTGCAGGTAGACGCCCATGGTGCCGTCGTCGTGGAGGATGCGCACGTAGTTGCCGCCGGGGTACGGCGCCGCGCCGGCCTGGCTGTTCAGGGTGCCGACCACCACCCCCTCGCGGGCGGCGAGGATCGGCGTGCCCTCGGGCATGGCGATGTCCACCGCGTGGCGGCCCTTGGGCGTGAAGTGGCTGTACAGGCCGTTGGCGCCCTGGCTCTGGCGGAACGGCCCGCCCTGCCAGGGCAGCGGGTAGCGGTAGGGGCGCGGCAGCAGGCGCGGGTCGCCGAGGGCGTGGCTGAGTCTGGGCGTGTAGCGCAGCGGCTGCGCCGGGTCGCGCGGCGCCAGGGTCAGCAGGCGGATCTGGCTGCGCGGCGGCAGGATCCAGCGCAGCGGCCGGTCCGGCGCGCCGCTGGCGTTGGCGACGTCCTCCACGCGCAGCTCGACCTCCACCGGGGCGAACAGCTCGTTGTGCACCCGCAGGGTGTGGCCGCCGGCGTGCCTGACGGTGTCCAGGCGCACCCGCGCATCCGGCGCCTCGGCGCGCGGCGCCGCGCCGGGCGCGCGCAAGCCGCCGGGCTGCAGCTGGAACACCTGCGCGCCCGGGCGGGCCTGGTCGCTGTAGGTGACCACGCCGTTGGCGTCGACATGCTTGTAGATGGTCAGCGCGCCGGCCGGGGCGGCCAGGCCGGCGAGCAGGAAACCGAGCAGGAGGGAGCGGACGGTCATGATGGCACGCTGTCAGCAGGGCGGAAGACCGGGCAAGCCTACCAGCCCGGCCGGCGTCCGGGTGAGACGCGTTCGGCGCTGCCGCGAACGGATTCGCGCCGGCCTGATCTGGATCAGGCCGGCGGCGCTCAGGCCTGGTCGGCCGGACCCTGCTTGGCCAGCCCGGTGTGGCGCACGTCGGTGCCGCGCACCAGGTAGATCACCAGCTCGGCGATGTTGCGCGCGTGGTCGCCGATGCGCTCCAGCGAGCGCAGCGCCCAGATCACGCTGAGCACGCGGGAGATCGAGCGCGGGTCTTCCATCATGTAGGTGGCCAGCTCGCGCAGCGCGCTCTTGTACTCGCGGTCGACGATCTTGTCGTACTGCGCCACCGACAGGGCGAGGTCGGCGTCGAAGCGGGCGAAGGCGTCCAGCGCCTCCTGGACCATCTTGCGCACCTGCTCGCCGATGTGGCGGATCTCCACGTAGCCCTTGGGCGCCATGCCGTCCTCGCACAGCTCGATGGCGCGCTTGGCGATCTTGGTGGCCTCGTCGCCGATGCGCTCGAGGTCGATCACCGACTTGGAGATGCTGATGATCAGGCGCAGGTCGGAGGCCGCCGGCTGGCGGCGGGCGAGGATGCGCACGCACTCCTCGTCGATGTCGCGCTCCATCTGGTTGATCTGGTTGTCGACGTCGCGTACCTGCTGGGCGAGGCCGGAGTCGGCGTCGACCAGCGCGCTGACCGCGTCGCTGACCTGCTTCTCCACCAGGCCGCCCATGGCCAGCAGGTGGCTGCGGATGTCCTCCAGCTCGGCGTTGAACTGGGCGGAGATGTGATGGGTGAGACCGTCTTTGTTGATCATGTGCGAACCCTCGCTGAAACCGGATACCTGAACAGGATGGAGTGGCCCTTGGAAAATCGTGTCGGACAAGGAGGCGACGCGCAGACAGTACACGACCCGTACGGCAAGCGTCGCCGACGCAGCCCGGCGCGATTTGCCATGGCCACTAGCCGTAGCGGCCGGTGATGTAGTCCTCGGTCTGCTTCTTCGCCGGGTTGGTGAACAGGGTATCGGTATCGCCGAACTCGATCAGCTTGCCCATGTACATGAACGCGGTGTAGTCGGAGACGCGCGCCGCCTGCTGCATGTTGTGGGTGACGATGACGATGGTGTACTGGCCCTTCAGCTCGTTGATCAGCTCCTCGACCTTGAGGGTGGAGATCGGGTCGAGCGCCGAGCAGGGTTCGTCGAGCAGCAGCACTTCCGGCTGCACCGCCACGGTGCGGGCGATCACCAGGCGCTGCTGCTGGCCGCCGGAGAGGCCCAGCGCCGAGTCGTGCAGGCGGTCCTTGACCTCGTCCCACAGCGCCGCGCTCTTCAGCGCCCACTCCACGGTCTCGTCGAGCACGCGCTTCTGGTTGATGCCCTGCAGGCGCAGGCCGTAGACCACGTTCTCGTAGATGCTCTTGGGGAACGGGTTGGGCTTCTGGAACACCATGCCGACGCGGCGGCGCAGCTCGGCGACGTCGACGCCCTTGGCGTAGATGTCCTTGCCGTCGAGGCGGATCTCGCCTTCCACGCGGCAGCCGTCGACCAGGTCGTTCATGCGGTTGAAGGTGCGCAGCAGGGTCGACTTGCCGCAGCCCGACGGGCCGATGAAGGCGGTGACGCGGTTGCGCGGGATGTTCATCTGCACGTCGTACAGCGCCTGCTTGTCGCCGTAGAACAGGTTGAGGCCGGGCACCTCGAGGGCCACCGGCTCGCTGGCCAGGTCGAGGGTCTGCTTCTTGCGGCCCAGGCTGTCGAGGTTGATGCCGTGGGTGTGTTGTTGCGACATGGGGATCTCCCTACGCTCACAGTTCGGTTGCGCAGCGCGGGCCGCCGTGCGGCCCGCCGGCTGCGGCGGAAATCGGTCAGTGGTCCAGCGCCTTGTACTTCTCGCGCAGGTGGTTGCGGATGTACACCGCGCTCAGGTTGAGCAGGGCGATCACCAGCACCAGCAGCAGCGCGGTGGCGTACACCAGCGGGCGGGCGGCCTCGACGTTGGGGCTCTGGAAGCCGACGTCGTAGATGTGGAAGCCCAGGTGCATGATCTTCTGGTCGAGGTGCAGGTACGGGTAGTTGCCGTCCAGCGGCAGGCTCGGCGCCAGCTTGACCACGCCGACCAGCATCAGCGGCGCCACCTCGCCGGCGGCGCGCGCCACGGCGAGGATCATGCCGGTCATCATCGCCGGGCTGGCCATCGGCAGCACCACCTTCCACAGCGTCTCGGCCTTGGTCGCGCCGAGCGCCAGCGAGCCCTCGCGCAGGGCGCGCGGGATGCGCGCCAGGCCTTCCTCGGTGGCGACGATCACCACCGGCACGGCGAGGATCGCCAGGGTCAGCGACGCCCACAACAGGCCCGGGGTGCCGAAGGTCGGCGCCGGCAGCGCCTCGGCGAAGAACAGCTGGTCGATCGAGCCGCCCAGCACGTAGACGAAGAAGCCCAGGCCGAACACCCCGTAGACGATCGCCGGCACGCCGGCCAGGTTGTTCACCGCGATGCGGATGATGCGGGTCAGCAGGCCCTGCCTGGCGTACTCGCGCAGGTAGATGGCCGCCAGCACGCCGAACGGGGTGACGATCACCGCCATGATCAGGGTCATCATCACCGTGCCGAAGATCGCCGGGAAGATGCCGCCCTCGGTGTTGGCCTCGCGCGGCTCGTCGCTGACGAACTCCCACAGCTTGGCGAAGTAGAAGCCCAGCTTGTCGAAGGTGCCCATGGCGTTGGGCTGGAAGGCGCGCACCACCTTGCCCAGGCTCAGCTCCACCTCGCGGCCGTCGACGGTCTTGAGCACCACGCTGTCGCGATTGAACTGCTGCTGCAGGGCGACCAGCTGCTCCTCGAGCACCTTGTACTCGGCGTCCCACTGGGCGCGCTCGGCGTCCAGGTCGGCCTGCGCGGCGGCGTCCAGCCTGCCTTCCAGCTCCAGCTCGCGGGTCTGCAGCCGCAGGCGCTCGAGGCCGGCGTTGATGCGGCCGATGTCCTTCTTCTCCAGGCGGGCGATCTGCGCGTGCAGCTCGTCGACGCGCTCGATGCGCGCCTGCAGCTCGGCCCAGGCGGCGTCGCCCTGGGCGACCAGCTGGCCGCCCTCCTTGACCGCCTGCAGATAGCCGTAGAAGTTGCCCCACTCGCGGCGCTCCAGCACCGCCAGCTGCGCGGGGGTGCCCGGCTCGTGCAGCCACTCGCCGACCACCCAGCTGAAGTCGGCGCCGTACACTTCGCGGTTGCCGACCTTGAGCAGCTCGCGGGTCATGAACTCGCCGCCCTTGACGTCCACCGGCAGGCCGCTGGCGGCCAGGCGCGCGCGCGGCACTTCCTCGGCCTGCACCACCTCGCCGGCGATCAGCTTGGCCGGCTGGCCGGGGATGCGGTACTCGGCCTGCACCACGTCGGCCGGCCAGAAGTGGCCGAGGCCGCGGGTGGCGATCACCGCCAAGAGGCCGAGGGTCATGATCACGGCGATCGACACCGCGCCGCCGGTCATCCACACCCAGGGCGTGCCGCTCTTGAACCAGGTTTTCAGGTTTTGCTGTTTCACGTTCACGGACGTCTACCTTTCCAGAGCCTCAGAGCGACGCGTACTTCTTGCGCAGGCGGGTGCGGATCAGCTCCGCCAGGGTGTTCATCACGAAGGTGAAGGCCAGCAGTACCAGCGCGGCGAGGAACAGCACGCGGTAGTGGGTGCTGCCCACCTCGGACTCCGGCATTTCCACCGCCACGTTGGCGGCCAGGGTGCGCAGGCCCTCGAAGATGTTCATCTCCATGATCGGCGTGTTGCCGGTGGCCATCAGCACGATCATGGTCTCGCCCACCGCGCGGCCCATGCCGATCATCAGCGCCGAGAAGATGCCCGGGCTGGCGGTGAGGATCACCACGCGGGTCAGGGTCTGCCACGGCGTGGCGCCCAGGGCCAGGGAGCCGAAGGTCAGGCTCTTCGGCACGCTGAACACGGCGTCCTCGGCGATCGAGAAGATGTTGGGGATCACCGCGAAGCCCATCGCCAGGCCGACCACCAGGGCGTTGCGCTGGTCGAAGGGGATGCCCAGGTCGTTGGACAGCCACAGGCGCATGTCGCCGCCGAAGAACCAGTTCTCCAGGTGGCCGCTCATGCTCAGGGCGAAGGCGCCGACGCCGAGCACCACCGGGATCAGCAGCGCGGCTTCCCAGCCGTCCGGCACGCGCAGGCGGATGCCCTCCGGCAGGCGGCTCCAGATCCAGGCGGCGAGGACGATGCCGAGCGGGGTCAGCAGCAGCAGGCTGAAGATGCCCGGCAGGTGGCCCTCGACGTAGGGGGCGAGGAACAGGCCGGCGAAGAAGCCGAGGATCACCGTCGGCAGCGCCTCCATCAGCTCGATCACCGGCTTGACCTTGCGGCGCATCGCCGGGGCCATGAAGTAGGCGGTGTAGATGGCCGCGCAGATCGCCAGCGGGGCGGCCAGCAGCATGGCGTAGAAGGCCGCCTTGAGGGTGCCGAAGGCCAGCGGCGCCAGGCTCAGCTTGGGCTCGAAGTCGGTGTTGGCCGAGGTCGACTGCCAGACGTGCCTGGGCTCGTCATAGCTCTCGTACCAGACCTTGCCCCACAGCGCGCTCCACGACACTTCCGGGTGCGGGTTGTCGACCACGAAGCGCTTGAGCTGGCCGTTGCTCTCCACCAGCACGCGGCTGGCGCGCGGCGACAGGGCGGCGACCGCGGCGCCGTCGGCGACCGGCTCGGTGAGCAGGGTGCGGTGCGCGGTGCTGTGGAAGATGCCCAGGGTGCCCTTGGCGTCCAGGGCCATGAAGCCCTTGCGGCGCTCCTCGGCGAGGATCTGGGTCACCGGGCTGTCGCCCAGCTGGAAGTCGCGGATGCGGGTCAGGCTGGCCTTGCCGTCCTGGCCGCGGACCATGAACCACTGGGCGATGCCGCCTTTCGAGTCGCCGACCATCAGCGACAGGCCGCCGAGCAGCGGGCTGGCGGTGGTGATCTCGGTGCCGGCGTCGCGGGCCAGGTCGTAGCGGCCGTTCAGGCTGTTGTTGCGCAGGTCGAACACGTCGGCGGTGGCGCGGCCGTTGAACACGTACAGCCACAGGTGGCGCGGATCGATGTCCAGGGCGCGGATCGGGTCGGCGATCTGCGGCAGGTCGATGCGCCGCTCGCTGAGGCTGGTCTCGCCGGTGAACAGGTTCTCCTCGCGCTCGAGGCTCAGCACGTGCAGCTCGGCGCCGGTGGAGGCGGCCAGCAGCAGGGTCGAGTCGTTGAGGCTGACGCCGACGGTGTCCAGCGCGCGGCCCTGCGGGTCGAGGGCGATCGGCGCCTCGCCGAACGGGTACTCGACCACCGGGACGATGGTCTTGACGTTGTTCGGGTAGGACACCTTGTAGTTGTGCTGCAGCACCAGCACCTGGCCGTTGGACAGGCCCAGCGCCACGCGGCGGCTGCCCGGCTGGTCCTGGCCGACCGAGCGGATGGTCGTCCCGGCCGGCAACGGCAGGCCGACCCTGTCCAGCGCCGCGCCGTTCTGCAGGTCGAAGAACTGCACGCTGCCGGCGCGATCCAGACGCATGGCCACCTGGTTCTGCTCCTCGATGGCCAGCAGCAGCGGCTGCTCCTGCTGGGCCAGCCAGGCCGGCTGCTGGGCGTCGCGCGCCTCCAGCGAGGCGCCGCCGAAGATCGGCAGCACCACATAGGCCAGGTAGAAGAAGATCAGGGTGATGGCGGCCAGCACGGCCAGGCCGCCGATGGACACGTACCAGCGCGCCAGGCGGTCCTTGAGTGCACGCATGCGACGCTTGCGCTGCAGCGCCGGGGTATCGAAATCCAGCCGCTGCGATTTTGTGAGAGAGGTCATGGTTTCACGGGCCAAGTCATTCATGCGCACACCCTAGCGGGGCTTTATGACACAAAGATTACAGAGCGGTGACGCGGCGACGCCCGCCACTCTCGCGAGGGTGGCGGGCGTCGCTGGGGTCGGGCTGGCGCCCGGGGCGTCCGTGCCGCCTGCAAGTCGACGACTTACAGGCCCAGCTCCTTGAGGGTCTTCTCGGCGATCTTGCTCGGCAGCGGGATGTAGCCGTCCTTGACCACCACTTCCTGGCCCTGCTTGGACAGCACCAGCTTGATGAACTCGGCGTCCAGCGGGCTCAGCGGCTTGTTCGGCGCCTTGTTCACGTAGACGTAGAAGTAGCGCGCCAGCGGGAACTTGCCGGCCAGGGCGTTGGCTTCGTTGGCCTCGAAGGCTTCGCCGCCCTTCTTGGACAGCGGCACGGCCTTGACGCTGGAGGTCTTGTAGCCGATGCCCGAGTAGCCGATGGCGTTCAGGGTGCTGGAGATCGACTGCACCACCGAGGCGGAACCCGGCTGCTCGTTGACGTTGGCCTTGAAGTCACCCTTGCACAGGGCTTCTTCCTTGAAGTAGCCGTAGGTGCCGGACACCGAGTTGCGGCCGAACAGCTGGATCGGCTTGGCGGCCCACTCGCCGGTCAGGCCCAGGTCGCCCCAGGTCTTGATGTCCTTGTCGCCACCGCACAGGCGGGTGCTGGAGAAGATCGCGTCGACCTGGGCGATGTCCAGCGACTTGATCGGGTTGTCCTTGTGCACGAACACAGCCAGGGCGTCGATGGCGACCGGCACGGCGGTCGGCTTGTAGCCGTACTTCTCTTCGAAGGCCTGGATCTCGTTGTCCTTCATCGGACGGCTCATCGGACCCATGTTGGCGGTGCCTTCGGTCAGCGCCGGCGGCGCGGTGGAGGAACCGGCGGCCTGGATCTGGATGTTCACGTTCGGGTAGTTCTTCTTGTATTCCTCGGCCCACAGGGTCATCAGGTTGGCCAGGGAATCGGAACCGACGCTGGACAGGTTGCCCGACACGCCGGTGGTCTTCTCGTAGGTCGGCAGAGCCGGGTCGATGGCGGCAACCGCACTGGCGGTGGCGACGCCGGCGGCGACGAAGGTCATGGCCGCCATCAAACGCTTCAATTTCATGCCTTGCTCCTAACGGGGGAGGGGATGGTTCGGATCGGGGGCCAGTATCGGCAGGCCGCATGAACACTCTATGAAGCGTTTGTGACAATTGCATGACGACACCGGGCGTGCGGCGGGTTGCCGCGGCCGGGCCCGCCGGCGCTGTCGCTTTGCCCCGGGGCTTGGCACAATTGCCGCTGTGCACAACAACAATTCCCCGAGCCCCGCTGAAAGCATGAACGAATTCGAACAGGAAGATCCCATCCCGCAGGGCGACCTGGCCCTGCAGATCACCGCGCTGCCGCGCGAAACCAACGGCTTCGGCGACATCTACGGCGGCTGGCTGGTGGCGCAGATGGACCTGGCCGGCACCGCCATGGCCAGCCGCATCGCCGGCGGCCGGGTGGCCACGGTGGCGATCGACCGCATGGCCTTCCTGGTGCCGGTGGCGGTGGGCGCGCAGCTGTCCTTCTATACCCAGACGGTGGCCGTCGGCCGCAGCTCGGTACGCCTGCTGGTCGAGGTGTGGAGCGACGACCCGCTGACCAGCGAATGGCGCAAGGTCACCGAGGCGGTGTTCGTGTTCGTCGCCATCGACGCCAGCGGCCGCACCCGCCCGCTGGCGACGCGCGCCTGACGGCGGCCCCGGACGGCACAACGCCAGCCCGAGGGCTGGCGTTGTCGTTTCAGCAGCGCGCGCCGCGATTCAGCTGCGGATGTTGTAGATCAGCTTCTCGTTGTCCTCGGCATAGTCGCGCAGGCGCTTGAGATAGGCCTTCTGCTGCGCCCACACCTTGCCGGCGGCCGGGTCGGCGGCGGCCGCCGCCTCGACCACCTCGGCGGCCACCTCGCGCAGGCGGGCGATCACCGCATCGGGCAGGCGGCGCACCTCGACACCCTCGGCCCTGAGCTTCTCCATCGCCTCCATGTTGCGCGCGTTGTAGTCGTCGAGCATGTCGCCGTTGACGTCGCGGGCGGCGGCGCTGACGATGGCCTTGAGGTCGGCCGGCAGCTTGTCCCAGGCGGCCTGGTTGACGGTCAGCTCGAAGGTCACGTTGGGCTCCTGCCAGCCCGGGGTGTAGTAGTACTTGGCCGCCTTGTGCAGGCCGAGGGCCAGGTCGTTGTACGGGCCGATCCACTCGGTGGCGTCGATGGCGCCGGTCTGCAGGGCGGTGAAGATCTCGCCGGCCGGCAGGTTGACCACGGTGCCGCCCATGCGGGTCAGCACCTCGCCGCCCAGGCCCGGGGTGCGCATCTTCAGGCCCTTGAAGTCGTCGACCGAGTTGATCTCCTTGTTGAACCAGCCGGCGGTCTGCACGCCGGTGGCGCCGCAGGCGAAGGGCACCACGTTGAACGGCTTGTACACCTCCTCCCACAGCTGCATGCCGCCGCCGTAGTGCAGCCAGGTGTTCATTTCCTGGGCGTTGGGGCCGAACGGCAGGGCGCAGAAGAACTGCGCCGCCGGCACCTTGCCCTTCCAGTAGTAGGGCGCGCCGTGGCCCATCTCGGCGGTGCCGCGCGACACCGCGTCGAACACCTCCAGCGCCGGCACCAGCTCGCCGGCCGCGTAGACCTTGACCTGCAGGCGGCCGCTGCTCATCTCGTTGACCAGCCGGGCGAAGCGCTCGGCGCCGACGCCGACGCCGGGGAAGTTCTTCGGCCAGGAGGTGACCATCTTCCAGGTGAAGGTCTGCGCCGGAGCGGCGGCGCCACCCGGGGCACTCTCGTTCTGCTTCTGGCAGCCGGCCAGCGCGGTGGCGGCCAGGCCGACACCGGCGGCGGCGAGTATGTCGCGACGTTTCATGCAGGACTCCTTGTTGTTGTGCGGCGCTGCCATCTGCGGCGGCAGGCGTGCCTCTTGATAACACGGGCGCGGGTTGTCTCTCCAGCATAGTCGCAGCGGCTAGACTGACAGACGGTTATTCCAAATCATCCAGCAATTGCCGTCCGATCATCGCTATTGCGAGAATCGCCGGACTGACCAATTGACAACTACAAGGACCCTCCCATGTCCGACTCACCTCCTGCCCTGCTCAGGCTGGCACGCGGCATCGAGGCGCTCAACGCGCGCTTCGGCAAAGCCTGCGCCTGGCTGACCCTGTTCCTCGTCCTCGGCACCGCCGTGGTGGTGGTGCTGCGCTACGGCTTCGGCATCGGCGCCATCGCCCTGCAGGAAGCGGTGATGTACGCCCACGCCCTGGTGTTCATGGGCGCCGCCGCCTGGACCCTGCAGCGCGGCGGCCACGTGCGCGTCGACATCTTCTACCAGAAGTTCCCGCAGCCCCGGCAGGCGCTGGTCGACCTGCTCGGCCACCTGTTCCTGCTGCTGCCGGTGTGCCTGTTCCTGGCCTGGAACAGCTGGGACTACGTGGCCTCGTCCTGGGCCACCCGCGAGGTGTCCGGCGAGAGCGGCGGCCTGGCCTTCGTCTACCTGCAGAAGAGCATCATCCTGGTCCTGCTGGTCAGCCTGATGCTGCAGGCGCTGGCCGACATCATCATCTACGGCTACCGCCTGGCCGGCCGCGAGCCCTATCCGGAGGTGCACCATGGCTGAGCTGATGGCGATCCTGCTGTTCGTCAGCATCTGCGTGTTCCTCATGTCCGGCTACCCGGTGGCCTTCACCCTGGGCGGCGTGTCGCTGCTGTTCGCCGGCATCGGCATCGTCACCGGCACCTTCGACGGCAGCTACCTGCACGCCCTGCCCAACCGCCTGTTCGGCATCATGAACAACCAGACCATGCTGGCGGTGCCGCTGTTCGTGTTCATGGGCGTGATGCTGGAGAAGTCGCGGGTCGCCGAGGACCTGCTGGAATCCATGTCGCGGCTGTTCGGCACCCTGCGCGGCGGCCTGGCGATCTCGGTGTGCGTGGTCGGCGCGCTGCTCGCCGCCTCCACCGGCATCGTCGGCGCCACCGTGGTGACCATGGGCCTGCTGGCCCTGCCGACCATGCTGCGCCGCGGCTACGACCCGGCCATCGCCACCGGCACCCTGGCCGCCACCGGCACCCTCGGCCAGATCATCCCGCCGTCGATCATCCTGGTGCTGCTCGGCGACGTGATGTCCAGCGCCTACCAGCAGGCGCAGCTGAAGATGGGCATCTTCTCGCCGAAGACCGTCTCGGTGGGCGACCTGTTCGTCGGCGCGCTGATCCCCGGCCTGGTGCTGGTCGGCCTGTACATCCTCTACCTGGTGTTCGTCGCCATCACCCAGCCCAAGCGCCTGCCGGCGCTGCCGCAGGAGGAACTCGGCCCGATCGAGTGGGGCAAGCTGTTCAACGCGCTGATCCCGCCGCTGGTGCTGATCGCCGCGGTGCTCGGCTCGATCCTCGCCGGCTACGCCACCCCCACCGAGGCGGCGGCCCTCGGCGCGGTGGGCGCCATGCTGCTGGCGCTGGTCAAGGGCAAGCTGAACTTCTCCCAGATGCGCGAGGTGGCCTACGGCACCACCGAGATCAGCGCCATGGTGTTCCTGATCCTGATCGGCGCCTCGCTGTTCTCCCTGGTGTTCCGCGGCTTCGGCGGCGAGGTGCTGATTGAGGACGTGTTCAAGCAGCTGCCCGGCGGCGTACTCGGCGCCTTCTTCCTGGTCATGCTGGTGATCTTCCTGCTCGGCTTCATCCTCGACTTCATCGAGATCATCTTCGTGGTGGTGCCGATCGTCGGCCCGGTGCTGCTGGCCATGGGCCTCGACCCGGTGTGGCTGGGGGTGATGATCGCCCTCAACCTGCAGACCTCGTTCCTCACCCCGCCGTTCGGCTTCTCGCTGTTCTACCTGCGCGGCGTCACCCCGCGCTCGATCCCGACCAGCGTGATGTACAAGGGCATCGTGCCGTTCATCATCATCCAGATCCTGATGCTGGTGATCGCCTACCTGTGGCCGGACCTGATCACCTGGCTGCCGGAGGCGGTGTACGGCAAGTAAGCCTGCGCTGTAACGAGAAGGGCCGGTCAAAGACCGGCCCTTCTCGTTTGGCCTGCAGAATGCTCGCCTTTTCAGGCCGCCGCTCCGGCGAGTCAGCCATGGCGGGCCGCTTTCGGGGTCGTGACGGGTTGCTGTCGTCTTGCCGTCGTGGCGGAATGTGGCGCGCTGCGTCAGATTGGACACTCCGCAACAAAGGGATCTTGAAAATGTCGGTTCAGAAATTGCGCCTCAAACTGGGCTGGTCCCAGCAACAACTTGCCGAGGCCAGCGGCCTGAGCGTCCGCACGATTCAGCGCATAGAAGCCGGCTATCCGGCCAGTACGGAATCCCTCAAGTCTCTTGCTGCGGTATTCGAGGTCGACTTCTCAGCCCTTAATCCGGAGCAGACCATGGAATCCAGCACCCCTGATCCATCCGAACAGCAAGAGACGGAAGCGTTCAACTACGTTCGCAAACTACGAGGCTTTTATCGGCACATGGCACGCTACGCCGTGATCACGCTTACCCTGTTGGCGATCAATCTGACCGTCACGCCCAACAGGATGTGGGCACTTTGGGTAATGGGCGGCTGGGGGCTTGGTGTCCTCATGCATGCCAGCCGCGTCTTCCGTCCCGACGGATTCCTCGGCCCTCAGTGGGAGAAGCGACAAGTCGAAAAACGCCTGGGGCGTCCGCTTTGACGCGGAAGGCATCGCCTTAGACTGCGCAACCTCAGGCAGGCGATGCCTTCTCGACCCACCAGCGCGCAGGAAAACTCTCCACCGCAGGCTTCCGGCCGAAACACTATGTCCCTGCTGCGCTATGAATGCTTGCGGTCGCGCCATGCGCTCGCGACGAAAGATCCGACCTCATTCTTTTCGAGGTGACATATGCTGATATTGAGCATTGTTGCTACGGCACTACTCATTCGTTTTCCATCGCTTGCTGGCTCGATCTACAAGATATGCAGGCTCGGTAGTGGCCAAAAAGTTACCGTATTCTTGCTCTTTTCTGCCGGGCTGGTGCTCAGCGGGCTGATTGCAATACGAGTGGCCGGCTAGTTGTGGCGACTGTCACAGATAGTCCCCTCCAGATTGCGCCGCTGCGGCGCCGGCTGCTGCTGGGTGATGCAGTGGATGTTGCCGCCGCCGAGGAGGATCTCGCGGCCCGGCAGCATCACCACCTCGCGCTCGGGGAACAGGCGCTGCAGGGTGGCGGCCGCCTCGGCGTCATGCGGGTCGTCGAAGCAGGGCGCGATGATGCCGCCGTTGACGATCAGGAAGTTGATGTAGGAAGCGGCCAGGCGGATCGCCGGGTCGCGCGGCTGGCTGCCGGCGACCAGGTCGACCCCCGCGCACTCCTCGGCGGTGGCGTGCAGCGGGCCGGGGATCGGCATGCGGTGCACGACCAGCACGCGGCCGCGGGCATCGCGCACCTGCTCGAGCACCGCCAGCGCGGCGCGGCAGCGCGACCAGTTGGGATCGCGCTCATCGTCGGTCCAGGCCAGCAGCACCTCGCCGGGGCGCACGAAGCAGCAGAAGTTGTCGACGTGGCCGTCGGTCTCGTCGTTGTACAGGCCGTGCGGCAGCCAGATCACCCGCTCCACTGCCAGGTGGGCATGCAGCACCGCCTCGATCTCACCGCGGGTCAGCTGCGGATTGCGGTTGGGGTTGAGCAGGCACTCCTCGGTGGTCAGCAGGGTACCCTCGCCGTCGACGTGGATGGCGCCACCCTCCAGCACGAAGCCTTCGGCGCGGTAGCGCGCGCAGCGCTCGATCTCGAGGATCTTGCCGGCCACCTGGTCGTCGCGGTTCCACGGCGCGTACAGGCCGCCGGCGAAGCCGCCCCAGGCGTTGAAGGTCCAGTCCACGCCGCGCACCTCGCCGCGGCCGTCGACCACGAAGGTCGGCCCGGTATCGCGCACCCAGGCGTCGTCGCAGCTCAGCTCGACCACGCGGATGTCGCCGTGGGCCAGGCGCGCGCGGGCGTTCTCGTACTGCGCCGCACTGACCCCGACGGTCACCGGCTCGAAGCGGGCGATGGCCTTCGCCACCGCGGCGAAGGCCGCCTGCGCCGGCTTGGCGCCGAGGCGCCAGTTGTCCGGCCGCTCCGGCCAGAGCAGCCAGGTCTGCACATGCGGCTCCCATTCCGCCGGCATGCGGAAACCGTCGGCGCGCGGGGTGGTGTTCAGGGTGGTCATCGCGGCTACCTGTCGAGCTTGTTCGTTCCCGCGCTCCCGCATGGGAGCGCGACCGGGGACGCTCCGCGTCCCCTCTGATTCCCCGTCTATTCGGACCTGTGCTCGCCGTCCAGGGTGGCCAGCGCGCCGTACAGGTTCGGCCGGCGGTCGCGGAACACGCCCCAGGCGCTGCGGGTGTGCTCCAGCTGGTCGAGGTCGAAGCTGTGCACCAGGACGCCCTCCTCGTGCTCACCCAGCTCGGCGACCTTGGCGCCGAACGGGTCGGCGATAAACGAGGAGCCGTAGAAGGTGATGTGGTAGTCGTCCTGGTCCTCGCGGCCGATGCGGTTGCTGGCGATCAGCGGCATCAGGTTGGCGCCGGCGTGGCCCTGCTGCACGCGCTGCCAGTGGTCGCGGGAGACGATGGTCGGGTCGTGCGGCTCGCTGCCGATGGCGGTCGGGTAGAACAGCAGCTCGGCGCCCTGCAGGGCCATGGCCCGCGCGCACTCGGGGAACCACTGGTCCCAGCAGATGCCCACGCCGATCTTCGCATAGCAGGTGTTCCACACCCGGAAGCCGCTGTCGCCGGGGTTGAAGTAGTACTTCTCGTGGTAGCCGGGGCCGTCGGGGATGTGGCTCTTGCGGTAGCTGCCGAGCAGGCTGCCGTCGGCGTCGATGACGGCGACGCTGTTGAAGCGCGCCCGCCCGGCGCGCTCGAAGAAGCTGATCGGCAGCACCACCCGGAGCTCGCGGGCGACCTTGCGGAAGTGGGCGATGGCCTCGTTGCCTTCCAGCGGAGTGGCCAGCTGCAGGTAGTCGGGGTTGGGCTTCTGGCAGAAGTACGGGGTCTCGAACAGCTCCTGCAGGAGGATGATCTGCGCCCCCTGCGCCGCCGCCTGGCGCACCAGCTTCTCGGCGTTGGCGATGTTGGCGGCGCGTTCCCAGGAGCAGGCCATCTGGGTGGCGGCGACGGTGACGATGCGGGACATGGCGACCTCGTGGCGACGCGGAAGGAAGTGCCTTCAAGCTGGCAGAGGATGGCGACGGGGTCAAATGGCCAAGGCCCTGGGTCGAGAGCCGATGACGGCAGGGTGGCTGGCCACCCCGCCGCTGGCCGATGATTCAGACCGTATGCAGGTACCAGTTGTACTCGAGGTCGGAGATCGAGTGCTCGAACTCCTCCAGCTCGTGCTCCTTGCAGGCGACGAAGATGTCGATGTAGTCGGGGTTGATGTAGCGACCGAGGATCTCGCTGTCGTCCAGCGCGCGCAGGGCGTCGCGCAGGTTGTTGGGCAGGCTCTGCTCGAGCTGCTCGTAGGAGTTGCCCTCGATCGGCTCGCCCGGCTCGATGCGATGGCTCAGGCCGTGGTGCACGCCGGCCAGCAGGGAGGCCATCAGCAGGTAGGGGTTGGCGTCGGCGCCCGCCACGCGCTGCTCGATGCGCAGCGCGTCGGGGTTGCCGGTGGGCACGCGCAGGGCCACGGTGCGGTTGTCCATGCCCCAGGACGGCGCATTGGGCACGTAGAACTGCGAGCCGAAACGGCGGTAGGAGTTGACGTTGGGACAGAGGAAGGCCATCGACGCCGGCAGCGTCTCCAACACGCCGCCGATGGCGTGGCGCAGGGCGTCGTTGTCCTGCGCGTTGTCGGCGGCGAAGATGTTGCGTCCGTCGCGATCCAGCAGCGAGATGTGCACGTGCAGACCGTTGCCGGCCTGGCCCGGGTAGGGCTTGGCCATGAAGGTGGTGTCCATCTCGTGGTCGTAGGCGGTGTTCTTGATCAGCCGCTTGAGCAGCACCGCGTAGTCGCAGGCCGCGAGCGGGTCGGCGACGTGGTTGAGGTTGACCTCGAACTGCGCCGGCGCGCTCTCCTTGACGATGGCGTCGGCCGGGATGCCCTGGATGTGGGCGCCGTCGAGGATGTCGCGCAGGCAGTCGGCGTATTCGTCGAGGTCGTCGATCGAGTAGACCTGCACCGCCTGCGGGCGCTTGCCGGAGATCGGCGAGCGCGGCGGCTGCGGGCGGCCGTTCACGTTCTCCTGGTCGATCAGGTAGAACTCCAGCTCGAAGGCCGCGCACACGGTCAGGCCCATGTCGGTGAAGCGCTGCACCACCTGGCGCAGCACCTCGCGCGGATCGGCGAAGAACGGCCGGCCTTCCATTTCGTGCATGGTCATCAGCAGCTGGGCGGTAGGCCGGCGCTGCCAGGGCTCCATGCGCAGGGTGCCGGGAATCGGGAAGCACACCCGGTCGGCATCACCGATGTCGAGCCCGAGGCCCGAGCTTTCCACGGTCGAGCCGGTGATATCCAGGGCGAACAGCGAAGCGGGAAGGTTGATGCCCTTTTCGTAGACCTTGAGCAGATTGCTGCGGTCGATGCGCTTGCCGCGCACCACGCCGTTCATATCCGCGATCAGAAGGTCAACGAACTGCACCTCGGGATGTTCCGCAAGGAACTCGTTCGCTTCCTTGAGCAGAACAGCACTCGTAGCGGCCGACATGATGGAACACCTTATATCTTGTTAAAAATATCAATCACGTATGTGCTCAGTTTTGAGTCAATCCCAAAGCCAATGGCTTGTCAATAGGCCCAAATGTTGCACGATGTCAGGGCGACACGACCTCTTTCAGGGCGACGCCCGTGCCGCGAACGGCGGGCAACTGGCACCGTTCGTCGCACCTGTTCAGGCAATCCTGCAGGTGTTGTCGAATAAATCGAACAAGTCTAAGCTCGGGCCAGATCACCCACTGCGACCTACCGGTGCCCCATGTCCCGCCAGCCCCTGATCGGCGTCACCGCCTGCAGCAAGCAGATCGGCCTGCACCCCTTCCACATCGTCGGCGACAAGTACCTGCGCGCCGTGGCCGTCGGTGCCGGCGGCCTGCCGCTGGTGATCCCGGCCCTGCCCGGGCTGATCGACATCGAGGCCCTGCTCGGGCATCTCGACGGCCTGCTGTTCACCGGCTCGCCGTCCAACGTCAAGCCGCAGCACTACCAGGGGCCGGCCAGCGAGCCGGGCACCCACCACGATCCGGCGCGCGACGGCATCACCCTGCCGCTGATCCGCGCCGCGGTGGACGCCGGCGTGCCGCTGCTCGGCATCTGCCGCGGCTTCCAGGAAATGAACGTGGCCCTCGGCGGCAGCCTGCACCAGCGCGTGCACGAGGCCGGCCCGTTCATGGACCACCGCTCGGACGACGAGGCACCCGTGGAAGTACAGTACGGCCTCAGCCACCCGCTGCACGTGCAGCCGGGCGGCCTGCTCGAGCGCCTGGGCCTCGGCCCGCAGTTCGAGGTCAACTCGGTGCACGGCCAGGGCGTCGAGCGCCTGGCCCCCGGCCTGCGCGTCGAGGGTCTGGCGCCGGACGGGCTGGTCGAGGCATTCTCGGTGGAGCGGGCGCAGACCTTCGCCCTCGGCGTGCAGTGGCACCCGGAGTGGAAGGTGGCCGAGCACCCGGCCTACCTGGCGATCTTCCGCGCCTTCGGCGACGCCTGCCGCGAGCGTGCGGCACACCGCTGAGCCATGCTGTAAGGGACTACCGACTCGCAAGCAAACGAGGTCGTTATGGCTACCAAGCTGGACCGGCTGAGCAGCTGGCTGAAGGAGCACAGGATCACCGAGGTGGAGTGCCTGGTCACCGACCTCAACGGCATCGCCCGCGGCAAGATCGCGCCGACCAGCAAGTTCCTCGCCGAGCGCGGCATGCGCCTGCCGGAAAGCGTGCTGCTGCAGAGCGTCACCGGCGACTACGTCGAGGACGAGCTCTACTACGAGCTGCTCGATCCCGCCGACATCGACATGTTCTGCCGCCCGGACGAGCACGCGGTGTTCCTCGTGCCCTGGGCCGCCGAGCCGACCGCCATGGTGATCCACGACAGCTACGACAAGGTCGGCAACCCCACCGACCTGTCGCCGCGCAACGTGCTCAAGCACGTGCTCAAGCTCTACGCCGAACGGGACTGGCAGCCGATAGTCGCGCCGGAGATGGAGTTCTACCTGACCCAGCGCTGCGACGATCCCGACTACCCGCTGCAGCCGCCGGTGGGCCGCTCCGGGCGCCAGGAGACCGGCCGCCAGTCGTTCTCCATCGACGCCGCCAACGAGTTCGACCCGCTGTTCGAGGACATGTACGCCTGGTGCGAGGCCCAGGGCCTGGATCTGGACACCCTGATCCACGAGGAAGGCACCGCGCAGATGGAGATCAACTTCCGCCACGGCGACGCCCTGCAGCTGGCCGACCAGATCTTCGTGTTCAAGCGCACCCTGCGCGAGGCGGCGTTCAAGCACGGTGTCACCGCCACCTTCATGGCCAAGCCGATGACCGGCGAACCGGGCAGCGCCATGCACCTGCACCAGAGCGTGGTCGACCGCAAGAGCGGGCGCAACGTGTTCTCCAGCGAGGACGGCAGCATGAGCGAGCTGTTCCTCAACCACATCGCCGGCCTGCAGAAGCTGATCCCCGAGGCGCTGCCGCTGTTCGCCCCCAACGTCAACTCGTTCCGCCGCTTCCTGCCCGACACCTCGGCGCCGGTCAACGTCGAGTGGGGCGAGGAGAACCGCACCGTCGGCCTGCGCGTGCCGGACGCCAACCCGCAGAACCGCCGGGTGGAGAACCGCCTGCCGGGCGCCGACGCCAACCCCTACCTGGCCATCGCCGCCAGCCTGCTGTGCGGTTACGTCGGCATGGTCGAGGGCCTGCACCCGTCGCCGCAGGTCAAGGGCCGCGCCTACCAGCGGCGCAACCTGCGCCTGCCGCTCAACATCGAGGCGGCGCTGGAGGCCATGGAGCAGTCGAAGACCCTCGAGCGCTACCTGGGGCGGCGCTTCTGCCGCGGCTACGTGGCGGTCAAGCGGGTCGAGAACGAGAACTTCAAACGGGTGATCAGCTCTTGGGAACGAGAGTTCCTGCTGCTCTCGGTGTGAGCGCAGACACCCGGTCACCACTTGCATCAGGGGGAATCGCAATGACCCAGCACCGCAGCACCGCCGAGTGGCAGGCCCTCGGCCGCGAGCACCTGCTCGCCCCGTTCACCGACTACAAGCAGCTCGGCGCCAAGGGCGCGCGCATCGTCACCCGGGCCGATGGCGTGTACCTGTGGGACAGCGAGGGGCACAGGATCCTCGACGGCATGGCCGGCCTGTGGTGCGTCAACGTCGGCTACGGTCGCCGCGAGCTGGCCGACGCCGCGCACCGGCAGATGCTCGAACTGCCCTACTACAACCTGTTCTTCCAGACCGCCCACCCGCCGGCCATCGAGCTGGCCGCGGCGATCGCCGAGATCGCCCCGCCGGGCATGCAGCACGTGTTCTTCACCGGCTCGGGCTCGGAGGCCAACGACACAGTGCTGCGCCTGGTGCGCCACTACTGGGCGATCAAGGGACAACCGTCGAAGAAGGTGATCATCGGCCGCATCAACGGCTACCACGGCTCCACCGTGGCCGGCGCCAGCCTTGGCGGCATGAAGGCGATGCACGAGCAGGGCGACCTGCCGATCCCCGGCATCACCCATATCGCCCAGCCCTACTGGTACGGCGAAAGCGGTGTGATGGGGCCGGAGGAGTTCGGCGAATGGGCCGCCAACGAGCTGGAGAAGAAGATCCTCGAGGTCGGCGAGGACAAGGTCGCTGCCTTCATCGCCGAGCCGATCCAGGGCGCCGGCGGGGTGATCATCCCGCCGGAGAGCTACTGGCCGCGGGTGCGCGCGATCCTCGCCAGGCACGACATCCTGTTCGTCGCCGACGAGGTGATCTGCGGCTTCGGCCGCACCGGCGAGTGGTTCGGCAGCCAGTACTACGGCCTCGAGCCGGACCTGATGCCGATCGCCAAGGGCCTGACCAGCGGCTACCTGCCGATGGGCGGGGTGATCGTCCGCGATCACGTGGCGCAGACCCTGGCCGAGGGCGGCGAGTTCTACCACGGCTACACCTACTCCGGGCACCCGGTGGCGGCCGCCGTGGCGCTGGAGAACATCCGCATCCTGCGCGAGGAGAGGATCGTCGAACGGGTCAAGGCCGAGACGGCACCCTATTTGCAGAAACGCTGGCAGGAGCTGGCCGACCACCCGCTGGTGGGCGAGGCCCGCGGCCTGGGCATGCTCGGCGCACTGGAGCTGGTCAGGGACAAGAAGAGCCGTGCCCGTTTCGAGGGCGGCATCGGCATGCGCTGCCGCGAGCACTGCTTCCGCAACGGCCTGATCATGCGTGCGGTGGGCGACACCATGATCGTCTCGCCGCCGCTGGTGATCACGCCCGAGCAGATCGACGAGCTGGTCGCCCTGGCGCGCAAGTGCCTGGATGCCACCGCTGCCGAGGTGCGCGGCTGAACGACGGTGCGGCAACGCCGAGCGGGGCCGGCGTTGCCGCTACAGTTTCGCTGGCGGCGGTTGAGTGGCACGGCACTCCTTGCCAGACTCTGCAGCCGTGCGCTGGCCAGATGCAGCGGGGCGCGGACAGCAACGGCGCACCAGCGGACGGACCGGCCCAGCCGCCGATACAGACGGCAGCCGGCCCCGACCGGGGAAACCATTAGGAACCTTAAGGAAGCACAACCCGATGAAAGCATTCGCCAAGACCCTCCTCGCGGCCGCCCTGGCCGCCACCGTGGCCGGCGCGGCCCAGGCCGACGACAAGGTGCTGCACGTCTACAACTGGTCCGACTACATCGCGCCGGACACCCTGGCCAAGTTCGAGAAGGAATCCGGCATCAAGGTGGTCTACGACGTCTACGACAGCAACGAGACCCTGGAAGCCAAGCTGCTGGCCGGCCAGTCGGGCTACGACATCGTGGTGCCGTCGAACAACTTCCTCGCCAAGCAGATCAAGGCCAAGGTCTACCAGCCGCTGGACAAGTCCAAGCTGCCGAACTGGCAGAACCTCAACAAGGATCTGCTCAAGACCCTGGAGGTCAGCGACCCGGGCAACCAGTACGCCTTCCCCTACATGTGGGGCTCGATCGGCATCGGCTACAACCCGGAGAAGGTCAAGGCCGCCCTCGGCGACAACGCCCCGGTCAACTCCTGGGACCTGCTGTTCAAGCCGGAGAACATCGAGAAGCTCAAGGGCTGCGGCGTCAGCTTCCTCGACTCGCCGACCGAGATCCTGCCGATCGCCCTGCACTACCTGGGCTATCCGACCGACAGCCAGGATCCCAAGCAGCTCAAGGAAGCCGAGGCGCTGTTCCTGAAGATCCGCCCGTCGGTGACCTACTTCCACTCCTCCAAGTACATCTCCGACCTGGCCAACGGCAACATCTGCGTGGCGGTGGGCTACTCGGGCGACGTCTACCAGGCCAAGTCGCGCGCCGAAGAGGCCGGCGGCAAGGTCAAGGTGTCCTACAACATTCCCAAGGAGGGCGCCGGCACCTTCTTCGACATGGTGGCCATCCCCGCCGATGCCAAGAACCCCGAGGCCGCCCACGCCTTCATGAACTTCCTGATGAAGCCGGAGATCATGGCCGAGATCACCGACGTCGTGCAGTTCCCCAACGGCAACGCCGCGGCGACCCCGCTGGTGGCCGAGGCGATCCGCACCGACCCGGGCATCTACCCGAGCGACGACGTAATGAAGAAGCTGTACACCACCGTCGACCTGCCGGCCAAGGTGCAACGCGACATGACCCGCAGCTGGACCAAGATCAAGTCGGGACAGTAAGACCACGCACCGCTCCGGGGCGCCGGCGCTGCCGGCGCCCCGGACGTGCAGCACCGACCAGCGAGGTCTGCCGGTCACCCTTCCTGTCTGCCACGCGTCACGCTTTCCGGCGCTGACCGAACAACACGAGGAGCCGACCATGCAGCCCACCCTCCCCCTCCTGCCGACCCTGTTCGCCGGTCTGCTGCTCGGTGCACCGGCCATGGCCGCGCCCAGCGTGCACATCTACAACTGGTCGGACTACATCGGCGAGAACACCCTCGAGCAGTTCCAGGCCGAGACCGGCATAGTCCCGCAATACGACGTGTTCGACTCCAACGAGACCCTCGAAGGCAAGCTGCTCGCCGGCAACAGCGGCTACGACGTGGTGGTGCCCTCCAACCACTTCCTCGGCAAGCAGATCCGCGCCGGCGCCTTCCAGAAGCTCGACCGCAGTCTGCTGTCCAACTGGAACAATCTCGATCCCAAGCTGATGCAGCAGCTGGAGCGCAACGATCCCGGCAACCAGTACGCCGTGCCCTACCTGTGGGGCACCAACGGCATCGGCTACAACGTCGAGAAGGTCAGGGAAGTGCTCGGCGTCGAGCGCATCGACTCCTGGGCGGTGCTGTTCGAGCCGGAGAACATCGCCAAGCTGTCCGCCTGCGGCGTGGCCTTCCTCGATTCGGCTGACGAGATGATCCCGGCCATGCTCAACTACCTGGGTCTCGATCCCAACAGCCACGACCCCGCGGACTACGCCAGGGCCGAGGCCCGGCTGCTGGCCATCCGTCCCTACGTGACCTACTTCCACTCCTCGAAGTACATCGCCGACCTGGCCAACGGCGACATCTGCGTGGCCGCCGGCTACTCCGGCGACGTGCTGCAGGCGGCCGAGCGCGCCAAGGAGGCCGGCAAGGACATCGAGATCGCCTACAGCATCCCCCGCGAGGGCGCCAACCTGTGGTTCGACATGCTGGCCATCCCCGCCGATGCCAGGAACGTGCGCGAGGCGCACCGCTTCATCGACTACCTGCTGGAGCCGGCGGTGATCGCCACGATCAGCGAGCATGTCGGCTACGCCAATCCCAACCGCAAGGCCGGCGCCCTGATGGATCCGCAGGTGCGTGGCGACAGTTCCGTCTATCCGCCGCAAGAAGTGCTGGATCGGCTCTTTGTTTCTGCCGAATTGCCCGCTAATGTGCAGCGCCTCATGACCCGTAGCTGGACGCGCATCAAGTCCGGCCGATGACACCATTCAACCGCCCCGGCCAGATGGCCGGGATACCCAGCCTGGGGAGTATTAGATGGCGATAGCCTCCGGTGCCTACAAGAAAGCCCTGACCGGCGTCCAGCAAGCCAAGGAAGTTCTGGTCAGGATCGACCGGGTGACCAAGAAGTTCGACGAGACGGTCGCGGTGGACGATGTGTCGCTGACCATCAACAAGGGCGAGATCTTCGCCCTGCTCGGCGGCTCGGGCTCCGGCAAGTCGACCCTGCTGCGCATGCTCGCCGGCTTCGAACGACCCACCGAAGGGCGCATCTTCCTGGACGGCCAGGACATCACCGACCTGCCGCCCTACGAGCGGCCGATCAACATGATGTTCCAGTCCTACGCGCTGTTCCCGCACATGAGCGTGGAGCAGAACATCGCCTTCGGCCTCAAGCAGGACGGCCTGCCCAAGGCCGAGATCGACGCGCGCGTGGCCGAGATGCTCAAGCTGGTGCACATGACCCAGTACGCCCGGCGCAAGCCGCACCAGCTGTCCGGCGGCCAGCGCCAGCGCGTGGCGCTGGCCCGTTCGCTGGCGAAAAGGCCCAAGCTGCTGCTGCTCGACGAACCGATGGGCGCGCTGGACAAGAAGCTGCGCTCGCAGATGCAGCTGGAGCTGGTGGAGATCATCGAGCGGGTCGGGGTGACCTGCGTGATGGTCACCCACGACCAGGAAGAGGCCATGACCATGGCCCAGCGCATCGCCATCATGAACCTCGGCTGGATCGCCCAGGTCGGCACGCCGATGGACATCTACGAGACCCCGGCCAGCCGCCTGGTCTGCGAGTTCATCGGCAACGTCAACCTGTTCGACGGCGAGCTGGTCGAGGACGACGCCGACCATGCCAAGATCGCCTGCCCGCAGCTGGAGCGGCCGATCTACGTCGGCCACGGCATCTCCACCCGCGCCGAGGACAAGCGCGTCACCTATGCCCTGCGCCCGGAGAAGCTGCTGCTCAGCACGCAGAAGCCGGAGCTGGAGCATGCCGACTGCAACTGGTCAACCGGCAAGGTGCACGACATCGCCTACCTCGGCGGTCATTCGGTGTACTACGTCGAGCTGCCCTCGGGACTGGTCGTCCAGGCGTTCATGGCCAACTCCGAGCGCCATGGCAAGCGTCCGACCTGGGACGACCAGGTCTACCTGTACTGGCTCGACGACAGCGGCGTGGTGCTGCAGTCATGAATGTGCTCAAGCGCCTGCTCTCCGGCCGTCACCTGGTCATCGGCGTCCCGTTCTTCTGGCTGCTGCTGTTCTTCATGCTGCCGTTCGCCATCGTGGTGAAGATCAGCTTCGCCGAAGTCGACGTGGCCATCCCGCCGTACACCGAGATCGTCACCTGGGCCGACAACCAGCTGACCGTGCTGCTCAACCTCGGCAACTACGTGTTCCTCAGCGAGGACGAGCTGTACCTGGCCGCCTACCTCGGCTCGCTGAAGATCGCCACCATCAGCACCCTGCTGTGCCTGCTGATCGGCTACCCGATGGCCTACGCCATCAGCCGTGCCAGCAAGGAGATGCAGACGGTGTGGCTGCTGCTGATCATGATGCCGACCTGGACCGCGATCCTGATCCGCGTCTACGCCTGGATGGGCATCCTCAGCAACAACGGCCTGCTCAACACCCTGCTGCAGAACCTCGGCCTGATCGACGCCCCGCTGCAGATCCTCAACACCGACCTGGCCGTGTACATCGGCATCGTCTACGCCTACCTGCCGTTCATGGTGCTGCCGCTGTACGCCAACCTGGTCAAGCACGACCCCACCCTGCTCGAGGCCGCCGCCGACCTCGGCTGCCGCCACCTGACCAGCTTCTGGAGGATCACCGTGCCGTTGTCGAAGAACGGCATCGTCGCCGGCTGCATGCTGGTGTTCATCCCGGTGGTCGGCGAGTTCGTCATTCCCGAGCTGCTCGGCGGACCGGAAACCCTGATGATCGGCAAGGTGCTGTGGCAGGAGTTCTTCAACAACCGCGACTGGCCGGTGGCCGCCGCGCTGGCGGTGGTGATGCTGGCGATCCTGCTGGTGCCGATCATCCTGTTCAACCGGAACCAGGCGAAGGAACTGGAGGGCAAGGTATGAGCATGAGCGTTTGGCTGGTGCCGGCCTCTTCCCTGTTCAACAGCACCCAGGCGCAAGAACCGGAGGGCAAGGTATGAAGCGCTTCAGCTTCTCCGGCTGCATGCTGATCGCCGGCATGCTGTTCATCTACCTGCCGATGCTGATCCTGGTGATCTACTCGTTCAACGCCTCGCGCCTGGTGACGGTATGGGGCGGCTGGTCGCTGCACTGGTACGCCGGGCTGCTCGACAACCGCCAGCTGATGAGCGCGGTGGGCCGTTCGCTGGAGATCGCCTGCTACACGGCGATCGCCGCCACCGCGCTGGGCACCCTGGCCGCCTTCGTGCTCACCCGCATCCCGCGCTTCCGCGGCCGCACCCTGTTCGGCGGCATGGTCACCGCGCCGCTGGTGATGCCCGAGGTGATCACCGGCCTGTCGCTGCTGCTGCTGTTCGTGGCCATGGGCCAGCTGATCGGCTGGCCCGCCGAGCGCGGCCTGCTGACCATCTGGATCGCCCACACCACCTTCTGCACCGCCTACGTGGCCATCGTGGTGTCCTCGCGCCTGCGCGAGCTGGATCTGTCGATCGAGGAGGCGGCCATGGATCTCGGTGCGCGGCCATGGAAGGTGTTCTTCCTGATCACCATCCCGATGATCGCGCCGTCGCTGGCGGCCGGGGCGATGATGTCCTTCGCCCTGTCGCTGGACGACCTGGTGCTGGCCAGCTTCGTCTCCGGTCCCGGCGCCACCACCCTGCCGATGGAGATCTTCTCCGCCGTGCGCCTGGGAGTGAAGCCGGAGATCAACGCGGTGGCCAGCCTGATCCTGCTGGTGGTGTCGCTGTTCACCTTCCTCGCCTGGTACTTCACCCGCCGCGCCGAGGAGCGCCGCAAGCGCGCCATCCTGCAGGCCATGGAGGAGACGGTGAAGGGCAGCTGACGGGCTTTCTCCCGACCGTAACGCACAAGGGCCACCCTGCGGGGTGGCCCTTGTGCGTTTACCGGATCGAATGGCGCACCATCGCACACACCCTGGTGCGCATGGCGCACCCTACCGGGATTGCCGCCGCCTCACTCCTGCGAGAGCAGCTGCGGCAGCTGCAGCGCCAGCTTGGCCGGATTCAGCGGCGCGCGGATGAAGCCGCGCTGGCGGCCGTCGGGGCCGATCAGCGCCAGGTTGCCGCTGTGGTCGACGGTGTAGTGCTGCCTGGTGGTGTCGCCGGGAATGAAGGGGATGCTCACCGCGTTGGCCAGCTGCTGGATCTGCGCCAGCTCGCCGGTCAGGCCGGTGTAGCCGGCGTTGTAGTAGCCGAGGTACTGCTTGAGCTGGGCCGGGGTGTCGCGGTGCGGATCGATGCTGACCATGGTCACCTGCAGGCGCGCCAGCGCCTCCGGCGCCAGCTGGCTCTTGAGCTGGCGCAGCTCGGCCAGGGTGGTCGGGCAGATGTCCGGGCAGAAGGTGTAGCCGAAGAACAGCAGGGTCCAGCGCCCCTTGAGCTGGTCGAGCGCCTGCGGCTGGCCGTTCTCGTCGGTGAGGCTCAGCGCCGGCAGGGCGCGGCTCTGCGGCAGCAGGATGATGCCGGCGTCGGCCAGCGCCGCCGCATCGAGCTGCGACGGCGCGTTGAGCACCTTGCTGACGGTGAGGCCGAGCACCAGGGCGATGGCGGCGACGAGGAACAGGACGGTCTTGTGGATGCGGGTCATGGACTCGGCTTCGTTGGCTAGAGCGAAAGTGCCGGCAGATAGTGATCCACCAGCAGCACGATGAACAGGGCGAACAGGTAGGTAATAGAGTACTTGAAGGTCCGGATCGCGGCCTGCGGTCGGCTGTCACGGTACAGCGCCCAGGCCCAGTCGAGGAAGCGCGCGCCGAGCAGCACCGCGCCGGCCAGGTACAGCGGCCCGCTCATGTGGATGACGAAGGGCAGCAGGCTGACGGCGAACAGGATCAGGGTGTACAGCAGGATGTGCAGCTTGGTGTAGCGCTCGCCGTGGGTCACCGGCAGCATGGGGATCTCCGCCCTGGCGTAGTCGTCCTTGCGGTGGATGGCCAGCGCCCAGAAGTGCGGCGGGGTCCAGGCGAAGATGATCAGCACCAGCAGCAGCGCCTCGGCGTCCAGCCGGCCGGTCACCGCGGTCCAGCCGAGCATCGGCGGCGCCGCGCCGGCCAGGCCGCCGATGACGATGTTCTGCGGCGTGGCGCGCTTGAGGAAGCCGGTGTAGATCGCCGCATAACCGAGCAGCGAGGCCAGCGTCAGCCAGGCGGTCAGCGCGTTGGTGAAGAGCAGCAGCAGGGCCTGCCCGGCCAGCGCCAGGGCCAGGGCGAAGGCCAGCGCCGCCGCCGGCGAGACCCGCCCGGCCACCAGCGGACGCAGGCGGGTGCGCGCCATCACCGCGTCGATGCGCCGGTCGACCACGTGGTTGACCGCCGCCGCCGCGCCGGCGCACAGGCCGATGCCGAGGTTGCCGAACAACAGCACGCTCCAGGGCACGCCGCCGTCGGTGGCGAGGAACATGCCGACCAGCGCGGTGATCAGCATCAGCACCACCACCTTGGGTTTGGTCAGCTCCAGATAGTCGCGCCAGCCGGCGCGGGCCTGACGTTGCTGCACCAGTGCGCTCATGGCGTTCCCTCCCCCTCGTTGTTGTTCTTGTGCGGTTGTCCTACAGGCGCGAATAGCGCCGCAGCTCGTCGCCGCCACGGCCGATCAGGCGCAGGCCGGCCCCCTGCCTGGCCGGCGCCGCCGCGCGCAGCCGGTAGTTGACCAGCACCAGCACCAGCAGCAGGCCGGCCCCGCCGAGGTTGTGCGCCACTGCCACCGCCAGCGGCAGGTGCAGCAGCACGTTGGCCAGGCCCAGGCTGACCTGGGCGGCCAGCGCCAGCAGCAGCAGGCCGGCCAGCCCGGACAGACCACCACGGCGCAACTGCCAGGCCAGGGCCAGCAGCAGCAGGCTGACCAGCAGGGCGCCGAGGCGATGGCTCATGTGGATGGCGGTGCGCGCGTCGCTGTCGAGCTGGCCACCGAGGTAGTTGGGGCCGATGTGCTGGGTCAGGTGGAAACCGTTGGCGAAGTCCATCGCCGGCCACCACTGGCCATGGCAGGTGGGCAGGTCGACGCAGGCCACCGCCGCGTAGTTGCTGCTCACCCAGCCGCCGAGGGCGATCTGGCCGATTACCGCGAGCAGCGCCAGTCCCGCCAGCGCGCGCAGGCGCGGCAGCACGCCGGGCAGCGGCGGCAGCGCGCCGGACAGGCGCAGAGTCAGCAGGAACAGCAGGCCGAGGGTGGCGAAGCCGCCGAGCAGGTGGGCGGTGACCACCTGCGGCCACAGCTTGAGGGTCACCGTCCACATGCCGAAGGCGGCCTGCAGCAGCACCAGCGCCAGCAGGGCCAGCGGCAGCCTGAGCGGCTGGCCGGCGCGGTCGCGGCGGCGCACGGCCTGGATCGCGAGGACGAGGATCAGCAGGCCGAGGCTGCCGGCGAAGTAGCGGTGGACCATCTCGTTCCAGCCCTTCTCCGCCTCCACCGGGGCGTCCGGGAAATGCCGCTCGGCATGGGCGAGCTGTTCGGCGCTCTGCGGCACGCCGAGGAAGCCGTAGCAGCCCGGCCAGTCGGGGCAGCCGAGGCCGGCGTGGGTCAGGCGGGTATAGGCGCCGAGCATCACCACCAGCAGAGCCAGCAGCGTGGCGCAGAGGGCAAGCCGGTAACCCGGTCTTCTTGTGCTTGTCGCCATGGCAGATCCTCCCCCCGGATTCCTGCACAGCTGGTCGAAGTCGCTCCTGTCTTTGACTCTAGCAGTCCTCCGGCAGACTGCCCGGCGCTCAGCCGATCTGCGAGATCTTCAGCAGGTGGCGCAGGTCGTCGAGGATCTGCTTGCCGTCGCTGCCGACCCGATAGCGCAGCACCAGGTTGCCGTGCGGATCGACGATCCACAGCTGCGCGCCGTCCTGCGGGTAGCGCTCGACATCCAGGCCCAGGCGCTGCAGCTGCGGGTAGGCCACGCGCAACTCGGCGTCGTAGTCGGCCGGCAGCGCCGCGCCATGGGCGAGGACATGGCCGGCGCGCGGCGCCTCGCGATTGAGGCCGATATGGATCTGCCGCGCCAGGTAGACCAGCGCCCGACAGTCCGCCGCGCAGCCGTCGGCGCTGGTCACCAGCAGCACCCACCGGCGCGGCTCGTCGCCCGCCTGGATGTCCCAGCTGCCGGCCACGCCGAGGTCGGCCGGCGTCTGCCCGGTGGCGATCAGCTCGCCGTGATAGCTGCGGGCCTGCGGCACCCAGAACTGCCAGCGATACATGGCGCTGGCCAGCAGCATCGGCCCGATCACCACGGCCAGCAGGCCGAGCAGTTGCCAGCGCCCGCGACCGCGCCGCGGCAGCGGCTCAAGCGTCAGAGTGGAGCCCATCGCGCACCTCCCGTGCCTGTTTCACGCCGAACCACAGGTACATGCCGAGCAGGGTCGCCGCCAGGGCGAACCACTGCACCGCATAGCCCAGATGTTTCTCCGGCCCCGAAGCCACCACCGGCCAGTCGCCGACGTAGCTGGCCGGGCCGGGCTCGAGGCGCAATTCGTCGGCCAGCCCGTCGCGCTCCAGCTCGCCCCACAGCGCCGGAGCCTCGACCACGTTGACCAGCCGCGGCCAGCCCTCGCCCGGGGCGCCGTCGCCGAGCAGGAAGGCGCTGCCGGGCGGCCGATAGACGCTGGCCTCCAGGCTCAGCTCGCCGACCGGGGTGTCGAACGCCGGCAGCGCCGCCCGCTGCGGCCAGGGCAGCCAGCCGCGGTTGACCAGCACCCAGCGCCCGCTCGGGCGGTCGAGAAACGGCTGCAGCAGCTCGACACCGACCCGTCCGCCACGCTGGCGGTTGTCCAGCAGCAGGCTGTGCCCGGCATCGAAGGTGCCGACCAGGCGCACGCGGCGGAAGGCCGGATCGTCCAGCGCCGCCAGCTCGACCAGATCCGCGGCCGGTGCCTGGCTGCGCGCGGCCTGCTCGGCGAGCAGCTCGCGCTTCTCTCCGGCGCGCTGCAGCTGCCAGCAGCCGAGGCCGAGCAGCAGCGGCAGCAGGGCCGCGACCACCAGGGTCGGCAGCAGGCCCGGGCGGAAACGCCGGTCCCGCGGCGGGACGGCGGCAACCGACACGGCCGCACCCTCACAGCACGTAGACGAAGACGAACAGGCCGACCCACACCACATCGACGAAGTGCCAGTACCAGCTGGCCGCCTCGAAGCCGAAGTGCTGATCCGGGGCGAAATGCCCGCGCAGGATGCGGATCAGCATCACCAGCAGCATCAGCGCGCCTATGGTGACGTGGGCGCCGTGGAAGCCGGTGAGCATGAAGAAGGTGGCGCCGTAGACGCCGGAGGCCAGGGTCAGGTCCAGCTCGGTGTAGGCGTGCACGTATTCCTCGGCCTGCAGCACCAGGAAGGCGGCGCCGAGCAGCACGGTCAGCGCCAGCCAGGCCTTGAGCGCGGTGCGCCTGTCGTGGCGCAGGGCGTGGTGGGCGAAGGTCAGGGTGAAGCTGGAGGTCACCAGCAGCACGGTGTTGATCAGCGGCAGGTGCCAGGGGTCGATGATCCCCTGCGGCGGCGGATAGGCCTTGGGGTCGGGGTTGTCGAGCAGCGGCCAGCTGAACTGGAAGTCCGGCCAGAGCATGGCGCTGACGCCCTTGTCACCCGCGCCGTCCAGCCAGGGGCCGACGAACACCCGCAGGTAGAACAGCGCGCCGAAGAAGGCGGCGAAGAACATCACCTCGGAGAAGATGAACCAGCGCATGCCCCAGCGGAACGAGCGGTCCATCTGTCCGCTGTACAGCCCGCTGCGGCTCTCGTGGATGACGTTGCCGAACCAGCCGAACAGCATGTACGCCAGCAGCAGCGCGCCGACGAAGAAGATCAGCGGGCCGGCCGAGTCGGCGCGCGCCGCCTTGAGGTCGTTGAACCAGGTGCCCAGGCCGACCACCGTCACCAGCAGGCCGATGCTGGCGATGATCGGCCACTTGCTCTGCTCGGGGACGTAGTACTGCTCGTGGCTGGCCATTGTCGCTCTCCTCGGCCGCGCCGGCAGCGCGGCCTGCTGTGCATGGGGTGCGTCCCCGTCAGTCGCCTGTGCGCTGCGCCAGCGGCGGCTTCTGCGCGGTGATGTCGAACAGCGTGTAGCCCAGGGTCAGGTGCTGCACGTCGGCCGGCAGGTCGCGGTCGACGATGAAGCGCACCGGCATCTCGATGCGCTCGCCCGGCTGCAGCACCTGCTGGGTGAAGCAGAAACACTCGGTCTTGTGGAAGAACGCCGCCGCCTTGGCCGGCGCCACGCTGGGGATGGCCTGGGCGGTCATCGCATGGTCCGTCGGGTTGTGGGCGACGAACAGCATCTGGTTGACCGCGCCGGGGTGCACCACCAGCTCGTCCTGCTGCGGGTCGAAACGCCAGGTCATCCCGGCGGCGTTGGTGGCGAGGAACTGCACGCGCACGGTGCGCGCCTCGTCCACCTGCTGGCTGCCCGTGTAGGCGCCGGCGGTCTTGCCGTTGATGCCGAAGGCCTGGCACATCACGTCGTACAGCGGCACCAGGGCGAAGCCGAAGCCGAACATGGCCACCACCACCAGCAGCAGGCGGCGGACCAGGCGGCACGTGTCGGTGCTCTCGCTCATCGCAGGCTCCTCGCGCCTCGGCCACTCAGTGCAGCCGGCTGCGCTCGTCGACTTCCGGCGGAGTCTGGAAGGTGTGGTAGGGCGCCGGCGAGGGCACCGTCCACTCCAGGCCGTGGGCGCCGTCCCAGGGCTTGTCGGCCGCCTTCGGCCCGCCGCGCACGCACTTGACGACGATGAACAGGAACAGCAGCTGGGTGGCGCCGAACAGGAAGGCGCCGACGCTGGAGACCATGTTGAAGTTGGCGAACATCAGGTTGTAGTCGGGGATGCGCCGCGGCATGCCGGCCAGGCCGACGAAGTGCATGGGGAAGAAGGCCAGGTTCATGCCGACGAAGGACAGCCAGAAATGCAGCCTGGCCAGGGTCTCGTCGTACATGTGCCCGGTCCACTTCGGCAACCAGTAGTAGGTGGAGGCGAAGATGCCGAAGATCGCTCCCGGCACCAGCACGTAGTGGAAGTGCGCCACCACGAAGTAGGTGTCGTGGTACTGGAAGTCGGCCGGGGCGATGGCCAGCATCAGCCCGGAGAAGCCGCCGATGGTGAACAGGATGACGAAGGCCACGGCGAACAGCATCGGCGCCTCGAAGGTCAGCGAGCCGCGCCACATGGTGCTCACCCAGTTGAACACCTTCACCCCGGTGGGCACGGCGATCAGCATGGTGGCGTACATGAAGAACAGCTCGCCGGTCAGCGGGATGCCCACGGTGAACATGTGGTGCGCCCAGACGATGAACGACAGGAAGGCGATGGCGCCGGTGGCGTAGACCATCGAGGTGTAGCCGAACAGCGGCTTGCGGCTGAAGGTGGGGATGATCGCGCTGACCGCGCCGAACGCGGGCAGGATCATGATGTACACCTCGGGGTGGCCGAAGAACCAGAACACGTGCTGGAACAGCACCGGGTCGCCGCCGCCGGCGGCGCTGAAGAAGCTGGTGCCGAAGTGGATGTCCATCAGCATCATGGTCACCACGCCGGCCAGCACCGGCATCACCGCGATCAGCAGGAAGGCGGTGATCAGCCAGGTCCACACGAACAGCGGCATCTGCATCAGGGTCAGCCCCGGCGCGCGCAGGTTGAGCACGGTGGCGATGACGTTGATCGCGCCCATGATCGAGCTGATGCCCATCAGGTGCACGGCGAAGATGAAGAAGGTGACGCTCTCCGGCGCGTAGGTGGTCGACAGCGGCGCGTAGAAGGTCCAGCCGAAGTTGGGGCCGCCCCCTTCCATGAACAGGGTGCTGGCGAGCAGGCCGAAGGCCGCCGGCAGCAACCAGAAGCTGAAGTTGTTCATCCGCGGCAGGGCCATGTCCGGCGCGCCGATCATCAGCGGGATCATCCAGTTGGCCAGGCCGACGAAGGCCGGCATCACCGCGCCGAACACCATGATCAGGCCGTGCATGGTGGTCATCTGGTTGAAGAACTCCGGCTGGACGATCTGCAGGCCGGGCTGGAACAGCTCGGCGCGGATCACCATCGCCATGCTGCCGCCGAACAGGAACATGGCGAAGCTGAACACCAGGTACATGGTGCCGATGTCCTTGTGGTTGGTGGTCAGCACCCAGCGCATCAGGCCCCGGGCCGGGCCGTGGGCATGACCGTGGGCGTGCGTGTCGATCACTGCGCTCATGTCCGTCACTCCTTCGCCTGCTTGAACGCCGCGATCTCCTGCGGCGTGACCATGTCACCGGTGCTGTTGCCCCAGGCATTGCGCTCGTAGGTGATGATCGCCGCCAGATCGACGTCGGAGAGCTGCTTGCCGAAGGCCGCCATGGCGGTGCCCGGCTTGCCGCCGACCACGATGGCGATGTGGCCTTCCTTCGGCCCGGTGGCGATGGCCGAGCCCTTGAGGGCCGGGAACACCGGCGGCATGCCGGCGCCGGTGGGCTGGTGACAGGCGGCGCAGGCGGTCTGGTAGGCCTGCTCGCCGCGCGCCATCAGCTCTTCCAGGGTCCATTCCTTGCCGGTCAGTTCCTTCTCCGCCAGCGCCGCGGCCTTGCGTTCGGCCAGCCAGCGGTCGAAGTCCTCGCGACTCTTCGCCTCCACCACCACCGGCATGAAACCGTGGTCCTTGCCGCACAGCTCGGTGCACTGGCCGCGGTACAGGCCGGGCTGCTCGATGCGCGTCCACGCCTCGTTGACGAAGCCGGGGATGGCGTCCTTCTTCACCGCCAGCGCCGGCACCCACCAGGAGTGGATCACGTCGGCGGCAGTGACCAGGAAACGCACCTTGGCGCCGACCGGCACCACCAGCGGCTGGTCGACCTCCAGCAGGTAGTGCGCGTCCTTGGCCGCCCGGTTGTCGATCTGCGCGCGCGGGGTGGCGAGGTTGCTGAAGAACTCGACGTCCTGGCCCAGGTACTTGTAGTGCCACTTCCACTGGTAGCCGGTGATCTGGATGTCCAGGTCGGGTTCGGAATGGTCGTAGATGGCGATCAGCGTGCGGGTGGCCGGCACCGCCATCAGCACCAGGATGACGAAGGGCACCACGGTCCAGAGGATTTCCACCCAGGTATGCTCGTGGAACTGCGCCGGCTGCTGGCCGCGGCTGCGCCGGTGCATGAGCATCGACCAGAACATCGCGCCGAACACCACCACGCCGATGACCACGCAGATCCAGAAGATGGTCATGTGCAGGTCGAATACCGAGCGGCTGACCTCGGTGGCGCCCCGGCCCATGTTCACCGCCCACTCGGCCTGCGCCGGCAGCGATGCCAGCCCGAGCATGGCCCCCAGCCAGAAATGCGAATGTCGCAACATTCGGGGTCCCCTTATCGTTCTTCTTGTACCCGCCGGCTTCTTGCCTGCGACCAGGGGGCGCGGCCGTCTCGCGGCCAGCGCCGGTTCTCGCACCCTGCCCTGCTTGAGCAGCTGCCGGATCCCTTCAGCGCACACACAATCCGAGTATAGACAGGGTCCCCGGGCTGGCAATCGAACCGGAAATCGCGGGCGAGGCTGCAGCCGATCGGAAATTCGTTAGCTTGTTACAGGTCAATTGGCGCAACCGGCGATCTGCAACTATGTTGCGTTGCTGTCATCAACTGCCTCTGGAGTACTGCCTTCCATGAACATCGCCGCCCTGCGCGAACGCATCGACCAGGCCCTGCAGCACGAAACCGAACACGGCAGCCTGGCCACCGACCTGGCCGGCCGCATCGACGGCCTGCACCGCGCCATTCGCCTGCCCGAAGCGGATGCACCGGGGACCCTGCTGCGCTTCGTGCGCGCCTATGTCGACGAGGTGCCGGAGCTGGTGGAAGCGGCGGCCAGCGTGGCGAGCGAGGCCGGCATCGATGCTCAGATCAAGCCGGTGCTGCGCCTGGCCGAGGAGTTCTTCCTCAGCCCGCCGCCGGAGCTGGAGGGACATGAGGGCCTGGAAGCCCTGCTGGACGAGGCCTATCTGGCCCATCGCCTGGTGGAGGAGGTCAACGACCGCTACATCGCCCACTTCGGTCAGCCGCTGATTCCGCTGGACACCACGGTGGCCAACCTGGTGGCCCATGCGCTGATCGGCGAGCCGTTCGCCAACCAGCTCGATGCCGCGGTGCATCAGGCCAGCGAAGCCCTGCAGGACGAGCGGATCTTCGTCACCGAAACCGCCCAGGAGTACCGCGCGCAGCTGGCCGACCCGCAGCGCCTGGCCGCCTGGCAGACCTGGCCGTGCCTGTCGCGCCAGCTGGGCGTCGAGCTGCAGCTGACGGCCTGAACGACGCAGCGCCGCCGCAGGACGCGGCGGCGCTGCCCGGACGGTCTCAGCCGTTGAAGCGCGAGCGCGGGGTGGCCATCGGCACCAGGTCGCCGTCGAGCGGCAGGAAACGGCCGCTCTCCGCGTCGTAGGCGATGATCTCGCTGGTCTCGATGTTGTACACCCAGCCGTGGATGAACAGCTGGCCGCTGGCCACCCGTGCCGCCACCGACGGGTGGGTCAGCAGGTGGTTGAGCTGGGCCACCACGTTCTCCTCGGTGAGCAGCTCCAGGTGCTCCTGGCCGCAGTCGCAGCGGGCGAAGTTCTGCTCGACCACGGTGCGCGCCACCTCGGCATGGCGCAGCCAGCCCTTCACCGTCGGCATGCCTTCCAGCGACTGCGGGTTGAGCACCGCCTTCATCGCGCCGCAATCGGAGTGGCCGCAGATGATGATGTGGCGCACGCCCAGCGCCACCACCGCGTACTCGATGGCGGTGGACACGCCGCCGTTCATCTGGCCGTAGGGCGGCACCACGTTGCCGACGTTGCGGGTGACGAACAGGTCGCCCGGCGAGCTCTGGGTGATCAGCTCGGGAACGATGCGCGAATCAGCGCAGGTGATGAACATGGCCCGCGGGTTCTGCGCGGTGGCCAGCTTCTTGAACAACTCCTCCTGCTCGGGGAACACGTCGCGGCGGAAACGCTTGAAGCCGTCGACAATGCTGCTCAGGGCCTCGTCGGCGCTATCCATCATCTTCTTCTGCACGGGAACCTCTTTCACGGTCTGTACTCCGGGGCTTCGCACGCGCTGCCGGCTTGTGGCCGCAGGCGTTCGGTTGGCGATTGACTGTCTTAAACGACAGTCCGCGTCGGCGAAAAGTCACACTGTTTTACCCGGATATTTATCACAGGCCTTGTCACTCGCTGCGCAGGGCGTCCACCGGATGCAGGCGCGCGGCCTGGCGCGCCGGCGCCAGGCCGGCAGCAGTGCCGATCAGCGCCGCCAGCAGCAGGGCCGCAAGGAGCAGCAGCGGCTGCGGGCGCAGCGGCAGTCCGGACATGCCCAGTTGCAAGGCACCGAGCAGCAGAGTCATCAGCAGCAGACCGAGCAGGCCGCCGGCCAGCGCCAGCAGGGTGGCCTCGGCGAGGAACAGGCCGAGCACCTGGCGCGGACTGGCGCCGAGGGCGCGCAGCAGGCCGATCTCGGCGGTGCGCTCGCCCACCGCGGTGGTCATGATGGTGAGGATGCCGACCGCGCCGACCAGCAGCGAGATGCCACCCAGCGCCACCACCGCCGCGCTGAGGATGGCGAGGATGCGGTCGAGGCTGGCGAGCATGTCGTCCTGGGTGGTCAGGCTGAAGTCCTCGACGCCGTGGCGCTCGACCAGCAGCCGGCGGATGCCGCCGGCCAGGTGCGCGGCACTGGTGCCGGGACCATACACCACGCTGATCTCCATCAGCCCCTCGCGGTTGAACAGCGTCTCGGCCCAGTCCACCGGGATGTAGGCGACATCGTCGAGGTCGAAGCCGAGCAGTTGGCCCTTCTCCGCCATCACCCCGACCACCCGGAAGCGCGTGCCGCCGATGCGCAGCGCCTCGCCCAGCGGATTGGCGCTGCCGAACAGCTCGACGCGCAGCTTGTGGCCGAGCACGGTGACCGGCGGCGAGCGCCCGTCGCGCGGCGCCGGCAGGAACTGGCCGAGGGCGACGTGGAAGCGCCAGGCCTCGGCCAGTTGGTGGCCGCCGCCGATGACGTCGCTGCTGCGCTTGCGCGCACCGGCCTGGATGTCGCCGCTGCCCTGGATCACCGGCACCACCGCCTCGACCTGCGGCAGACGGCGCAGCGCCTCGGCGTCGGCCACCGACAGCGGACGGATGCTGGCCAGCAGGCCGCCGAAACCGCCGGTCTGGGTACGGCCTGGATGGATGGCGATGATCCGCGTGCCGAACTGCGAGAAGTTGTCCAGCACGTAGTGGCGCAGGCCCTCGCCGATGGCGGTGAGCAGCGCCACCGCGGCGATGCCGATGGCCACGCCGAGCATCGTCAGCAGGCTGCGCAGCGGCCGGCTGGTCAGCGCCGAGCCGGTCAGTTGCAGGCCGTCCTGCCAACGCATCAGCGCGCTCCCGGCGGGCGCAGCGCCTGCACCGGCGGCAGGCGCGCCGCCTGCGCCGCCGGCAGCCAGGCGAACAGCACGGCGGTGGCCAGGGCCAGCAGCAGCGCACCGAGCCGCGCCCACAGCGGCGCGCGCAGCGGGACCTCCCAGAGCAGACGCGCGATCCACAGCAGCAGCTCGCCGAGCAGCAACCCGGCCAGCGCGCCGAGCAGGGCGAGCAGCAGCGCCTCGCCGACGAACAGGCCGTGCACCTGCCGCGGCGTGGCACCGAGGGCCTTGAGCAGGCCGATCTCGGCGGTGCGCTGGCTGACCGCGATCCAGGTGACGTTCATGATCAGCACGCCGGCCACCAGCAGGCTGATCGCGGCGATGCCGGCCAGGGCCATGGCCAGGGCGCCGAGGATGTCGTCGAAGGCGGCGAGCATCGAGTCCTGGCTGATCAGGGTGACGTCCTCCTCGCCCTCGTGGCGTTCGCGGAGCAGCGCGAGGATCTGCCGCTTGCCGCTGTCCAGCAGCAGCGGACCGCGCACTTCGGCGAACACGCGGAACAGCCCCTCGCGGTCGAACAGCGCCTGGGCGCTGGCCACCGGGATGATCAGCAGCTCGGCGAAGTCCATGCCCAGCGACTCGCCGCGCTCCTCGAGCAGGCCGATCACCCGGAAGCGGCGGTCGCCGGCACGCAGCCACTCGCCCAGCGCCGGGCGCTCGGCGAACAGCTCGCGACGCAGCTTGGCACCGATCAGGCAGACCGCCTCGGCCTGGGCGAAGGGCAGTGGCGGCAGCGGCTGTCCCTGGCTGACCTGCAGCTGGCGGATGGCGAAGAACTCGCGGCTGGTGCCGAGCACCAGGGCCTCGCGGCGGCGGCCGCCGGCGCTGACCTCCAGCTGACCGGCCTGCAGCGGGGCGACCCGGCGCACCGCGGGCAGGCGGGCGATGGCCTCGGCGTCCTGCAGGGTCAGGTCGCGCGGCGCCAGGCCGGTGAGCGGCGGCACGCCGCCGGTAGTCTCCTTGCGCCCGGGCAGGACGATCAGGGTGTTGCGTCCGAGCAGCGAGAACTCGGCAAGCACGAAGCCGCGGGCGCCCTCGGCAAGGCCGGTGAGCAGGGTGACCGCCAGCACGCCGATGCCGATCGCCAGCAGCAGCATCAGGCTGCGCCGGCGATGTCCGCGCAGGGCCCCCAGGCACAGGCGCAGGGCGTCGGCCGGACGCATCAGGCCGCCCCGCCCTGCTGGCGGTCGCTGACGATCCGGCCGTCGCGCATGCCCAGGCTGCGCCGGGCGCGAGCGCCCAGGGCCGCGTCATGGGTGACGATCAGCAGGGTCAGACCGTCGCGGTTGAGCTCCTCGAGCAGCTCCACCACCTCGGCGCCGGAGTGGCTGTCGAGGTTGCCGGTCGGCTCGTCGGCCAGCAGCAACGCCGGCTGCATGACCATCGCCCGGGCGATCGCCACGCGCTGGCGCTGGCCGCCGGACAGCTCGCCGGGACGGTGCGCCACCCGGTCGCCCAGGCTCAGCCGCTCGACCAGCCGGGCACTGCGCCGGCGCCGCTCGGCAGGCTCGATGCCGGCCAGCAGCATCGGCAGCTCGATGTTCTCCAGGGCGGTGAGGCGCGGGATCAGGTGGTAGGACTGGAACACGAAGCCGATGTGGCGGCTGCGCAGCGCCGCGCGGCGGACCTCGTCGAGCGCCGCGGTCGGCTCGCCGTCCAGCCAGTATTCGCCGGCGTCCGGGACATCGAGCAGGCCCAGCACGTTGAGCAGGGTCGACTTGCCGGAACCGGACGGCCCCATCACCGACAGGTACTCGCCGGCGGCGATGTCCAGATCCACTGCCTCCAGCCCCATCACCCGCTGCTCGCCGAGGTGAAAGCAGCGCGTCACCCCGCGCAGGCGGATCATGGTGGCGGCGCTCCATTGCGGGGACTCACCGCCACCCCGTCGCCCAGCCCCTCCTGCTCCAGGCTGGCGAGGATGCGCGCGCCCTCCTCAAGGCCGGCGCGCACCTCGGTCCAGCGCCAGTTGGCCAGCCCGGTCTGCACCTCCACCGCGCGCAGCACGCCGCTCGCGGTGTCGTAACGCAGCACCCGCCGGCCGTCGAGCAGGCTCTCGCTGGGAATGCGCAATACCCCCTCGCGCTGCTCGAGGAGGATCTCGACGTCGGCGCTGTAGCCGGTGAGCAGGGCGAGTTGCGGCGGCGGCGCGCGGAAGCGCACCTCGATGTCGACGGTGCGCGCCTGCTTTTCCAGCTCGCGCACGAAGGGCGCGATGCGGCTGACCGTGCCGGCGAAGGACTGGCCGCGGAAGGCATCCAGGCTGATGCGCACCGGCATGCCGAGCGCCACGCGGGCGGCTTCCACCTCGTCGATCGGCGCCTCGACGTACAGGCAGCTGTCGTCGATCAGATCCACCGCTGGCGGCGTGGGGATGCCCGGCGGCGAGGGGGTGACGAACTCGCCGACCTCGCCGTTGATCTCCGCGACTATGCCGGCGAAGGGCGCCCGCAGGGTCTTCTGGTCGAGCAGCGCGCGCTGCAGGGCCACAGCTGCCTCGGCTTCGGCGACCTGCGCGGCAGCCGCCTCGCACTGCAGGGCGGACAGCCGCGCCTGGGTCTGCGCCCGGTCGAGCAGATCCGCCGCCGCCAGGCGGCGCTCGGCGAGGCGGCGCAGACGGGCCACCTCGCGGCCGTCCAGCTCGGCCTGAGCGCACTGGCGCACGCGCGCATTGCGCTGCAGGAGCAGGCGCGCCTCGGCCTCGGCCAGACGTGCCTGCTGGTCGTCCTGGCGCAGGCGCATCAGCACCTGACCGGCCTGCACCCGCTCGCCCTCCGTCACCAGGCGCTCGGCCACCGGCGCACCGAGGTTGAACGACAGCTGCGAGCGACGACAGGCCTTGAGGGTACCGGCGCGGCTGTTGGCCACCAGGCTCTCCACCGGCCCGCGCTGCACGGTCAGCAGCGTCACCGGCAGCGGCTGCGGCCGCTGCCACCACCACAGCAGGGCGCCCAGCGTCAGCAGCAGCGCCGCCGCGATCAAGCCCTTGCGCATGCCTGGCTCCCGGTCCACGTATCCCTTTCAGGGTAGCCCGCGCGCATGGCGCCGCCGCGAGAGGCGCGGAATAATGCGACATTGAATTACCGATCAGGACAGCCCCGTGACCCAGTCCACCCCGCATATCCGCCGCGAACAGTTCGACGACCTGCCCTGCTGGCGGGTCCGGACCGCCAACGCCGACCTGCTGATCGCCGAACAGGGCGCGCAGATCCTCAGCTATCGGCAGGGCGACGAGCCGCCGCTGATCTGGCTCAGCGAACAGGCCCGCGGCCTGCGCGGCCAGTCGGTGCGCGGTGGCGTGCCGGTATGCTGGCCATGGTTCGGCGACCTCGCGCGCAATCCCGCCGCCCTGCTCGCCCAGTATCGTGGCGAGGCCGCGCCCTTCCATGGCCTGGTGCGCAACCTGCCATGGGAATGCCGGGAAAGCGTGATCGACGGCGACGAGGCGCGTCTGCTGTTCGCCTGCCCGCAGGCGGAAAGCGGTCTGCCCGACTGGCCCCATGCCGTCGATGTGGAACTGGAGATCCGTCTTGGTGACCGTCTGCAGCTGCAACTGCGCAGCCACAACCGCGGCCAGCGTCCGGTGTGGCTCAGTCAGGCCCTGCACAGCTATTTCGCCGTCAGCGATATCCACAAGGTGAGCATCGCGGGGCTGGACGGCTCACGCTACATCGAAACCCTCGACGGCTGGCGCGAGTACCGCCAGGCAGGCCCGCTGCAGTTCGCCGGAGAAACCGACCGCATCTACCTGGACCTGCCGCCGCGTCTGGAGCTACGGGATACCGGCTGGCAGCGGCGCATCTGCCTGCAAAGCCGTAGCTCGCGTTCGGCCGTGCTGTGGAACCCGTGGATCGACAAGGCACAGCGCCTGTCGCAATTCGCTGAGGATGCCTGGCAGCGCATGCTGTGCATCGAAACCGCCAACGTGCTGGACGACTGCGTGCAACTGGCCGGCGGCGAGAGTCACAGCCTGGAGCTGTGCCTGTGGGGCGAGCCGCTGAGTTCACAAGGCTGAGGTGTACGTCAAGCCCCGACCCGTTCGGGGCTTTTCCGTGTCTGTGGAAAGTTTCTGGCGCGAAAAGACGAAACCCCGACCAGCGTGGCTGGTCGGGGTTTCTGTATAGGTGCTTGACGATGACCTACTCTCACATGGGGAAGCCCCACACTACCATCGGCGATGCGTCGTTTCACTGCTGAGTTCGGGATGGGATCAGGTGGTTCCAACGCTCTATGGTCGTCAAGCAATTCGGTTGGGGCATCGCCATGGCGCTACCCCGAATTGGGCAAGTGATAGTGTATCAGATTCGGTAATTTGCGGTTCTGCAAGCTTTCGGCCTGTCGCACCCACTGTGATCCTGGGATCGCAGATTGTTTGGGTGTTATATGGTCAAGCCTCACGGGCAATTAGTACTGGTTAGCTCAACGCCTCACAACGCTTACACACCCAGCCTATCAACGTCGTAGTCTTCGACGGCCCTTCAGGGGGATCGAGTCCCCAGTGAGATCTCATCTTGAGGCGAGTTTCCCGCTTAGATGCTTTCAGCGGTTATCTCTTCCGAACATAGCTACCCGGCAATGCCACTGGCGTGACAACCGGAACACCAGAGGTTCGTCCACTCCGGTCCTCTCGTACTAGGAGCAGCCCCTCTCAAATCTCAAACGTCCACGGCAGATAGGGACCGAACTGTCTCACGACGTTCTAAACCCAGCTCGCGTACCACTTTAAATGGCGAACAGCCATACCCTTGGGACCGGCTTCAGCCCCAGGATGTGATGAGCCGACATCGAGGTGCCAAACACCGCCGTCGATATGAACTCTTGGGCGGTATCAGCCTGTTATCCCCGGAGTACCTTTTATCCGTTGAGCGATGGCCCTTCCATACAGAACCACCGGATCACTAAGACCTACTTTCGTACCTGCTCGACGTGTCTGTCTCGCAGTCAAGCGCGCTTTTGCCTTTATACTCTACGACCGATTTCCGACCGGTCTGAGCGCACCTTCGTACTCCTCCGTTACTCTTTGGGAGGAGACCGCCCCAGTCAAACTACCCACCATACACTGTCCTCGATCCGGATGACGGACCAGAGTTAGAACCTCAAGATTGCCAGGGTGGTATTTCAAGGATGGCTCCACGCGAACTGGCGTCCACGCTTCAAAGCCTCCCACCTATCCTACACAAGCAAGCTCAAAGTCCAGTGCAAAGCTATAGTAAAGGTTCACGGGGTCTTTCCGTCTAGCCGCGGATACACTGCATCTTCACAGCGATTTCAATTTCACTGAGTCTCGGGTGGAGACAGCGCCGCCATCGTTACGCCATTCGTGCAGGTCGGAACTTACCCGACAAGGAATTTCGCTACCTTAGGACCGTTATAGTTACGGCCGCCGTTTACCGGGGCTTCGATCAAGAGCTTCGCTTGCGCTAACCCCATCAATTAACCTTCCGGCACCGGGCAGGCGTCACACCCTATACGTCCACTTTCGTGTTTGCAGAGTGCTGTGTTTTTAATAAACAGTCGCAGCGGCCTGGTATCTTCGACCGGCATGGGCTTACTGAGTAAATCATTCACCCTCACCGGCGCACCTTCTCCCGAAGTTACGGTGCCATTTTGCCTAGTTCCTTCACCCGAGTTCTCTCAAGCGCCTTGGTATTCTCTACCCAACCACCTGTGTCGGTTTGGGGTACGGTTCCTGGTTACCTGAAGCTTAGAAGCTTTTCCTGGAAGCATGGCATCAACCACTTCGTCATCTGAAAGATAACTCGTCATCAGCTCTCGGCCTTAGGATCCCGGATTTACCTAAGATCCCAGCCTACCACCTTAAACTTGGACAACCAACGCCAAGCTGGCCTAGCCTTCTCCGTCCCTCCATCGCAGTAACCAGAAGTACAGGAATATTAACCTGTTTCCCATCGACTACGCTCTTCAGCCTCGCCTTAGGGACCGACTAACCCTGCGTCGATTAACGTTGCGCAGGAACCCTTGGTCTTTCGGCGTGGGTGTTTTTCACACCCATTGTCGTTACTCATGTCAGCATTCGCACTTCTGATACCTCCAGCGAGCTTCTCAACTCACCTTCACAGGCTTACAGAACGCTCCTCTACCGCGCATCTTGCGATGCACCCGCAGCTTCGGTGTGTGGTTTGAGCCCCGTTACATCTTCCGCGCAGGCCGACTCGACTAGTGAGCTATTACGCTTTCTTTAAAGGGTGGCTGCTTCTAAGCCAACCTCCTAGCTGTCTAAGCCTTCCCACATCGTTTACCACTTAACCACAACTTTGGGACCTTAGCTGGCGGTCTGGGTTGTTTCCCTTTTCACGACGGACGTTAGCACCCGCCGTGTGTCTCCCACGCTGACACTTCCAGGTATTCGGAGTTTGCATCGGTTTGGTAAGTCGGGATGACCCCCTAGCCGAAACAGTGCTCTACCCCCTGGAGTGATACGTGAGGCGCTACCTAAATAGCTTTCGAGGAGAACCAGCTATCTCCGAGCTTGATTAGCCTTTCACTCCTATCCACAAGTCATCCCCTACCTTTTCAACGGGAGTGGGTTCGGTCCTCCAGTCAGTGTTACCTAACCTTCAACCTGCTCATGGATAGATCGCCCGGTTTCGGGTCTATACCCAGCGACTAAACGCCCTATTAAGACTCGCTTTCGCTACGCCTCCCCTAATCGGTTAAGCTCGCCACTGAATATAAGTCGCTGACCCATTATACAAAAGGTACGCAGTCACCTAACAAAGTAGGCTCCCACTGCTTGTACGCATACGGTTTCAGGTTCTATTTCACTCCCCTCTCCGGGGTTCTTTTCGCCTTTCCCTCACGGTACTGGTTCACTATCGGTCAGTCAGTAGTATTTAGCCTTGGAGGATGGTCCCCCCATATTCAGACAAAGTTTCTCGTGCTCCGTCCTACTCGATTTCACTTCAAGGATCCTTTCGCGTACGGGGCTATCACCCACTATGGCCGCACTTTCCAGAGCGTTCCGCTAAAATCCAAGAAGCTTAAGGGCTAATCCCCGTTCGCTCGCCACTACTAAGGGAATCTCGGTTGATTTCTGTTCCTCAGGGTACTTAGATGTTTCAGTTCCCCTGGTTCGCCTCTTGCACCTATGTATTCAGTACAAGATACCCGGGTTATCCCGGGTGGGTTTCCCCATTCAGAGATCTCCGGATCAAAGTCTGTTTGCCGACTCCCCGAAGCTTATCGCAGGCTACCACGTCTTTCATCGCCTCTGACTGCCAAGGCATCCACCGTATGCGCTTATTCACTTGACCATATAACCCCAAGCAATCTGGTTATAATCGTGAATTACGACATTCGCCGAAAACTTGCGCTTGAACTCGCAAATTTTACCTTGACCTGAAAAGTGCAGTGAAAACACTCTCCAGTTCAATACTTCTATCACTTACCCAAATTTTTAAAGAACGATTCTGGCGCAAAGACCAGAAATCAATGTTTCATCCTCGAAATCGTCCACCGGACGACAGGGGTAAACACTCATTTCTGAGCTTTCGGCGATAATGGTGGAGCCAAGGAGGATCGAACTCCTGACCTCCTGCGTGCAAAGCAGGCGCTCTCCCAGCTGAGCTATGGCCCCATCTTTCGATCGGCCTGCGCACCACGACAATTGGTGGGTCTGGGCAGATTCGAACTGCCGACCTCACCCTTATCAGGGGTGCGCTCTAACCAACTGAGCTACAGACCCAATCGCCTTTCGCGAGTGAATCAAGCAATTCGTGTGGGAGCTTATGAAGAAGCTGAAGTCTTCGATTAAGGAGGTGATCCAGCCGCAGGTTCCCCTACGGCTACCTTGTTACGACTTCACCCCAGTCATGAATCACTCCGTGGTAACCGTCCCCCCGAAGGTTAGACTAGCTACTTCTGGAGCAACCCACTCCCATGGTGTGACGGGCGGTGTGTACAAGGCCCGGGAACGTATTCACCGTGACATTCTGATTCACGATTACTAGCGATTCCGACTTCACGCAGTCGAGTTGCAGACTGCGATCCGGACTACGATCGGTTTTGTGAGATTAGCTCCACCTCGCGGCTTGGCAACCCTCTGTACCGACCATTGTAGCACGTGTGTAGCCCTGGCCGTAAGGGCCATGATGACTTGACGTCATCCCCACCTTCCTCCGGTTTGTCACCGGCAGTCTCCTTAGAGTGCCCACCATAACGTGCTGGTAACTAAGGACAAGGGTTGCGCTCGTTACGGGACTTAACCCAACATCTCACGACACGAGCTGACGACAGCCATGCAGCACCTGTGTCTGAGTTCCCGAAGGCACCAATCCATCTCTGGAAAGTTCTCAGCATGTCAAGGCCAGGTAAGGTTCTTCGCGTTGCTTCGAATTAAACCACATGCTCCACCGCTTGTGCGGGCCCCCGTCAATTCATTTGAGTTTTAACCTTGCGGCCGTACTCCCCAGGCGGTCAACTTATCGCGTTAGCTTCGCTACTAAGTTCTCAAGGAACCCAACAGCTAGTTGACATCGTTTACGGCGTGGACTACCAGGGTATCTAATCCTGTTTGCTCCCCACGCTTTCGCACCTCAGTGTCAGTATCAGTCCAGGTGGTCGCCTTCGCCACTGGTGTTCCTTCCTATATCTACGCATTTCACCGCTACACAGGAAATTCCACCACCCTCTACCGTACTCTAGCTCAGTAGTTTTGGATGCAGTTCCCAGGTTGAGCCCGGGGCTTTCACATCCAACTTGCTGAACCACCTACGCGCGCTTTACGCCCAGTAATTCCGATTAACGCTTGCACCCTTCGTATTACCGCGGCTGCTGGCACGAAGTTAGCCGGTGCTTATTCTGTTGGTAACGTCAAAACTGCAGGGTATTAGCCGACAGCCCTTCCTCCCAACTTAAAGTGCTTTACAATCCGAAGACCTTCTTCACACACGCGGCATGGCTGGATCAGGCTTTCGCCCATTGTCCAATATTCCCCACTGCTGCCTCCCGTAGGAGTCTGGACCGTGTCTCAGTTCCAGTGTGACTGATCATCCTCTCAGACCAGTTACGGATCGTCGCCTTGGTGAGCCATTACCTCACCAACTAGCTAATCCGACCTAGGCTCATCCGATAGCGTGAGGTCCGAAGATCCCCCACTTTCTCCCGTAGGACGTATGCGGTATTAGCGTTCCTTTCGAAACGTTGTCCCCCACTATCGGGCAGATTCCTAGGCATTACTCACCCGTCCGCCGCTGAATCAGAGTGCAAGCACCCGTCATCCGCTCGACTTGCATGTGTTAGGCCTGCCGCCAGCGTTCAATCTGAGCCATGATCAAACTCTTCAGTTCAAATCAATTCGGGTTTTGAGAAAACCCTAAACTTGGCTCAGCAATCGCAAAAAACTCTCGAATTCACGAGTGTTACTTGTGATGCTGATAATCTTGCGACTGTCAGTCTTACCTCACAAGCACCCACACGAATTGCTTGATTCAACTTGTTAAAGAGCGTTTCGATCGATTCACTCAGCGTTTCCGCTTCGTCTCAACCGAGGCCGCGCATTCTACAGCAGCCTTTCAATCTGTCAAGCGTTTTTCGAAAATTTTCTTTTCGAATCAACCGCTTGCGCTTCAGCGAAGAACTCGACCACCGAAGCGAGGGATATGAATCATACAGCAACCAGAGCCGCTGTCAACATCTCCGAACAACGCGCCTTCAACCCGGAGACTGACGACGCCGCAGGAAAGCAACCCTGCACTTCCACCACCACCTCGATCCAAGCACTTGATTTACAAGGCTTTTCGATCAGCTTGCCGCTGGAAGTGGGGCGCATTATAGAGACATCGGCGGCGACGTCAACGACTTTATTGAAATGATTCCGCCAGGAAGGCCCGAGCACATGCGTTGAGTGCACAACCGCCAGGAGCACCATATATAAAGACTGATACGGGGATACGCCGACCGCAATCGTCCCAAGCTGATGGCACAAAGCAAACAGGGGGCCTGCACCAAGGTGCAGGCCCCCTGTCGATGAATATATGGCGCATCCGGCGGGATTCGAACCCACGACCCCTGCCTTCGGAGGGCAGTACTCTATCCAGCTGAGCTACGGATGCTTGTGAGAACGGACTGGCAGACCGTTCGCAACGTGCGGCCACATGATACGCATGTTGGCCACAGCCGTCCATGGCGTCGAGGATCGTTCGCTATCCCGAACATTTCGATCCATCCGACAACCTATGTCTTTGAAAAATTTACATTTTCAATCATTGCCGTTGTTTTTTTTGCACACCCCATTGCACACACCCGTGATCGACCCTAGGATTGTTTGACATTTCGAACATCCCGCCGGAGACCGCGATGGAACTGAAAGACCCCAGCCTGTTCCGCCAGCAGGCCTACGTGAACGGTCATTGGTGCGAGGCCGACAGCGGCGCGCGGACCGACATCTTCAACCCGGCCAGCGGCGAGAAGCTGGGCAGCGTGCCGAACATGGGCCGTGCCGAGACCCGCCGTGCCATCGAGGCGGCGCGCGTAGCGCAGCCGGCCTGGCGCAAGCTGACCGCCAAGGAGCGCGCCGCCCGCCTGCGCCAGTGGTACGAGCTGATCCTCGCCAACCAGGAAGACCTGGCGCAGATCATGACCGCCGAGCAGGGCAAGCCGCTGGCCGAGGCTAGAGGCGAGGTGGCCTACGCCGCGTCTTTCATCGAGTGGTTCGCCGAGGAGGCCAAGCGCGCCTATGGCGACGTGATCCCGGCGCATGCCGCCGACAAGCGCATCCTGGTGCAGAAGGAGCCGGTCGGCGTCACCGCGGCGATCACCCCGTGGAACTTCCCGGCGGCGATGATCACCCGCAAGGCCGGCCCGGCGCTGGCGGTGGGCTGCGCCATGGTGCTCAAGCCGGCACCGCAGACCCCCTTCTCCGCCCTGGCCCTGGCCGCCCTGGCCGAGCGCGCCGGCATCCCGGCCGGCCTGCTCAGCGTGCTGCCGGCGGACGTCGCCACCAGCCGCGAGGTGGGCGCCGAGCTGTGCGAGAATCCGGTGGTGCGCAAGCTGTCGTTCACCGGCTCGACCGGCGTCGGCATCAAGCTGATGGAGCAGTGTGCGCCGACCCTGAAGAAGCTGTCGCTGGAGCTGGGCGGCAATGCGCCCTTCATCGTGTTCGACGACGCCGACCTGGATGCCGCGGTCGAAGGCGCGATGATCTCCAAGTACCGCAACGCCGGACAGACCTGCGTGTGCGCCAACCGCATCTATGTGCAGGACAAGGTCTACGACGCCTTCGCCGCCAAGCTGGCCGCCGCAGTGGCCAAGCTCAAAGTGGGCAACGGCGCCGAGGCCGGCGTGACCACCGGCCCGCTGATCGACGCCAATGCCGTGGCCAAGGTGCGCCAGCACCTCGACGACGCGCTGAGCAAGGGCGCGCGGGTGATCGCCGGCGGCAACGGCCTGGGTGGCAACTTCTTCGAGCCGACTATTCTGGTCGATGTGCCGACCAGCGCGCGAGTCGCCAAGGAAGAGACCTTCGGCCCGCTGGCCCCGCTGTTCCGCTTCCGCGACGAGGAGGACGTGATCGCCCAGGCCAACGACACCGAGTTCGGCCTGGCCGCCTACTTCTACGCCCGCGACCTCGGCCGCGTGTTCCGCGTGGCCGATGCGCTGGAGTATGGCATGGTCGGCATCAACACCGGCCTGATCTCCACCGAGGTGGCGCCGTTCGGCGGCATGAAGGCTTCCGGCCTCGGCCGCGAGGGCTCCAAGTACGGTCTCGACGAGTATCTCGAGATCAAGTACCTGTGCCTCGGCGGCATCTGATTTCGTACGAACTCCGGGCCACGGCCCGGGGTGGGTGGAGGCCGTGTTTTGTCGGCGACGGCCCTTCACCCCTCCTTTCCGGCCGGCCTGCCACCGGCAGGCCGGCCCCGACCGACGCTCCGACTGTCCTGCGTGAGTAATGCCATGAGCCAGACCAACGCCTCCCTGCTGCAACGCCGCCAAGCTGCCGTCGCCCGCGGCGTCAGCCAGATCCACCCGATCGTCGCCGAGCGCGCCGAGAACGCCACCGTGTGGGACGTCGAGGGCCGCGAGTACATCGACTTCGCCGGCGGCATCGCCGTGCTCAACACCGGCCACCTGCATCCGAAGGTGGTGGCCGCCGTCCAGGAGCAGCTGACCAAGCTGTCGCACACCTGCTTCCAGGTGCTGGCCTACGAGCCCTACATCGCCCTGTGCGAGGAAATCGCCAAGCGCGTGCCGGGCGATTTCGCCAAGAAGACCCTGCTGGTCACCTCCGGCTCCGAGGCCGTCGAGAACGCCGTGAAGATCGCCCGCGCCGCCACCGGCCGCGCCGGGGTGATCGCCTTCACCGGCGCCTACCACGGCCGCACCATGATGACCCTGTCGCTGACCGGCAAGGTGGTGCCCTACTCCGCCGGCATGGGCCTGATGCCGGGCGGCGTGTTCCGCGCCCTGGCGCCCTGCGAGCTGCACGGCATCAGCGAGGACGACGCCATCGCCAGCATCGAGCGCATCTTCAAGAACGATGCCCAGCCGCAGGACATCGCCGCGATCATCATCGAGCCGGTGCAGGGCGAGGGCGGTTTCTACGTCAACTCCAAGGCCTTCATGCAGCGCCTGCGCGCCCTGTGCGACCAGCACGGCATCCTGCTGATCGCCGACGAGGTGCAGACCGGCGCCGGCCGCACCGGCACCTTCTTCGCCACCGAGCAGCTGGGCATCGTCCCGGACCTGACCACCTTCGCCAAGTCCGTAGGCGGTGGCTTCCCGATCTCCGGCGTGTGCGGCAAGGCGGAAATCATGGACGCCGTCGCCCCCGGCGGCCTGGGCGGCACCTACGCCGGCAGCCCGATCGCCTGCGCCGCCGCCCTGGCCGTGCTCGAGGTGTTCGACGAGGAGAACCTGCTGGAGCGCTCCCAGGCCGTCGGCGAGCGCCTGAAGGCCGGCCTGCGCGAGATCCAGGCCAAGCACAAGGTCATCGGCGACGTGCGCGGCCTGGGTTCGATGGTCGCCATCGAGCTGTTCGAGGACGGCGACGTGCACAAGCCGGCCGCCGAACTGGTCGGCAAGATCGTCGCCCGCGCCCGCGACAAGGGCCTGATCCTGCTGTCCTGCGGCACCTACTACAACGTCATCCGCTTCCTGATGCCGATCACCATCCCGGACGCCCAGCTGGACAAGGGCCTGGCCATCCTCGCCGAGTGCTTCGACGAACTGGCCTGATCCCCGGCCCTCGCCACGCCCGCCCCGCGCCCTGCGCGGGGCGGGCGTTCTTCTTGCGGCTTGCCGCGCGGCGCGCAGTCGCGACCGCCGGCAACGCCAGCAGCCCGACACCGCAGGCCGATCAGATCACCCGATAGGCGCTGCCGGCCTCCCACTCGCCTGCCAGCATGCAGCGGTCGCGCCCGCTGCGCTTGGCCTCGAGCAGCGCCGCATCGGCGCGGTTGAGCACCTGCGAGTAGCCTTCCGGAGCCCGGTACTCGGCCACCCCGAAGCTGGCGGTGATCGCCAGGCGCTGCTCGCCGACCATCACCCGCAGCTCGCGCAGGGCGCCGCGCAGCCGCTCGATCAGCGGCAACGCGTCGGCCAGCACGGTTTCCGGCAGCAACAGCAGGAACTCCTCGCCTCCCCAGCGCCCGCACAGGTCGCAGCCGCGCACGCTGGTCTGCAGGGCGCGGGCGATCTCGCTGAGGGCGCGGTCGCCGACCTCGTGTCCCCAGGTGTCATTGATCAGCTTGAAGTGGTCGACGTCGATCATCGCCAGCACGAAGGCGTGCCCGCTGCGCTGGCTGCGCAGTTCCTCCTCGCGCAGGCGCTCCATCAGCAGGCGGCGGTTGGCCAGCCCGGTGAGCACGTCGCGCTGCGAGGCGGTCTTCAGCGCCTGGTTGAGGTCGCGCAGCATGTCCTGGTAGCGGTCGGAGATGCGCGCCACCTTCTCCAGCTGGCGCAGCTGGCGGTGGTAGCGTTCGGACAGCGAGAGGTTCTGCTCGCGCGCCAGCGACTGGTAACCGTCGGAAATCCGCGCGATGCGCTCGAGCCGCGACAGCTGGTCGAGGTTCTGCTGCTGCAGGCGCGCCAGCGCCTCGCGCAGCGGGTGGCCATAGTAGGCGGGGTCGCTCAGCAGGCTCTCGACCAGCAGGTCCAGTTCGCTCTCGCTGTTCATGGGCTGCTACTCGCCGTGGGCCAGGATGGCGAAGGGGAAGCTGCAGTCCTCGCGGAACTCCTCGGCCAGCTCGGCGACCCGCTCGTTGCGGCTGTCGTAGTACCAGTTGACGCTGACCGGGCGGCCGTCGCGATGGGCATCCTCGAGCAGGTCGAAGATGTCCATCAGCGCCTTGATCGAGCTGGTGTTGAGGTACAGCAGGCGCAGCTCGAGGGCCAGCGGGCGGACCTCCTCGCGCAGGAAGCGCTCGACCCAGTCGATCACCTGGCCGAACAGCTCGAAGGAGTTTTCCGGGTAGGAATCGCCCTGCATGGCCAGCACGCCAGCGCTCCAGTCACCCTGAATGGCCGGCGTGGACTGGGTTCCGTGTATGTTCAGTACAGTCATGGTCATTCCCGTGAAAAGTGATCAGATCACCGCGCGCAGGCTGAAGAAGGCGCGCCCGCCGGTCTGTTCGCGGAGCGAGGCGTGCAGCGGCCGGCTCGACTTGCGGGCGATGTCGAGCAGGCCGAGGCCGGCACCGCTGGTGCTTTCGCCGTCGCGCGGCTTGCGCAGCTGCTCCTTGTAGGCGGCCTTGAGCTGCACCTTGTCCAGCCCGGCCAGGCCCTCGACCCACTCGACCAGCTGCAGGCCGTCGGCGTGCTCCACCAGATTGCCGGCCGACACCACGTAGCGGCCGTCCTCGTCGCGGGCGATGGCCACGGTGGCCGAGGCGTCTTGATCGCTGTAGTGCATGCGGGTGGCGTAGTGGCGGATATTCTGGGTCATTTCGATGTAAACGGCGAACACGTCCATCGCCGCCGAGGGCTGCGCCTGTTCGGCCGCCAGGTAGTTGCGCAGGGCGTTGCCGATCTCCTCGATCAGGCTGCGCGAGATCGGCCCGTTGAAGCAGAGCATGATGCGCTGGCGATTGTAGTTCTCGCGCATGGCCAGCAGGTCATGTGTGTCCATGGTCACTCCTTGGTTCTGCACCTAGTCGAAACGGAAGGAAAGCACGGTGATGTCGTCCAGTTGCGGGTGCCCGCCGCGGTAGGCCTCGAGGCGGGCGACGAAGCGCTCGGCCTGCTCGGCCAATGGACGCTGGGCATGGCTGCGCAGCAGGTCGACGAAGCGCCGGCTGCCGAAGCCGAAGCCATGCTCGCCGCCGGCCTGGTCGAGGAAGCCGTCGGTGCACAGGTAGAAGGTCCAGCCCGACGGCAGCTCGATGTCCTGATTGGTGTACTCGCCCTGGCGCTTGTCGGCCAGGGCGCGGCGAGCGCCCTTGTATTCGCGCACCTCGTGGCCGTCGCTGGCGTACAGGGCGATCTTCGCCCCGGCGAAGCGCAGGCGCCGGGCGCTGCGGTCGACCCATACCAGGCCGGCATCCATGTTGGTCGCCAGGGCCCGCGACACCTGCTCCTCGCGCAGCATGCCGCGCACCGTGCGGTCGGTCTCGCGCAGGATCGCCGCCGGGTCGTCGACCCCGGCCACCGCGATGGCATGGTCGATCGCCGCCCGCGCCAGCATGGTCATCAGGGCGCCGGGCACGCCGTGGCCGGCGCAGTCGACCACGCCGAGCAGGCAGCCGCCATCGCCCTCGCGGTACACGTAGAAATCGCCGCCGACCACGTCGCGCGGCTGCCACAGCACGAAGTGACGCTCGCCCAGCGAGGCGGACAGCTGGCGGTCGGGCAGGATGGCGCGCTGGATCAGGCTGGCGTAGTCGATGGAGTCGTCGATCTGCTTGTGCGCGGCGACCATCTCGCGGTTGGCCTGCTCCAGGGCGCGGGTGCGCTCGCGCACCTTGCCCTCCAGCTCGGCGGTGTGCCGATGCACCTGGGCCGCCATGCTGGCGAAGGCCGCCGACAGTTCGCCGATCTCGTCGCCGCGCGCCGGCGGCAGGCTGGTGGCGTAGTGGCCGGCAGCGATCGCCTTGGCCGACTGCTTGAGGCTGCGCAGCGGCTGCAGCAGCAGGCGCTCCATCGCGTAGGCGAAGCCCAGCAGCAGGGCGGCCAGCAGCACCACCAGGGTGCCCAGCAGCGGCCACAGCCAGTTCTGGTCGAGCAGGCGTGCGGCGTGCAGGTCGACCGCGGTGAGCAGGTGCCAGCGCAGCGGGGCGATGTAGCTGAGCGCCAGCAGGCGCGGCTGGCCGTCGATCGGCGCGTGCAGGATCTGCACCCCGTCCGGCTCGGCCTCGGCGCGCCGCAGGGCCGCGCGCAGCGCCTCCCGCTCGGCCGGCGTGCCGAGCAGATCGAAGATCAGGCCGGCTCCGGTGGCCTGGCCGGCGCCCGAGCTGTAGGCGATGCGCGAGCGGTCCGGGTGGGCCTGGATGGCGCCGTCGGGGGCGAGGATCATCGGCGTCACCCCGTTGTCGCGGCCGACCAGGAAATCGGCGAGGAAATCGCTCAGGTCCAGACCGGTGCCGGCCAGACCGAGCACGCGGGCGCCCTCGCGCACCAGCACGTTGATCCACAGCTTGGTCTCGCCCAGCTTGTGGTCGACGTTGACGTTGAGATTGTAGGTGGCCTGGCCGCCGACGCTGGCGAAGTACCAGGCATCCTCCGGATCGGCGGGATCGAGCCGGTAGCGTGGCTGGGCGCCCGCCGCGGCCTCGGCGTCGACGAAATAGTAGCTGCGGCTGGGCTCGGCGATGACGAACCAGGACTGGTCGCGGAAGTCGCGCCGATAGCCCTCGGCCTCGGCGAAGAAGCGCGCGCGGCGCTGCGGGTCGGCCTCGTCGAGCAACCACTGGCGGGTCAGCTGGGAGTCGGCGAAGCGCCGCGCCAGGGCCAGCTCGCGGGCTACCGGGGCGAGGATGCGCTCGCGGTGCAGCAGGGTGAAGTTGCGCGCGTAGGCCTCGCCGAAATGCTGGCGAATCTCCTCCATCGCCCGCCAGCCGAGCAGGACCGCCGGTATCGAAGCCAGCATGCATGCCAGCAGCAAGGCCAGTACCGACTTGCTGCGCAGCCCCCAGTTCGCCGCCATGAAGAGTCTCCCGGCCTCCGCCGCGTCCGGCCTAGGCCGGCAAAAGTGCCATTGTGCAACCTGCCCGCGGCAGGGGTACAGCCCCGCGTCGCAAATGCCGCTCCCGCCTGCCGGGCGGCAGACGGGAGACGGTGGCGCCTTCAGGGCGCCGGGTTGGGTTGTCCGGTGTGGATGCGCTCGATGCCGGCCAGCAGCTCGTCGCCGAGCTGGAGGTCGAGACTGGCGATGTTGCTGTCCAGCTGCTCGAGACTGGTGGCGCCGATGATGTTGCTGGTGACGAACGGCCGGCTGGTGACCCAGGCCAGCGCCAGCTGCGCCGGGTCGACGCCGTGCTCGCGGGCCAGGGCGACGTAGGCGCTGGCCGCCTGGCGCGCCTGCGGGTTGTTGTAGCGCTGGAAGCGCTCGAACAGGGTCAGCCGCGCCCGCTCCGGCCGGGCGCCGTTCTCGTACTTGCCGGACAGCAGGCCGAAGGCCAGCGGCGAGTAGGCCAGCAGGCCCACCTGCTCGCGGATCGCCATCTCCGCCAGGCCCACCTCGAAGCTGCGGTTGAGCAGGTTGTAGGGGTTCTGGATCGACACCGGGCGCGGCCAGCCGCGGGTTTCGGCCAGCAGCAGGAAGCGGTGCACGCCCCAGGGCGTCTCGTTGGACAGGCCGATGTGGCGGATCTTGCCGCTCCTGACCAGCTCGTCGAGCACCTCCAGCGACTCCTCGATCGGCGTGATGTGCGCATCCGGGTCGTGCTGGTAGCCGAGCTGGCCGAAGAAGTTGGTCTGCCGGTCCGGCCAGTGCAACTGGTAGAGGTCGATGTAGTCGGTCTGCAGGCGGCGCAGGCTGCCGTCGACGGCGGCGACCAGGTTGGCGCGGTCGTGGTGCGGCCGGCCGCCGCGGATGTGGGTGATGCCGTTGCCCGGCGCCGCCGCCTTGCTGGCGATGATCCACTGCTCGCGGCCGCCATGGCGCCTGAAGTAGTTGCCGATGATGGTCTCGGTGGCGCCGCAGGTCTCGGCCCTGGGCGGCACCGGGTACATCTCCGCGGTGTCGATGAAGTTGATCCCGGCGGCTCGTGCGCGGTCGATCTGCGCGAAGCCCTCGGCTTCGCTGTTCTGCTCGCCCCAGGTCATGCTGCCCAGCGCCAGCGCGCTGACCTGGATGCCGGTCGTGCCGAGAGGGCGATAAATCATCGCAAGCTCCTGTCGATGGATGACGAAAGGGCGACAGCGTACTACCAAACGCCGACCGCGGTTCAGATGCAGAAGTCCACCGCCAGTTCGTCCTTCGCCGCGCCCTGATAGCGACGCATCAGCACGGCGAACTCGTCCGCCGGCACCGGGCGGCCGAACAGGTAGCCCTGCACCTCGTCGCAGCCCAGGCGCTCCAGCTCGGCGCGCTGTGCGGCGGTCTCCACGCCCTCGGCGATGCTCAGCATGCCCAGGCTGCGCGCCATGCCGAGGATCGCCCGGACGATGGACTGGTCGTGGCCGTCCTCGCTGATGTGGCGGACGAAGGACTGGTCGATCTTCAGCTTGTGCACCTGGAACTGCTTGAGATAGCTCAGCGACGAATAGCCGGTGCCGAAGTCGTCGATCGACAGCAGCACGCCCAGCGCACGCAGGCGCTGTACCACGGCGATGGCTGCGGCGGGATCGTGCATGGCCACGCTCTCGGTCAGCTCGAGCTCCAGGCAGTGCGGCGGCAGACCGGTCTCCTGCAGCACCTCGGCGACCAGCTCGACCAGCGCCGGGTGGCGGAACTGCGCCAGCGACAGGTTGACCGCCACCGTCGTCGCCGCCGGATAGCCGCAGGCCAGCCAGTCCTGCATCTGCTGGGCGGCGCGGCGCAGCACCCACTCGCCGATCGGCAGGATCAGTCCGCTGCCTTCGGCGATGGGGATGAACTCGGCCGGACTGATCGCCCCCAGCTGCGGGTGGTTCCAGCGCAGCAACGCCTCGGCGCCGACCAGCTCCCGGCCGTCGATGCTCATCTGCGGCTGGAAGCACAGGTACAGCTCGCCGTTGTCCAGCGCCTGGCGCAGGGCGTTCTCCAGCTGCAGGATGCGCGCCGACTGGCGCTGCATCTCGGCGGTGAAGAAGCGGAAGCCGTTGCGCCCTTCCTGCTTGGCGCGGTGCATGGCGATGTCGGCGCGCTGCGACAGGCTCTCGAAGTCGCGGCCGTCCTCGGGGAACATGGCGATGCCGATCGAGGTGGTGATCACCAGGCTGTGCTCCTCGATCCGGCAGGGCGCGGCCAGCAGCGCCTTGAGGCGCGCGGCGACGTGGGCGGCGCCCTTGGCGTCGGTATAGGGCAGCACCAGCACGAACTCGTCGCCGCCCTGGCGCGACAGGGTGTCCTCGTCGCGCAGCACCGCCTTGAGGCGCTGCGCCACCTCGACCAGGAAGGCATCGCCGATGCGGTAGCCCAGCGAGTCGTTGATGTGCTTGAAGTGGTCGAGGTCCAGGTACAGCACTGCCAGCGGCTGCTGGCTGCGCTCGGACAGGCCCAGCGCCTGTTCGCAGCGGGCGGCGAACAGCTTGCGGTTGGGCAGGTCGGTGAGCGCATCGAAATGCGCCAGGCGCTCGATGCGCTGCTCGTCCAGCTTGCGCTGGGTGATGTCTTCCTTGATCGCCAGGTAATGGGTGGTCTGGCCGGCATCGTCGAACACCGGCGAGATCAGCACCGCCTCGGTGTACTCGCTGCCGTCCTTGCGCCGGTTGACGAACTCGCCGCGCCAGGCCCGTCCGCTGGTGAGCTGCTGCCACATGTCCTGGTAGGTGCTCTGCGGCGTCTTGCCGGAGTGCAGCAGCTTGGGGTTCTGGCCGATGGCCTCCTCGAGGCGGTAGCCGGTGGCGCGGGTGAAGGCCTGGTTGGCGTACTCGATGCGCGCGTCGAGGTCGGTGATGACGATGGTGCTCGGGCTCTGTTCCACCGCCTGGCTCAGCTTGCGCAGGGTGACCTGGTCGCGGGCGCGCGCGGTGACGTCGCGCGACAGCACGACGAAACGCGGCTCGGCATCCGCCTCGCGCTGCATCATCGACACCGACAGCTCGAACCAGTGGTCGCCGTCGGCCAGCGGGATCTGGATCTGCCGGCCGGACGAGTAGCCGCAGGCCTGCGCCTCCTCCAGCGCCGCGATGCAGGAGCGCGCCGCCTCGAGCGGCAGCGCCTCGTAGACAGTGCGCCCGAGCAGCTCCGCGCTGCCGGCGGCCAGCTGCTCGCGGCGCGGGGCGTGCACCTGCAGGTAGCGGCCGTCGCGATCCAGCTCGAACAGCAGGTCGGGGATCGCCGCGAGGACCGCCTGGGAGTGCCGGCGTGCGCTGTGCAGCGCGCGGTAGGGCGCCGCGATCATGTCGACGAACACCGCGCCATAGAGCAGCAGGTAGGCGATCACCTTGTAGACGTGACCCATCAGGTTGAAGCTGTCGGTGACCCTGGCGTACAGGGTGAAGAACAGCTCGCTGAGGATCATCGCCAGCACCGCCGCGAGCAGCAGCGGCACGTTGAAGCCGCTGGCGTGGCGCAGGCGGGCGAGCAGCACGCCGACGGTCAGCAGGTGCACGACGATCACGCCGTATTCCGCCCACAGCTTGAACGCGGTGAGCCCCCGCCCGGGGATGAAGGTGGCCGGCACCCAGTGCGGCCGCCAGAGGAATACCCAGTGCACCGCCGCCACCAGCAGCAGGACGCCGAGGAGCGGCACGAAACGCTGGTGCGCCAGCGGCGACTCATCCATGCTGCCGGGCGCCGGCCAGGGCAGCCAGGCCACCAGCAGCAGGGCGCAGGCGGCCAGGTAGCGCGCCGCCAGCCAGAAATGGATGGCCTTCTGCGGGTCGCTGGGGGTCACGTAGTCGGGCATCCCCTGGAACGACAGCATGTGCGAGAAGTCGAGGATGGCGACACCGAGGAAGGCGCAGGCGAGCAGCAGGACGTTGCGCTGCGGGTGCAGACTGTGGGTATTCCAGCCGACCGCGAACACCAGCGCCGCAACGGCGATGGCGGTGGTCTCCAGCAGCATGTGCCAGGGCAGGTAGTGGTCGACGGCAGGCAGCGCCTCGCCGCCCAGCGCCAGCAGACCCATGCCGGCGAGCAGCACGAGCAGCACGCCGAGGGTCGGGCGCAGCGAATCCCGGTATTGCGGGTGAACCCGCCTCAAGCCCAACAGCACGTGCGCCTTCTCCCTGCCCCTGCCGACCAGCCGTGGCCCGGCGCCCCGCCTGCCACTGTAACGGCTGTATTCGTCGCCAATGTGACGGGCGAATGTGCCTGTCCGCCTGCCGGGCGTCAATGTCTGTCGACAGGCGCTCCGCCGATTTGCGCGCAGCGGCGGCACGCCATTTTACTGACGCCAGCGGATCAGAGCGGCCACCGCCCGCGGCACTGCGGCGAAATCAGCGGTAGAGATCCGCCCGGCTCCAGGGCAGATCGTGGGAGCCGTCGGGGCGCGGGCGCACGGCGAGGATCTGGTGCAGGTTGATCCATTCGCGCTCGAAGCCGTAGGCGCAACCGGCCAGGTACAACCGCCAGATGCGCAGGGCGCGCTCGGGCACCAGCTGGCGCGCCTCGTCCAGGCGCCGCTCGAGCCGTTCGCTCCAGAAGCGCAGGGTGCGCGCGTAGTGCAGGCGCAGGCTCTCCACGTCGACCACCTCGAGGCCGGCCTCGCTCATCCGCGCCACCGCGGTGGCCAGGTGCGGCAGCTCGCCGTGGGGGAACACGTAGCGGTCGATGAATGCGCCGCCGCCGCGCCCGACCGGGCGGCCGTCGGTGTGCCTGGCGGTGATGCCGTGGTTCATCACCAGGCCGCCGGGCTTCACCGCGCGCTGCAGGGTCTGGAAGTACAGCGCCAGGTTGGCGTGGCCGACGTGCTCGAACATGCCGACGCTGACCACCTTGTCGAAGCGGCCGTCGGCCGGCAGGTCGCGGTAGTCGAGATACTCCAGCTGCACGCGGTCCTGCAGGCCCTCCTCGGCCACCCGCTCGCGGGCCAGCCTGAGCTGTTCCCGGCTGAGGGTGATGCCATAGACCTCGGCGCCGAACTCGCGGGCGGCGAAGCGCGCCAGGCCGCCCCAGCCGCAGCCGACGTCGAGCAGGCGCTCGCCGGGCGCCAGGCGCAGCTTGCGGCACAGGTGGCGCAGCTTGGCCTGCTGGGCGGTGTCCAGGTCCTCCGCGCCGGTCTCGTAGTAGGCGCAGGAGTAGACCATGTCGCGGTCCAGCCACAGCCGGTAGAAGTCGTTGGACAGGTCGTAGTGGTAGTGGATGTCCGCCGCATCGCTCGCCTTGTCGTGGGCCGGGCGCACCGGCGGCGCGGCCTCCCGGTCGCCGAGCAGCGCCGCGGTGAGTGCATCCGCCAGCTGGATCGCCTGCTCCAGCGACCCCTGGATGTCCATCGCCCCCTCGACGTAGGCACTGCCGAGCAGGTCGAGGCTGGGATGCGCCAGGCGGGTCAGCAGCTGCGGGTCGCGCACCTCGAGGGTCACCTGCGGCTCGGGGCCGAGGTCCAGTTGGTGGCCGTCCCACAGGCGCACGCGCAATGGCAGTTGCAGCGTGCGCAGGACGGGCGGAAGCATCGCCAGCATGTCCGATCCCCCATTCATGGAAAGCCCCTTGAAGGGTAGTCCAGTCTCGGCCAGTCGTCGGCCTGGCCCGCAGCGGGGCAACCGCACCGGAAACGCCAGAGCCCGGCTGCGGCCGGGCTCTGGACAGGGTGTGGGATGCAAATAAAGTTTCATCCTAACCCTAAAAACAGAGAGAAACGTCGCGCGCTCTCCTATTCATAAAAAATCCCTTTTATATCAGTATGTTGTGAGCACTTACACCCGAGACTGGATCGTTTTGCCTTTCATGGGAGAATGATTAAGGGCGCTAAAGTATCATCCTAATTTTCGCCCAGGCTCGAAAAATACGGTAAATGGTGAAAATAAAGATTCATCCTTTTCCGATGTTGCCCGTTCCAACACGTAAGCAGTCAGTCAGAAAAAACACATAGATCCAATCCCTAGCGAGCATTGAGCTCTCTCATCCGTGCCAACTGCTCCAACCCTTGGACGCCCTAAATGCTTACCCAAAAAAATCAACACCTTCTTTTAAAAACACAATCAAAAATGACTCCCTTATATCCATTTAACCTAAACAGCCTTCCCCCCACTGCACTAGCTAGGGCTCGTAGTTCGGCGCAAGGCTGAAGTCGCTTGGCTGCTTCGCTGTGCAGATCCATGACCCACTTTCCATCAAACTCCCGGTTGTAGTTCCACAAGCATCTCGCGAGTCTTGCCGGCCCGCTCCACTAACAAGACCACAACATCTCCAACGTTCTTGTCGTCTAGCCGGGCCTGTAATGTGGTGACGTCGTCGACGGCGATACCGTCGATGCTGATAACGCGATCGCCGGGCACGATGCCGCCTGCGGTGACCTCGACGCCGACGAGCCCGGCCCTGTGCGCCGCCGAGCCCGGCGTCACGCGCAATACGAATACGCCCTTACTGCCGGTCAGCGCCTGCAGACGCGCGTTGAGCTGCTCATCCACCTCGATGCCCAGCGCCGGACGGATGTACTTGCCGGTCTTTATGAGTTGCGGCACCACGCGCATGACGGTATCGACCGGCACCGCAAAGCCGATGCCGGCCGAGGCGCCAGACGGACTGTAGATGGCGGTATTGATGCCGATCAGCCGCCCAGCCGAATCGAGCAGCGGGCCACCGGAATTGCCGGGGTTGATAGCGGCGTCGGTCTGGATCAGGTGGTCAATGGCCGGGCCACTGGCGTCGCCGGAAAGGGTGCGGTCAAGCGCCGAGACGATGCCGGTGGTGAGCGTCCAGTCGAGCCCGAAGGGATTGCCAATGGCAAAGACCTTTTGCCCCACCTTGAGATCGGCACTGGTGCCCACCGGCACCGCCGGCGGGCGCTTGAAGCCGACGCCAATCTTGAGTACCGCGATGTCGTGCGCAGGACTGGCGCCAACGAGCGCAGCCTGATAATCGCGACCGTCGGCCAGTTTGACCGTGGCAGACGATGCCCCCTGGATCACGTGGAAGTTGGTCACCACGTGGCCGGCATCGTCCCAGATGAAGCCGGAGCCGGTGCCGCGCGGCACGGAAAAGACATTGCGCGACCAGACGTCACGCACTAGTTGTGCCGTGGTGATGTAAACCACCGACCCGCGCGATTTCTCGAACAGCTCGATGGTGGTTTTTTCGTCGGCGGCCAGGTCGCCGCGCGGCGTCACCGTGCGCTCCTGCGTTTCGTGGGGACTGAACCAGGCTTCGATGGCGGGCAGGAACTGCCACAGCAGCATGAGTGCGGCGATGCAGCCAGTGATGACGAGCCAGCGCCGGATGAATCGATCCGGCGCCGGGCGGCTGTAGGGGTCGGGGTAGGTCACGTCATTCTCCATGTTGAAATCAGCGCCAAAGGCCGCCGGTGCGCCAGCGTGGCGGACGTGGTGATACGGTCACCTCGGGGACGAAACGGGCCGATGGAAACGGCGGCATCGCGGGCGGCGGAGCAAGTTCCAGCAAGCGCTCAATGCGTTCAGCCGTCGCCGGATGCGTGCGCAACCAGGAGGGTTCCGGATTGCCCCATCCGGGCAGCAGCCAGGCGCGCCAGGAGCGGCTCACCCGCTCGATCTTGGCGAGCGCCGAGGCCAGCCCGTGCGGGTCGCCGGTCAATTCGGCAGCGAGCCGGTCGGCGTCGAATTCGCGCACCCTGGACAAGCCCAACTGAGCCAGCAAGGCCAGCTGTGGCGCGACCGCCAGTAGAAGCAACGCGGGCCAATTGACTTCCGTGACTCCAAGCAATAGCGCTGGCAAGCTGAGCACGATCGCAAGCTGCCCCAACAAGGCCAGAAGATGGGTGAGCCGGCTGATGGAATCGGCCAAGCCCATGACACGCAAATCCTCGTTCGCAATATGCGCGATTTCGTGGCCGAGCACGCCGGTCAACTCGCGGGGCGTGAGGCTACGCAGCAGGCCGTCGGTCAGCGCGATGGCCGCGTGATGCTTCGAACCGGTGGCGAAGGCGTTGACGACCCCGCTGGGCACGTAGTGCGGTACCGGCACGGCAGGCAGCCCGGCCCGCGCCGCCAGTTCGCGCAACACAGCCCAAAGATCGGGCGCTTCATCCGGGTGCAGGGGGCGTGCGCCATACAGCCGCAAGGTCAGCCCGGAGGCGGCCGCCGGTTCGAGCAGCAGGGTGAACCCCGCGGCCGCAAGCGCCAGCCAAAGCCCGCCGTCACCCAACAGCAGGCTGCCAGCGACGGCGGCAATCCCGAGCAGGGTCAGCACCAACAGCGCGGTTTGCAGGCGATTGAGCCAGCGATGCCGCGCGCCGACATTCTGCGCGTGGCGCAGATCACGACTGATCATCTGAGCTTTCCCCGGCTGTCCGGTCATCGCGCTCGCGCAGCAGCCAGTAAGTCGCCCCGAGGGCCAGTGTCGCGCCTGCGAGCGCCGCGACCTTGGCGGGGCCGGTCTCCGGGTCGAGGATCACGAATTTACGCGCCAGGGCGATCAGCCCGATCAGGATCACCGTCTTGACCTGGATGATGCTGTCGCGCCGCAAGGCCACCCGCACGATGGAATGCTTGAACTCCATGGCGATGAGCAGCGTCATGATCATGCCGAACACGGTCTGGAAGACCTTGTGATCGAGCGGATTGAACGCATCAATGATCAGCAGGCTGAAGACGATCGAGATCAGCTGCAGCAGCGAGACCACGATGATCACGGCAATGATTGCGGACAGCGCGAGCGCGATCACCTGTTCGAAGCGCTCGTAGAACGTCATCACTGCCCATTGGGCGCGAAATGTTTTGATCGGGTCTGCTTGCTTTTCCTTCATCGCCACTCCTCTCAATTCTGAAATACTTGTGCACCCACAACTTGGTTGCGCCCTTGTCTTTTTGCCTGGTAGAGCGCGCTGTCCGCCTGCTGCATCACCTGCTCGACAGAGTGCAAACGGGGGTCAAGGAGAGCCACCCCCATGCTGGCGCTATAGCTGATCGACACCTCTCCACACACCACCGCTGTCGCCGCAGTGTCCTGACGAAATCGCTCCGCCCATACTTGGGCGTCTTCTATCGATGCCGCTTCCAACAACACAGCGAATTCCTCCCCCCCAATCCGGGCAGCCATGTCGGTTGCGCGAACATGTTCCCTCAACCGTGAAGCAAAGTGCTTGAGTACCTCATCGCTGCATCCGTGTCCATAGGTGTCATTGATACGCTTGAAGTGATCGATGTCGCAGAGCACAAGTGCTGCTTGTATCTCGGGGCTGCGTTTGAGGCGCTCCCATTCCAGCTGTAATCGTTCGTTAAAAGCCCGCCGGTTCGACAAGCCGGTCAAGGGGTCGGTGATCGCCATACGCAGCAACTGCTGCTCCATTTCCTTGCGAGAAGAGATGTCGAGCAGAGTGCCGACTATCAGTTGCCTGCCCGCGTCACCCAGCCAACGGCCGCGATCCAGCACCCAAATCCAAACGCCAGATCGATGACGAACGCGGTACTCGCACTCCAATCGCTCCGACGGGTTTTCTTGGTAAGCGCGCACCTTTGCCAGAACGACCGGCAAATCCTCCGGGTGAATACGCGCTTGCCATGCGGCATGGGTGGCGCCAACCTCCTCGTCGGAGGTCAAGCCGAACATCGCCAGACTGCGGGCAGAAAGCCTGAAGCTGTCGGTAGCGATATCCCACTCCCAGAATCCCAGCCCTGCGCCCTCCAGGGCGATGGCGATCCGTTCCTTGTCATCGATTTGCGCTTGTTGGCGATGCTTCAGCTCGTCACGCCTCTGGCGATTGGTACGAACAAAACGCCATAGCGCAACCGCCATGCCAATATTGGCAAGTAGCGACACCATCAGCCAAATGGTCGGCCCGTTCATGGTCTATCCCCACCTGACTCACTGAGTGTCTGCCGTAATTCCTCGATCCGGTGGTCGACTTGGTCGGCGTTGATGCCCAACATCAACAGTACCTGCTCGGCCAGTCCCAGTCCCGCAGCCAGGTACAACGAGTACAGTCTGACATTGGGCAGATTACGCAAAAGCTGGGCATCCGTTACGCGCTCAGTGGCCACCACCACGGACAAGCTCAGGCGGCGGTCGAGAACCGCCTGAGCGATACGCAGGGCCGTCTGCGGACGGGCAAACGTCAGCACCACCAGGCGGGCATGGGCCAATCCGGCGGCGGCCAGGGTGTCGAGCCGACTGGCATCGCCATACGACACCGGCGCCCCCATCGCACGCCCCGCTTCGACCCGTTGGCGGTCCGATTCCAGCAGCAAATGCGGTATGCCTGCCAGGCGCAGCGTTCGGCTCAGCAGCAGCCCGACGTCATCCGCCCCACAGATGATCACATGGTCGCGCAACGACCGCGCCCGCTCGGCGACTTCGCCTTCTTCGGCCTGCGGTGGCTGACCGAGTGCGCCCGAGCGGCTGAATCTATTGGGGCCGACTGCGAATATCGCGAGACTGACCGATGGAGCAGTCGGCCCCTTCATCACCTCAAAACAGCTTTTGGATGCGCGTCTTCAACTCGTCGAACCATCCATTGCCGCTTTTGCCACCAGCCGACTTTTGCTCAATGGACTTCACCTGATCGAAGATGGGTTTGAAGTCCTCCTTCTTGCCATAACCCAGGATTTGCGCCAGCTCGATCTCCGTGCGCACGGACGACAGCAAGGTGCTGAGCTCCTCGTTCTGCTTGGCATCGCGCTTGTCGGTCTCGGCCAGCTTTTCAGCTTTTGCTATCGCGGCTTCGGCCCGTAGCACGGGCAGAGGGAGTACAACTTGGGTGACCACCAGCGTGTTCAGTGCTCGGGCGAGCTCTGCTTTGGCTTCGTCGATCTTGCCGCTGTCGACGAGCCGTGCAGCCGACTTGATCGCTGCCGGGTACGTTGCCATGGGCAGGTTGTCGGTTTCGATCACGATTTCGCTGGCCAGATTGGCAACGATGGGCCGGGCCTTTTGCACCTCGCCATCACCCAACAACTCCCGAGACAACTTGACCGCTTTCTTTACCGATTCCACGTTGGCGTGGATATCATGGGTGATGACGCGTACATCGACCGGCGCCAAAGCAAGTTTGGCGTCGCGTGCCAATACCAGTTCCAGCTTTCCGGTGGCCAGTTCCAGCGCAGCGAGCGCCTCCTTGGTCTTATTTGCATCAAGGAGGGTCAAAGCCTCCTGGGTCTTGGTGAGCGCCGTGATGGCGTCCTGAGTGAGCTCGGAACGCTTTTTTTCGGCTTCCTGGGCGGCCTTGTCGTCTACTTGTGGCTGCGCCGCCTTGGGTGCGACAGAGGGCGCTGCAGCGCTTGGACTTGCCGCCGATTGGGCCAAAACCGGTCCACTCAGTCCGATGCAGACCGCCAGGGCAAGTGCGGAACGGATGTATTGGGGCTGTTTGATATTCATGATGTTGGACTCCAATTGAAGTTAATTGACTGAAATTTCAATCTGCTTCGGCTTGGCTTGCTCGGCCTTGACAAGCCGCACTTCCAGCACGCCGTCTTTCATCGAAGCCGTCACCTTGGTCGGATCAACGTTGTCAGGTAAGACAAAGCTGCGCACAAAGCGGCCATACGCACGTTCGATGCGGTGGAATTTCTTGCCCTGCACATCTTTTTCCAATTTGCGCTCGCCGCTGATGGTGAGCACCCCGTTCTCCGCGCTGACGCGCACGGCATCCTTGGGGACCTCCGGCAGATCCAGCTTGAGGACGTATGCGTTCTCATCCTCGCTGATGTCCACCATTGGTGCCCAGTCCGCCGTGGTCATGGCTTCATTGCCGGTATGGGCACCCTGTCGCTGGGGTGTCCGTCCCAACATCGTCGCCAGGCGGTTTTGCAATTCATCCAGTTCCCGGAAGGGGTCCCACGGAGTCAATGCAGACATATCGGTTCTCCTTACACAATGCCAACGAACTAGATGGCACACCGTTCAGAGCTGTCGGCTTACCCTGAATGGCGTCTACTACTTTTTCGTCATGAACAAGTCCTTGGGTCAATTGACGGATGTCGTTCTCGTCGAGCGTCTCCCGCGCCAGCAGCTCGCGCGCACAGCGCTCCAGCACCGTGCGGTTGGTGTCGAGAATCCGGTAGGCGCGCTCGAACACGCCCATCACGATGTCTCGGATGGCCTGATCGATGCGCGTCTGGGTCGATTCGGCCACCCGGCAGCCGCCGTGGGCCAGTTCCGGTGCGTCGAGAAAGCGTGGCCGCTGCGCCTCGAAGGCGATGTAGCCCAGACCTTCGTCCATGCCAAAGCGGGTGATCATGTCGCGGGCAATGTCGGTGGCCCGCGCCAGATCGTCCGCCGCCCCGGTAGAGAGTTCGCCGAACACCAGCTTTTCGGCGGCACGCCCGCCCAGCAGCACGGCGATCTTGTGTTCCAGGTCGGCGCGCGTCATCAGGAAGCGGTCTTCGGTGGGGCGCTGCAGCGTGTAGCCGAGCGCCCCGATGCCGCGCGGGATGATCGAGATTTTGTGTACCGGGTCGGTGCCGGGCAGCGCCAGCGCCACCAGCGCATGGCCCATTTCGTGATAGGCCACGGTTTCCCGTTCCTTGGGATTGAGCACGCGGTTCCTCTTTTCCAGGCCCGCCACGATGCGCTCGATGGCGGCGGTGAAGTCCTGCAATTCCACGGCGGACGCTTTGCGCCGGGTCGCGGCCAGCGCGGCTTCGTTGACCAGATTGGCGAGGTCCGCGCCGGAAAAGCCCGTGGTCAGCCCCGCCACCTGTTCGAGATCGACTGCCGGCGCCAACGTCACCTTCTTCACATGGACTTTCAGGATATCCAGCCGCCCCTTCTTGTCGGGCCGGTCCACCAGCACCTGACGGTCGAAGCGGCCGGCGCGCAGCAGCGCCTGGTCGAGGATTTCGGGCCGGTTGGTGGCGGCCAGGATGATGAGCCCCACCGAGCTGTCGAAGCCGTCCATTTCGGTGAGCAGCTGGTTGAGGGTCTGCTCGCGCTCGTCGTGGCCGCCGATGGGCCCGCCGGCGCCGCGCGCGCGGCCCAGTGCGTCGAGTTCGTCGATGAAGATGATGGCCGGCGCCTGCACGCGGGCCTGCTCGAACAGGTCGCGCACGCGCGCCGCACCCACGCCGACGAACATCTCGACGAACTCCGAGCCGGAGATTGAGAAGAACGGCACCCCGGCTTCACCCGCGACGGCCTTGGCCAGCAGCGTCTTGCCGGTGCCGGGCGGCCCCACCAGCAGCACACCCTTGGGGATGCGCGCGCCGAGACGGCCATAGTCCTGCGGATTCTTCAGGAAATCGACGATCTCGACCAGCTCCGCCTTGGCCTCATCCACCCCCGCGACATCGGCGAACGTCACACCGGTGTTCTTTTCCACGAACACCTTGGCGCGGCTCTTACCGATGTTGAGAAACCCGCCCATGCCCTGCTTCTCGGCGAAGCGGCGGAACAGGAAGAACCAGACGCCAAAGAAGGCTACCGCTGGCAGGATCCACGACAGCACATCGCGCAGCCAGGTGCTCTCCAACACGCGGGCATAGGGCACGTCGTACTTCGACAGGCGATCGGCAAGATCGGGTTCGACCCTCGTTGCCACGATCGTCGTCTTGCCCCGGCTGTCCGGCGACTTCAGGCGCCCGGTCACCGTACGATCCGACACCAGCACTTCGGCCACGCGACCCTCGGCCAGCGCCTTCTCGAACTCGCTGTAGGGCACCGGCTCGACGGTTTTCGCCGTCTGCCAGTAGCTCTGCAAACTCAACAACAGCAGGAGGGCAACGATCCAGTAGCCGGTATTCCATTGATTCTTTTTTTCCATGGGCCGTGTTCCTCGAAAGTCGAGTCGCCAGAGGATCAGGTGAACAGACGGGCCGCGCCGTCACGCAAACGGATGGCCAGCGAGCGGGAGGGCAGTGCCGCCGCTGATGAGCAGCCCCCACGGCGTGGCCGACCGCGGATCACGCTTGTAGACGACCGCGTGACCCGCGGCCACGACCGCCACCGCGATCGAGGCCAGGGAGGCTGCCCATGCCAGGCCGATGGGATCGGACACGGCAGCCTCTCCCAACATTAAGACGCGTCGCTCGCCGACTTCTTCTTGCGAGAGCCCTTACCCGCGTCGCCATGCGGCGCCTCGGCCGCCTTCGCGGCATCCGGCTGCTCTGGCTCGGCCGGAGTCTGCGGTGACTCATGGCGTTCGAACACCACGCGTTCGGCCTTGTCGTCCCAGCGTGCGCTGGCGTGATCGCCCTTGCCGATTCCGCCGCCGAGCATCTCGCGTGCCAGCGCGGTTTCCAGCTCGCTGCGGATCAGGCGCTTGAGTTCACGCGCACCGAACTCCGGCTTGTAGCCTTCTTCCGCGAAATGGTCGATCAAAGTCTGATCGAAGGTGAGCGTCACGCCCTGACTGGCGGCGCTGCGCGCCACGCGATCGAGCTGCAGGCCAACGATGTGGCGGATCTCCTCCTTGCCCAGCGCATGGAAGACGATGATCTCGTCGATGCGGTTGAGGAACTCGGGCCGGAAGTGGCCGCGCAGCACGTCCATCACCTCGGCCTTGGTCTTTTCGTACTCCTCGCCGGCCGCCCCGCGCGCCTTCAGCCGTCGCTGGATGATGTCCGAACCCAGGTTGGACGTGGCGATGATGATGGTGTTGGTGAAATCCACCACCCGGCCCTTGCCGTCGGTGAGGCGGCCGTCATCGAACACCTGCAGCAGGATGTTGTAGACGTCGGGGTGTGCCTTCTCGATCTCGTCGAGCAGCAGCACACTGTAGGGCTTGCGCCGCACCTTCTCGGTGAGCTGACCGCCTTCGTCGTAACCGACATAGCCCGGAGGCGCGCCCACCAGCCGCGCCACGGTGTGGCGTTCACCATATTCCGACATGTCGATGCGCAACAGGGCGTGCTCATCGCCGTAGATCGATTCGGCCAATGCCTTGGCGAGCTCGGTCTTGCCCACCCCGGTCGGGCCCAGGAACAGGAAGGTAGCCACCGGTTTGCTGCCTTCGCGCAGGCCGGCGCGAGACAGCCGCACGGCATCGGCCACGGCACGGACCGCCTCGTCTTGTCCCACCAGGCGCTCGTGCAGCCGTTGTTCCAGGTGCAGCAGCTTTTCGCGCTCTTCCACCGTCAACTCGTTGACCGGGATGCCGGTCAGGCGCGAAACGATCTGGGCCACGTGTTCCGCCTTGACTTCGGCACTGCCGGAGGCCCGCTCCCGCTCCCAGTCCTCGATCAGCTTCTTGAGCTCGGCCTCCTTGGCCTCGATGCGCTTGCCGAGCTCGGCGGCCTTGTCGTACTGCTTGCGCGCGGCCACGTAATCCTGTTCACGCCGCAGCTGGTGCAGTTCGGACTCCAGCTCCTGCACGGCCACCGGCCGGGCCGTGGCCGACAGCTTCACGCGCGCGGCCGCCTGGTCGAGCAGGTCGATGGCCTTGTCGGGCAGGAAGCGGGCGGTGATGTAGCGGTCGGACAACTCAGCCGCCGCGATGATCGCGTCCTCGGAGATGCTGACCTTGTGGTGCGCCTCGAAGGTGTCGCGCAGGCCGCGCAGAATCATGATGGTCTGCGCTACCGTCGGCTCGGGCACCGTCACCGGCTGGAAGCGCCGCTCCAGCGCGGCATCCTTCTCGATGTACTTCTGGTACTCATTGAGCGTGGTGGCGCCGATCAGGTTGAGTTCGCCGCGCGCCATCATCGGCTTGAACACGTTTGCCACGTCCAGCCCGCCTTCGCCACCACCCTGGCCGGCACCGACGATGGTGTGCACCTCGTCGATGAACAGAATCAGCTCACCCTGGTGCTCGGAGATTTCCTTCAGCACCTTCTGCACGCGCTCCTCGAACTCGCCCCGGTACTTGGCGCCAGCCACCATTGCGTTGATGTTGAGTTCCACCAGGCGCTTGTCGCGCAACGTCTCGGGCACTTCGCCCGCCACCATGCGCTGCGCCAGCCCCTCGACGATGGCGGTCTTGCCCACGCCCGGCTCGCCGATCAGCACCGGGTTGTTCTTCTTGCGCCGGGCCAGCACCTCGATGGTGGTCTCGATCTCCTGCGCGCGGCCGATCACCGGGTCGAGCTTGCCGTCGCGCGCCATCTTGGTCAGGTCGCGCGAGTACTTGTCGAGTTCTGGCGTGTTGGTCGGCGTCTCGGCGCGGCCATCCTCGGCGCCTTTGCCGACCACCTTGCTGACCTGTTGGCGCAGCGCCTGCGGCGTCAGGCCGTAGCGGCGTAGCAGGTTGGCGGCCAGACCTTCGCCTTCCTCGGCCAGACCGACCAGGAAGTGCTCCGGACCGACATAGGAATGGCCGAGTTCATTGGAGGCCACGAAGGCGCGGCTGAGCGCATCCTTCACGCGGGGCGACACGCCGATCTCGCCCTCGAATGGCTTGTCTCCGCGCTTGGCCTCGGACTCGATCTGCCGCTTGAGGTCATCGACCTTGATCTTGAACTGACCCAGGATGGTCTTGACCACGTCGCTGTCGGCCAGCGCCAGCAGCAGATGTTCGGTATCCACCTCGGAGCGGCCAAATTCGGCAGCGTGTTTGGCGGCCTCCTGCAGCAGGGCTTCCGACTGTTCGCTGATGCGGCTGGCCAAACCACTGCCGCGACGGCGCGGCGCACCCGAACCTGCGGCGGCGGGCTCGCCGAACGAGGCATCGACCACGTCATCGGTATCGGCGGCAACGGGCGTCGCGTCGTCGCCGATGCGGAAGAAATCACTGCCGAGGAAGTCCTCGAACAGGCCGCTGCGCGAGCCGAACAAGGCTTCCAGCGGCGAGACGGTGCGCTTTTGCTGGCGCACCAGTTGGCGGTAATGGTCGTCACACAACAGCATGGTGCTGTGACGACCGTTGAGATTGGCTTCCACCCGCACGGTGGCGGGTTGGCCACAGACCTGGCATTGTTTTCTGGCCATGCTGATGCTCCTGAGAAAGTTGAGGCGACGAGGCATCTCGAGCCGCGACACCTCGTCTCGTACCGGGTTTTTCTTGTGACGAACGAGCCGGCGACGTCAGCTGTTGATCGGGATCGAACGTCCCTGCTTCGGCGCGCTGACCTCGCGCTTGTCGATCGTGACCGTGAGCACCCCGTTCTTGAACGATGCCTTGATCGAATCCTGGTTGGCGTCGTCAGGCAGGTTCAAGGCGCGCTGAAAGCTGCCGTAGGAGCGCTCCACACGGTGGAAGCCACCTTCCTTCTTCTCCTGTTCCTGGCGCTTCTCGCCACGCACCACCAGCACGTCGTTGTCGAGGGTGATCTGGATGTCCTTTTCCTCGACACCGGGCACTTCCAGGGCAATCTTGTACTGCTTGTCGGTTTCCTGGATATCCAGGGCCGGCTTCAGCATGCCCGACCAATCGGATGGCAGCCGCGGCATGGCCAGCGCCGGAAAACCGAAGCCCCGGAATGCGTCATCGAACAGCCGGTCGATCTCGCGATGCAGTTGCAGGATCGGGCTGACTGGCCCGCTCGCCGCTGGCAGGTCATTGCGCTGCACCGGCAGGGAAGAGGCGGTCTGCTGCTCTTGCTGCTCGTTCTTGAACCAGTTCCAGGGAGCCAACTTCTTGAAATCGATGTCCATGTCATACCTCCAGAAAAATTGAAAAACGAGTTACTCAAGCCTTTGCCTGCTGCGACGGGCAGTGCGCCCAGGCGACACGGGCTGCTCGGATGACTTCTGCTGTTCACGCTTGCGCATCACCTCCTTCTTTGCTCCGGCTCGGGTCTGATCATTGATCCACTGATCGATTTCACTTTGACGAAACCGCCACGTCCCGCCCACCTTGAAAGCCGGAATTTCCCCGTGCGCGCGAGCCGATAAAGCGTCCGCTTGCCGACTTTCAAGTACGCAGCCAATTCATCGAGCGTGAAAATCACCTGTAGGTGCGCTTTCATCTCACCCTCTCCAATCGCGTCGCTTTGCGGTTCCGGCCAAGGAAATCCTTACAAGACTTTGCAAGATATTGCGCTTACCAGGACAAACATTAAGAGTCAATGTACAGCGATCTCCCGCCCCATTGATGCAGGTCAACTGCTCAGGCAAGGCGCAGCGGGGCGGCCTGATCAGGCCATGGACAGCGCCTGGCTCGTCAGCCTGCGTGTGCCACAGGCGCCTCGATCAAACACCGATCCTCACGTTGTAGCCGAGTGCCCGCAGCCCCTTGCTCGTCTGCATGTTCCTTGGCGGAAACTCGTCTGGGCGCGCCCAGCCGACGATTTCCCCGAGGCTGCTCAGGCCAACGTGCGGAATTGCCCAGTCGTCGCTGCGGATCGCGTTCCAGAGTCGGGCCGAAACACTTCCGTTGCCCCAGACAACGTAGTTCAACAGTATCCGTCCGGCCAACACACCTTCCCGACACCGCCGCCGAAGGCCCTTGCGGATCTCCGGCGGGAAGTCGAAGAACGGCGTGATCCGAGCCCAGTTGCGCCGCCAGGACTGGCCAATCGGTAGGTAGTCGTCATCCCACTTGGCCTCGAACTCGCCAAGGCGCAGTTCAGCCTCGTCCGCCGTGCTGGATTGGTAAATCCGCTTCAGGTCAGCCGCTACCTCGGCGCGCCGTTTCCAGGACACGTAGTTCAGACTGTGCCTGACCATGTGCACGATGCACAGTTGCACGCTGGTGTGCGGGAATACCGCCTCAATAGCCTCGGGGAAGCCCTTCAGGCCATCCACGCAGGCAACGAAGATGTCCTGCACGCCACGGTTGCGCAACTCGGTCACTACTTGCAACCAGAACTTGGCTCCCTCGCTCTGGGCGATCCACAGGCCGAGGATTTCCTTCTCGCCAGCCAGGTTGATGCCCAGCGCTAGGTAAACCGCCTTCACCCGCACGGCACCCTCGCGCACCTTGGTGTGGATGCAGTCGAGGTAGACGATGGGATAGACCGCGTCGAGCGGGCGTGACTGCCAGGCCTTCACCTCATCGGCTACGGTGCGGATTCCACGCTGACTCGGACACCCATTCCACGCACATCCGGACAGTGATTCCACGCTGATCCGGACACTCGTTCCACGAGCATCCGGACACCGATTCCACGGCCATCCGGACACTTCCCGACAGGCAGCAACGCAGGACTTCTTCACTATCATCGGCCTCTTTTTCGAAGCGAAGAGGTCGTCGTGGAGCGTCTATCCATGCGTAAAATCCGCGAGGTGCTGCGCCTCAAGTTCGACTGCGGCCTGTCCGTCCGCAAGATCGCCCGCAGCCTGGTCATCGGCCACAGCAGTGCCGGTGACTACCTCAGTCGCTTTGCCGCCAGCGGCCTCACCTGGCCCACCACGTTGTCCGATGCGGAGCTGGAGCGTCAGCTGTTTCCACCGGCACCCGTGGTGCCCAGCGAGCAGCGGCCACTGCCCGACTGGGCATGGGTGCATGCCGAGCTGCGCCGGCCCGGCGTGACCCTGGCACTGCTCTGGCAGGAGTATCGGCTGAGCCAGCCGCAGGGCTTCCAGTACAGCTGGTTCTGCGAGCATTACCGGGCCTGGGCCGGCAAGCTGGACGTGGTGATGCGCCAGGAACATCGCGTCGGCGAGAAGCTGTTCGTCGACTACGCCGGGCAGACGGTGCCGGTGATCGACCGCCACAGCGGCGAGATCCGTCAGGCGCAGATCTTCGTCGCGGTGCTCGGCGCATCCAGCTACACCTTCGCCGAAGCCACCTGGTCGCAGCAGTTGCCGGACTGGCTGGGCTCGCACGCCCGCTGCTTCGCCTTCCTCGGCGGGGTACCGGAGATCGTGGTGCCGGACAATCTGCGCAGCGCGGTGAGCAAGGCCCATCGCTACGAGCCGGACATCAACCCCAGCTACCGCGACCTGGCCGGGCACTACGGGGTGGCGGTGGTACCGGCGCGGGCCCGCAAGCCGCGCGACAAGGCCAAGGCCGAAGTCGGCGTGCAGGTGGTGGAACGCTGGATCCTCGCCGCGCTGAGGAACCGCCAGTTCTTCTCGCTGGACGAACTCAACACGGCCATCGGCGTGCTGCTGGAGCGGCTCAACCGGCGACCGTTCAGGAAGCTGCCGGGCTCCCGACAGTCGGCCTTCGAGACCCTGGATCGCCCGGCCCTGCGCCCGCTGCCGGAGCAGCCCTACGTCTATGCCGAGTGGAAGAAGGCCCGGGTGCATATCGACTACCACGTCGAGGTCGACGGGCATTACTACTCGGTGCCCTATCAGCTGGTGAAGCAGCAACTGGAGGTGCGCCTGACGGCGCGCACCGTGGAGTGCTTCCACGGCAACCAGCGGGTCGCCAGCCATGTGCGCTCCCCGCAGAAAGGTCGGCACAGCACCCAGACCGAGCACATGCCGCGCAACCATCGCGAGCATGCCGAGTGGACGCCGCAGCGCCTGGTGCGCTGGGCGGAACAGACCGGCCCCCATACGACCGACGTGATCCGCCACATCCTCGAGCGGCGCATCCATCCGACCCACGGCTACCGGGCCTGCCTGGGCATCCTGCGCCTGGGCAAGACGCATGGCGAGGAGTGCCTGGAAGCGGCTTGCCAGCGCGCACTCGGCCTCGGCGCCTGTAGCTACAGGAACCTCGAATCGATCCTGCGCCAGGGCCTCGAGCGCCTGCCGCTGGCCCAGCCGAACCTGCCGCTGCTGCCGGACGACCACGCCAACCTGCGCGGCCCCGGCTACTACCACTGATCCCGAGGACACCCACCATGCTGCACCACCCGACCCTGGACAAGCTCCAGACCCTGCGCCTGAACGGCATGCTCAAGGCCCTGAGCGAGCAGATGAAGACCCCCGACATCGACAGCCTGAGTTTCGAGGAGCGTCTCGGCCTGCTGGTCGACCGCGAACTGACCGAGCGCGAAGACAAACGCCTGAGCAGCCGCCTGCGCCTTGCCCGGTTACGCCACTCGGCTTGCATCGAGGACATCGACTACCGCGCCCCGCGCGGGCTGGACAAGGCGCTGATCCTCCAGCTGAGCAGCGGCCAATGGCTGCGCGACGGCCTCAACCTGATCATCGGCGGCCCCACCGGTGTGGGCAAGACCTGGCTGGCCTGCGCCCTGGCGCACAAAGCCTGCCGGGACGGCTACAGCGTGCGTTACCTGCGCCTGCCGCGGCTGCTGGAGGAGCTGGGCATGTCCCACGGCGATGGGCGCTTCGCCAAGCTGATGGGCAGCTATGCCAAGACCGACCTGCTGATCCTCGATGACTGGGGCCTGGCCCCGCTCACCGCCGAGCAGCGGCGCGACATGCTGGAGCTGCTGGACGACCGCTATGGCCAGCGCTCGACGCTGGTGACCAGCCAGATGCCGGTGGAAAACTGGCACGACCTGATCGGTGATCCGACCTTGGCCGACGCCATCCTCGACCGCCTGGTGCACAACGCCTATCGGATCCAGCTCAAGGGCGAATCGATGCGCAAGCAGACGAGGAAATTGACGCCGCCAGGCAGCTCGGACTAACAATGCCACCCCTGCGTCGCTGCGCTCCGACTGCCTGTCCGAATGAGCGTGGAACAGGTGTCCGGATCAGCGTGGGCTGAGTGTCCGAATGGCGTGGAATCCGCACGCTGGGAGCATCCTTGAAGTGGAGCAGTCCCCGAATCTCGGCGTGTGTCATGTCCAGCATGCGGCAACGGCGAATGAAGGACAGCCTTTCGACATGCGCTTTGCTGTAGATGCGAAAGTTGCCGTCGCTCCGGGCGGGCGAAGCGAGTAGCCCCTCCCGCTCGTAGTAGCGGATGGTTTCGACCTGGGTGCTTCTACTCGAACACCGATCACCTATCACGTCAGGCAGAAGTTTCCCATGCCGCGCGCGGGATCGCATGGTGGCGTCACACATACGGGCTGAGAAAGGTAAAACTAGATATTGACATATATCGAACTCACGAATAGTCTCAACTCGAAGCCACCCCACGTGCCTCAGGATGTGCCCAAATGCAGAAGTACAGCGATACTCGTTCGAACTACGCCCCCTCCCCCCGACAGCAGCTCCGGGATGTTGGTGAGGGTTTGCCGCTGGCGGGGGAATATCTACGTCAGCCTCAACGAAGCGCCTCTCGGGTTGTTCTGATCCCGTGGAGCCGCATCGATTTAACTTAATGCATCGATATTTCTAGATATGCAGGTAAGCGAAATGATACAGTCCGCGCTCTTCACAACCGTACAACTGGGGCCCTACAGCCTCAAGAACCGAATCGTTTTGCCACCGCTGACCCGTTCGCGTAGCTCCCAGCCTGGCAACATTCCGAACGATCTCATGGCCACCTATTACCGCCAGCGTACTGGCGCGGGATTCATGGTGACCGAAGGCACCCAGATCGAGCCTCGTGGACAGGGCTACGCCTGGACTCCTGGTATTCACAGCACCGAGCAGATTGAAGGCTGGCGCAAAATCACCGACGCCGTTCACGCCGAAGGGGGTGTGATCTTTGCTCAACTTTGGCATGTCGGCCGCGTGTCGCACACATCGCTGCAACCCGGTGGTGAAGCGCCCGTCGCGCCATCAGCCATCCGCGCGGACAACGTCAAGGTGTTCATCGAAACGGGCCCCGGCACGGGTGCACTGGCCGACCCATCGACCCCACGAGCCCTGTCCACCAAGGAGGTGAAGGAACTGGTTGAGCTCTACGCCCAAGCAGCCCGAAATGCTTTGGACGCAGGTTTTGACGGGGTGGAGCTTCACTGCGCGAACGGGTACCTGGTAAACCAGTTCATTTCGGCCCATACCAACCAGCGTGATGATGAATATGGCGGTTCGCTGCAGAACCGTCTTCGCTTCCTGCGCGAAATCACCCTCGCCGTTGCTGGTGTTGTCGGCAAGGAGCGCGTTGGCGTTCGCTTCGCCCCGCTGTTCGCGACCACAGACGAAGACCGCGTCTACCTTGGTCTGGTCGAAGAAGATCCTCATCAAACCTACATCGAGGCAGTGAAGATCCTCGAGGAAGTGGGCATTGCCTACCTGTCGCTCGCCGAAGCCGATTGGGAAAACGCACCCGAGTTGCCTGAGACGTTCCGGGAAGCTGTTCGTAAGACCTTCAGCGGCAAGATTATCTATGCCGGCAAGTACACCGCTGAACGAGGAAATCGCGTGATAAAAGCTGGCTGGGGCGACCTGATCGCTTTTGGCCGCCCCTTCATTGCGAACCCCGACCTGCCCGCTCGTATCGCCAACAACTGGCCGCTTAACCCAGTTGATCCAAGCAGCATGTACGGCGGTACCGATAAGGGCTACACCGACTACCCGACTTATAAATCCTAAACGCTCAGAGCCACGCCCCATAACTCAGGGGCGTGGCTCAGCGTTTGCTGACCGAGGAAGTTAAGCATGTACCAACCGAGCACGATCCCCTACCAAGAGCATAGGGGATTCAAACGAACCTTCAGGCAGGGTCATCTAAGCCTTGGGCTGTTCTTTCCCCTGGAGGCTTTCGAAGGTGATACACCGAGCATGCTAGATCAGGTCGCGCTGGCCAAACGTGCAGAGGCACTTGGTTTTTCGGCGCTCTGGTTTCGCGACGTCCCACTCAGGGACCCAAGCTTCGGCGATGTCGGCCAGGTTTTCGACCCCTGGGTGTATCTGGGCTACATGGCAGCCCATACAACAAAAATCGCACTAGGTACCGCCTCCATCGCCCTTACTTTGCGTAATCCCTTGCACACGGCAAAGGCCGCGGCGAGCGTCGATCAGTTGAGCGACGGCCGCTTGCTTCTAGGGGTGGCTTCGGGCGACCGTCCGGTGGAGTTCCCCGCATTCAACGTTAATCCCGAAAAGCGTGCCGAGGTCTTTCGAGAACGCTGCGAAGTGATACGCCAGACCCATAGCACCTACTTCGAGCCCATTCGCTGGAATGGCGGTGAATTGCTGGGGGCTGACCTCATCCCCAAGCCCACGACTCGTCAAATCCCACTTTTCGTGACCGGCCACAGTCGCCAGTCGTTGGATTGGATCGCGCGCGAAAGCCACGGATGGATCAACTATCCACGTCCTCCGAAAATACAGCGGATGATCGTGGATGACTGGAGACAACAGGTCATGACCGAGTGCGGCCCGGTCTACAAGCCGTTCATACAGTCGCTTTACATCGACCTCGATGCACGCCCGTCCACACCACCCTCCCCCATTCACCTAGGATTTCGCCTGGGGCGTGACCACCTGCGAACCTTGCTGGAGAAGCTCCAGGAAATCGGCGTTGACCATGTCATCCTTAACCTGAAGTATGGCAAACGCTCAGCAGTCGACGTTATCGAAGAGCTCGGCACGCACATCGTTCCGCACTTCGGCGCACAGGTGTCTGGCAAACTGAGCTGACAGGGCAATGGGACTGCAATCAGGAATCATCTTGCCTCGCGACAAACGGACCGCAGAGGTCACGTCGATGCCTTCCAATTTTCCGTGCGAACGAGGAAGATATCGTAATATCGCGAAAAATAGGTATCGAAAACCTTATGAACATTGACATCAACGAAGCCCTGAAAGCCTTGGCGAACCCGATGCGCCTTGACATCCTCAATTGGCTCAAGGATCCCAGGACGAACTTTCCCGAGCAGGAAGTCGACCCGGAAACAGTAGGCGTGTGCGTCAGCATCATCCAGGAGCGCACCGGCCTTTCGCAGTCCACTACATCGCTTTACCTCACATCCCTGCAGCGCGCGCACCTGGTAACCTCGCAGCGGATAGGCCCTTGGACCTATTACAAACGCCACGACGAAAATATCGATGCCTTTTTCAAAGTGCTGCAAGAAAAGATCTAGGTTCTGTACGAAAAGTACTGCCGTAGGCACCGCAGCGTGCAAGCCAGCGTGACCATTGCGGCAAAGCTTCTTGCCAGCTTGTCGTAGCGAGTGCCGATCCTGCGGCTCTCCTTCAGCCAGCCGAACATCCGCTCGATGATGTTGCGCTGCCGGTATTTCGGGCGGTCGAACAGCCGTGGTAGTCCCGGTTTGGGCTTGCGCTTCATGGTTCTCAGCGGAGTCACAGGCTGTATCCGGTAACGGTCGCAGTACTGGCGCAAGTGCTCGGCATCGTAGCCCTTGTCTGCCAGCAACCAGCGGCAGCGCTTGCGAGGCCGGCCTTGCTTTCCGGGGATGCGAACCTGATCCAGGAGTGCCTGAGCATTCGAGATGTCGCTGGCCTGACCCGGCGACAGCAAAAAGCGCAGTGTAGTGGTCATCCTCGGCGAGAGCAGCCGAGAGACCTTACAGGGGTTACCGGACGTTCCGACTGCGCCGTGCGAGGAGCTGGATGTACGGCGGCGCGAGTCTCCAGAGCAGAAAACTGGCTACTCAGCCACGTGTGAAGCTGAGAAACCGCAGGGCTGATCTGCTTGCGATGCGGGCACACCAGACTCAACGGTGACGCTTCGCCAGGATAATCCGGCAGCAGCACAAGCAGACGCTCTGCGGCGATATCTGCACTGACATCCAGCCAGGATTTGTAGGCGATACCTTCACCCTCCAATGACCAGCGCCGCACGACATCAGCGTCATCGCTGAACAACGGTCCCGAAACCTGCACGGTTTGCCCGCCCAGGTTCCACTTGTCGTAGACCCGGCCATTTTGCAGATAGAGCAGGCAGGAATGCTTGCTCAAGTCATCCGGTGTTTGGGGAGAACCGCAGCGTTGCACATACTCCGGCGAGGCAACCAGCACCCGCTGGTTCCGAGGTGCAAGCGGCAGTGCCACGTAGTTGGCGTCTTCATTTGGACCGTAGCGAATCGCCACGTCCACCGGGTCGCGAAACAGATTGGCCATCTGGTCCGACAGGAAAAAACGCAACGTCAATTCAGGATGCTGACGGCGGAACAGCGTCAGCCACGGCAGCAGTATGTTGCGCCCCAGATCGGACGGCGCTGTCACTTGCAGCACGCCCCGCAGCGTGGTGTTCTCACCCCGCAGGTTTTCCTTGCCTTGCTGCAGGGTCTCTAGCACTGAGTGGGCGGTGGGCAGATATTGCTCGCCCTCGGCAGTCAATCGCAGGCTGCGCGTCGTACGGGCGAATAGGCGCACGTCCAGTTCGCGTTCCAGACGTTTGATGGCGGCAGCGACCTGACCAGGCAGCAGATCAGCCTCCAGCGCCGCTGCGGTGAAACTGCCCAGCGCGGCGCTGCGGATGAATAAACCAAGATCATCGATGCGGATCATTTTCACTCCTGAAGTGAAAGTGTTGGCGCATTCTGCTTGTTTTTCTTTGTCCATGGGAAGTCGAAGATTGCCGCAAGTGAATGCATCAACCCTTCGACAGCGAGTCTCCATGAAAGCCATCAGCTTTACCCAGCACGCGTTGCCCATCGACAACCCACAAGCATTGATCGACATCAGTCTCCCGCGGCCCACGCCTGGCCCTCGGGATCTGCTGGTCGAAGTTCGCGCGGTATCAGTGAATCCGGTGGATACCAAGGTGCGCGCCGGAACTTTCACAAAAGAACCGAAAATCCTCGGCTGGGACGCCACAGGCATTGTCCGCGAGGTCGGCGCTGAAGTGACGCTGTTTCAGCCGGGCGATGAAGTGTTCTATGCCGGCTCGATTGCCCGCACCGGCAGCTACAGCGAATTCCATTTGGTCGATGAGCGGATCGTCGGGCACAAGCCTCATTCATTGAGTGCCGCCGATGCGGCAGCGTTGCCATTGACCTCGATCACGGCCTGGGAATTGTTGTTTGACCGGCTCGGTGTCGTCGAGGGTACGGGGGAGGGCAAGTGCCTGTTGATCACTGGAGCGGCTGGCGGCGTCGGTTCGATGCTGGTGCAACTGGCCCGAAAGTTGACCCGCCTTACCGTCATTGGTACCGCCTCACGCCAGGAAACCGCTGATTGGGTGCGGCAGTTGGGCGCGCATCACGTGATCGATCACAGCCAGCCACTGCTCGCACAGTTGCAAGCGCTCGGTGTGCCGGAGATCGACTATGTCGCCAGCCTAACCCACACCGAACAACACTTTGCACAACTGATCGACGTGCTCAAGCCACAGGGGCGTCTGGGTGTGATTGACGATCCCGAAACCCTCGATGTGATGCCGCTCAAGCGAAAGTCGCTGTCATTGCATTGGGAGCTGATGTTCACCCGCTCGCTGTACGAAACCCCGGACATGATTAATCAGTATCACCTGCTCAATCGGGTCAGCGCTCTGATTGACCAAGGTGTTCTGCAAACTACCGTGGGCGAGCACTTTGGTGCGATCAATGCGGCAAACATGCGTCGTGCCCATGCGCTGATCGAGAGCGGCAAGGCCCGGGGCAAGATCGTTCTCGAAGGTTTCTGATTTCACTCATCAGACGGGCTCGCCTGCGGGCCCGTTGAACCGCCTGCGGCATCACTTGCCGTTTTTTATGTTGGAGAGTTGACGATGAATACGTCCAGTAACGTGTTGGTATCAATTGCCGTGCTCAAGGCCAAGGCAGGCAAAGAACAGGCATTGAAAGAAGAATTGCTGACGCTGATAGAGCCGACCCGCGCAGAGCCGGGCAATCTCGATTATGTGTTGTTCGAGCAGCGTGACGAGCAGGGCACTTTCTACATGCGCGAGGCTTTCAGGGATCAGGCGGCGCTGGATGCGCATTTTTCGATGCCTTACTTTCAGCGATTTGCCGCCACGGCAGATGATCTGCTGCAAGAGCCGTTGCAACTGATATTCCTTGAACAGGTATCGGCCTGATCACCAAGCGGCCAACATCAATTGAGCTGATCCAACTCCAGCTGTAACTCAGCCGCAAGGAAAACGTTGCGAGTCCCGAAATGCGTCAGTCAGATGATCGAACACTAGGCGCACTCGACGTGGTACGGGCCCCTGCTGTGGGCGGTAGATGAACAAGTCCCAGGGTGGCGGGGCAAGGTCGTCCAGCACCCTTATCAACCTGCCGCTGCGGACGAAGGGGCTGGCCAGGTAGGACGGGATCTGGCCAAAGCACGCGCCGGACAGAATTGCCTCCAACTCGGTATCGGCGTCGTCGCAGATCAGCACCGGTTGCCGGGGGCTGAAGCTCTGGCCGTCGGCAAACAGCCACGGCCAGGGTCTGCCATTGCGTTGGTCGATCAACGCCGACACCGGACAGGCGTCCAGCGCCTGAGTCGAGCGCGGCACGCCGGTCCGGTTGATCAGTTCCGGGCTGGCAACCACATGCATGGGAACTGGTGCCAGTGCCTTCGCAACGTAGCGACGGTCGCGTATCAAGCCAACCCGGATACCGATGTCGATCTGAGCCTCCACCGAGTCAGTCATCTGGTCTTCCAACCGCAAGTGGAACTGCAGGTTCGGATGAGCCGCCATCAGCGGCTGCAGAAACGGAATCAGGTAGTGTCGGCCAATGGTTTGCGGTGCGGTGATCCCGATACGGCCTGAAAGCTCGGGTTCACTGCGGTGTGAGCGAAACAGTGCATCGAAGTGCTCGAGGGCCGAGCGGGCTTCCTGCGCATAGCCCTGGCCAAAGGCGGTGATGTGCACCTGCCGGGTATTGCGGTGGAACAGCGGCTCGCCCAACTCAGCTTCCAGCGCCTGAACGGCGCGCGTGACCCCCTGCGGAGAAATGCCCAACCGTGTGGCGGCTTCGCGAAAACTGCCGGACTCGGCTGCGGCGCAAAAGATCCTGACCATCTCCATGCGATTGAGCATGGGTTACCCCTTCTATTCCTGAATTAGGAATAGCTTAATCCAAAAATTTCCATTTATTGAGATTCGCTGTGGATCTACTGTGCTCGCAGGCTAGGAACATCTCCCGGTGCCATCCAGCCTGTCACGATGAGGTTCGCAACATGAGCAACAACATTTCCGGAAAAGTGGTGATCATCACTGGAGCCAGCAGCGGTTTGGGCGAAGCCACGGCCCGCCATCTGGCGGCCCTCGGGGCTCGGGTCGTCCTGGCGGCGCGTCGCAAGGACAAACTGGATGCCTTGGTAACGGAGCTGGTGGCCGCAGGTGGCCAGGCGGTTGCCTACCAGACCGATGTCACCTCCCAGGATGATATCAAGGCGCTGATCCAGGGCGCGGTGGACACCTTCGGCCGCCTCGACGTGCTGGTCAACAACGCCGGTCTGATGGCTATCGCGCCCCTGAGCGAGGGGCGTGTGGACGAGTGGGACCGCATGATCGACATCAACATCAAGGGATTGCTGTATGGGGTTGCGGCCGCGCTGCCGGTGTTCCAACAGCAAAACAGCGGTCATTTCATCAATATCGCCTCGGTCGCCGGCCTGAAGGTATTCAGCCCAGGCGGTACGGTCTACAGCGGCACTAAGTTCGCAGTTCGCGCTATTTCCGAGGGGCTGCGCCATGAGGTTGGCGGTCGTATTCGGACCACCACCATCGAGCCGGGTGCCGTCGATTCCGAGCTCAAGTTCGGTAGCTCCCACCAAGCCAGCCGCGATTTCGTGGTCGACTTCTACCAGCAGGCCATTCCTGCCGAGTCGGTGGCACGCGCTATAGCCTTCGCCATCGAGCAGCCTGCCGATGTCGACATCAACGAGATCGTGCTGCGCCCGACGGTGCAGGAGTTCTAAGCCAAGCAAGGCACCTGCGGGTGGATCTCGATGTGGAGACGCGCTGCGGTGCCGGCTACGGCCCCCGGTGTCAGGATAGTTGTCGCCTGATCGGATTCACCCAAACTGAACCCCGGGGGCGGAAAGAGCCATGCAATGCCGCGTTACTCTGCTGAACGAAAAGCTGCCCTGCTGAAGAAGCTGCTGCCACCGGTCAACCTGTCCGTGGCCGAGGTCGCCCGTGTAGTGGTCTACTGATCCCGGTCGCGAATGAGGCGAATGCGCCGGTCATGGATCAGAGGGCTGGGCTGCTGACAGCGACCACAGCGAGGCAAGTCGGCCGCTCGGGGTTCGAGGGTCAGCGTGAGGGTGTTTTCGGCGGAATGGCTGCAGGCTACGACGTCGTAGCCTGGCCAGAAAGCGGCAAGATCAATAGGATGCACGATGACAGCAGGGGGCAGGCGTTGGTGTGTTTGGCGACTGCCAATTTACCTGTTTCCCTGTCTGTCAATCCACTCTTCCCCACGATCCCGCGAAGAACCTAAATTTTCGTCACCCTTCGAGCAGCCGCAGACTTTTCCCCGCGCACTTCGAAGCCCATTCAAAAGCGAGGTATCCGTAATGGCACGCATTGTCAGAATTCATGAATACGGTGACGCCAGCGTTCTGAAGCTGGAAGATCTGGACGTGCCGGCGCCGGCAGCAAACGAGGTGCAGATTTGCGTCAAAGCTATTGGCCTGAACCGTGCCGAAGTGATGTTTCGCAACCATGCGTATCTACAGGAGGCCGAGTTCCCGAGCCGCTTGGGCTATGAGGCCGCTGGCATCGTGGTCGCAGTCGGTAGCGACGTAACCGAGACAAAGGTTGGCGATGCCGTCGCTCTAATCCCTCCATTGGATATCGCTCGCTGGGGCACCTACGGCGAACTGGCCAATGTACCGGCTCATCTGGTGGTAAAGAGCCCTGAGGGCCTGTCCTTCGAAGAGGCTGCTGCGTCCTGGATGCAGTACGTCACCGCCTGGGGGGCGCTAATCGAGCAAGCAACGTTGAAACAAGGTGACTTTGTGATTATCACCGCAGCATCAAGCAGTGTCGGTCTGGCAGCCTTCCAAATGGCTCGCATGGTCGGAGCCACATCGATTGCGATCACACGAACCCGCGCGAAAAAACAGGCCCTGCTGGATGCCGGTGCGGCGCATGTAATCGTGAGCGACGAAGAGGACATCGTAGAGCGAGTGATGGCCATCACTGCCGGGCAAGGTGCTCGTGTTGTATTCGACCCAGTTGGCGGCCCCTCCTTCGAGCCCCTAACGCAAAGCATGGCCCGTGGAGGTATTTTGTTGGAGTACGGTGCACTCAGCCCAGAGCCAACGCCTTTCCCGCTGTTTACCGTGCTGGGCAAAAGCCTAACCCTGAAGGGCTATCTCTATGCAGAAATCGTGGCCGACCCAGAAGCCCTGGAGCGTGCCAAAGCTTTTATTCTCCAAGGACTGAAGTCTGGTGCACTGCGCCCGATCATCGCCAAGACATTTGCCCTTAGCGACATCCAGGAAGCCCACCGTTTCCTTGAGGCCAATCAGCAGATCGGCAAGATCGTAGTTACTGTCTGATCGGTATTTATGGGCATGAGTTTGATCCAGTCGGCCCGTAATAATGGGCACGATCCGTATGCCTATCTCAAGGATGTGCTGACACGGTTGCCGACGCAGCGGGCGAGTGAGATTGCAGAGCTGCTGCCGCATAGGTGGCATCCGGCATAGTCGCGCAAGACGGTTTGCCCGCACGCTTACGTTCAACAGCTCAAGCACCGTCCGCCCTTCGCGGGATCGTTGCCGCCAGAGCCACACGCCGAACTTTTCCACCTTGTCGTCGCCGGCCTGCGGTCAGTCAGGCAAGCCCAGGTGCTCGTTTTCCTGCTTGATCGCGTGGTCTCGGATCGCGTGCACCCGGGAAACGGCATCCACGAACTGCCACCATCTCTTAGCTTGGCGGGGTCAAGCCAGCCGGGATGCCCGGACGGTTACGCTGGTCCGCGCCCAGTTGCAGCACCAAGGTCGGCCGCAGTGATGAAGCGGGTCTTGATGCCGCACTGCGCCGCCCGATAGCGCAGTGCGATGGCCAGATGCGTCTTGCCGACTCCCAAGGGGCCTATATCGCCTTGGCACGGCTCCGGGCAGTTTCGGGGAGGCTGCACGCAGTGCGCGACAAGATGTATCGCAGCCGAACTGCGGTGTATTCTGCAATCAGCCTAGGGCCGCGCGTATCCGCTGCTTCCAGTCGAACACCCGGGCATGGTTGGCCCCAGATGAGCTTTCTTTCGGGTGATGCACAGAGTGCAAAGGCTCACAGTACTTCGCCATGGTGCCTGGCCAACGCAACGAGCCTTTCACTGTCTCCCTCAAGATCCTGTCTATGCATTTTCCTGCCTCAACACCTGCTTTGAAGCCCATGATCCGCGTTGACATGGTCTTCCGGTTGTCTGAGGTATCTATTTCTAGAAGGTAGCGTTGATCGCCGTTTTGCAGCTTGAACCTTGCCAGCAGATAGCAGCGTGATTTTTCGTGATCAATCATGTGGTAGCTGCAACGTGGAACGGGCGGCAGAGGCCTCACTTCCAGTGCTACCAGCGCAACTCCAGACTCTTGGGTGATTTGTTCAAGAATCTCTCGGAGCAGCGAGAAGCGATCTGCAAGCCGTTCATGCTCGTCCCCATCACCCTCTCCCTCACCCAATTGTTGGAATTCTCCTGACGCTATGCTGCCCTCGCTCACAGGATCAGCCACGCCGAAGAGTTGGCTTTCTCTGCTCGGGCATTGCTCGTCGTCGACCTTCTTGCCATGACCGTTGGCACGCTCCCCGTTGTAGGCGATCTTGGTGCGCAGCTGAGCATCAAACGTGACTCCCTCAACGGGCAGATGAATCAACCTCTGCTCCTTGGCAGCAGTCGGCTCTTCGTCAGCATCCACCTCCAACTCTTTCGCTCCCGATGGCACGGATACACAGCCTGTGTTCTCTCCCCTGACGGGTAACTTGAGAGCAGGGTGATGGAAAAAAATATCACCGCGATGGCTAAACCGGAGCCCCTGAAGCTTTTCGATCTCCCAGACCAGCAATTCGTTGCTTTCCGGATCAAAGGGGCCTCGCACATCCATGGTGGTACCCGCGAGGGAAGTGGGTGCCTGAAAGTCGAACTGCCACCTGGCATACGCCGACTCTTGCAGTACCCGCTCTTGCCTTTGATTGAGGCTTTGCCAGATTGACTCGAAGGATCGCCTCACATCCTGATTCAGCAGCAGCCAACTGAAATGGTCTCTGTATCCCTTGATTTTGAGAAGCTGACTTGGGGCCCCCGTCTTCGGGGGCGTATGGATATGAACAACATCGCCCTCTCTGTAGATCGTGAAGGCCATGTCCAAGCCATTCGGTGCGAAGGCTGCACGAACGATGAAGGCTGCGTGGAAGAACATTTTTCGTGCCAGCTCGAATTTCGGCAGCCAGACGGTCAGACCATCGACCTCGAACACAAAGCATCGCTGTCCAGATATCTCAGGATTTGCAGCAAGCCTTCTGGCCAGACGTGGGCACTCACCCAACTGCCTTTCCCGCCAGGTATCTATTGCAGGAAGCACCACCGTCTTCTTGAAACCACTGGGACGATAAGGAGCCCCTTCTTCGCCAAGAAACTCGCGACCAACGGCCAAGACACACGACATCTCCTGTGCGAACCGCTGCAGCTGCAGCTGACCGTTACGCTCAAAGAGAGCCGCCAACTGCCACTGGGCCGCCGGAGTCTTGGCCCTGAAAAAATTTCCAACGGCCAGCAACCTGGATCCGTTCGGGATCTGACGAAATACTGTCCTATTCAATCCATCTTCCTATCAATCGAATGAACGCAGTGGTCAGTGGTGCCACCCTGCTTTTTTCCAATCCACAACGCTTTTCCAGCTCCCAGCGCCTAGACGTTATGCCTGTCTGTACATCCTTCAGCATCGCTGCAGTCAGGCGACGGATCTGATACTCGCCGACGGACTCGGCATAGCGATCCAGGAAGGTGCAGCAAAGAGGCAATTGATCGAGACGGTGCTCGACTGATGCCCGATGGGGTAGCTGCTGCAGGAACCAGTTGCGACTCCTGCGCGGAAGGCCCAGGTCTTCTTCGCTACCTCTACCAATCCGGATCAGCAGGCGCACCAACCTTATGTCACGCGCTCGCCAGTCGATGTGGCTGTTGTTGCCCTGTCGGCGCTGCCTGACCTGGTTCGCAACCATCAGCCAGTGTCGGTCATGACGATAGAGCCAGGCGTAACATGCCCCTGCTCCGTCTTGCCTGGCTGCCTTGGCTCCACCGTGATTAGCCAGTGCTTGCAGCCAAATGGCTCGGTACTGCTGCTTTTGCTCAAACTCAGCAGGGAGCAGCTGCACTGACCGCTCGGAGGCAAGGTCGACCTGGCGAGTCTTCGCCTCGCTGATCAGCTCGCCAGCATGCTGGCCAGGGCGCAGGCTGGTCCAGACGATCAGATGCTGCAGCGCACTGAATCCCTTGCGATGCTTCCTGAACATCGCCAACAGCCAAGGTGGAGGCTCTCCGGATGTCAGCAGACCGTTCGCAGCAAGCCAATCCCTTTGATGGGATGCCAGGATCTTCTCCCAGATGACTTCAGCCCTGACCTGCCGGCCTCGCCTGGCGCCGCACTCTGTAGCCAGGTACCGGTACAGGTTGGTCCAGCGTCCGTAGCCAGGCGATTGCACCTCTTCGAGCGCCAGCAGCTGCATAGCAGCCTTGGCGAGCCTGATAGCCTCTTCGCCCACGGGACTCACGCGAAGATCACGGGGCAGAAACAGTGGAGAGGCTGTATGAAACTCGTGCCGCTGCGCTCGACGGAACGGGATAGGTGAGTTCAGGAGCTGACAGCCATGCTCGGGACAGGCATCTATCCCTTGAATCTGCCAGCTACGCCGCCAGTAGGGTTCACCGTAGCGCGCAGCCATATCTTCAAAGCAGATCGGGCAGTAACGCAGCCAATCGGGCCACTTGACCAAGGCCGTCGAGGCCCCAGACAGACCAATCGTCGGCCGGTCGGGAGCAAGCATGGCCTGAAAAAGATCGGTACGGCGCTCCGGCGGAATGAAAGGGGCATAGAGCGGGAACAGCGTGTGATTCAGGATCATGCCTTCCGCATCCAAGCCCGTGTTGTTCGCCAACGCAGTCAGGTGTGTGGGCAGATCGGTGATCGCGGCAACCTTGCTGTCACCGAAAAGCATGTGCAGCAAGGTCTTGTGGCTGCCTATCCCCAGATGTACCCGGCACCGGGCAATACCGCTGTAAAGCAGTTCGTCCGGGTAGAGCCTGGGGAAGTACATGTCAGCTCGCTCTCAGCAGAGGCCGCAGATCGAGGATCAAGCCAGCCTGCTTGAATCTGTCATAGGCCTCGCTTTCAGGCCCATCGGCATAACGTCGGCGCAGATCCTCCTCGGATAGGCACCCCCACTCCGTCCGCTTAACTCTGGAAATGCCGGGCCTCTTGGGAGCGTCCTGCGCGAGGTAGGCCGTGGCCTTGTGAATCAGGGCCGCCAGCGGGATGTCCGGATTCTCCGCCAACAATTCATCGGCCATGGGAATGGCGATGTCCCTCGGGATTTCCATACCTTCGAGCAGGGCGGCCAACCGCTTTGCCTTGTCATCAGCCGGAGGGGCCGGTGGTTTAGGTTGGGGGACGCTATCCAGAGAGCGAGTCAGGGTCAGCAACCGTCCCTCGATCTCTGGCATCAGCAGGTCGTCATATTTGGCGATCAGCTCGGGCCTACCGCTCCGCAAGGCCGCCAGCATCGGATGGACCGGTTTGAACTCGTCCTCGAAAACCCTGCGCAGCAACAGCGGCTTAATGCACTCGACACCTGTCACTATCGCCCGGATCTGCGCCAGCGCGAACAGCTTGATGACGATGTCCATGACCCCTTGGGTGAGGTCGTACATCGTAGCCTCCAGTTCATCATCCAGCGGCGCCGCATTTCGCAGCCACTGATACTTCCAAAGCCGCTTCAACAGACGCTTCCAATGCTCGTCCCGAGGCAACCTATCCCAGCGGATGCTGCCCAACCCGGAGACCCGCCGAGCAGCCCGGAACGTGCGCTGGAAGAACTTGCTGGCCCGGTGGGTGCCGACCTGAATGATCGGAACACCGATGGTGTTCACCAGCGACACGAAGAAATTGTGCATTTTTTCGGCACCACCGGAGCGTGCCTCGTTGAGGTTCTGAACCTCGTCGATGATCAGCACTCCGAGCGTGTGCAGATTGGCCACCTGGCACATGGATGCCAGCAGACGTTTGGTACCCAGCTTCTTGCGTCCGTGGCTACGGCTGTAGTGGGTACCCAGGATCTTGTCTACTTCGTTGAAGAAGCTCAGGCACAGCTCATCCAAGTCACCGTCAATTGGGCAGTCGATCTTCAGGTAGACCAGTTGGGTGATGTTGTAATCAGGGTGATGGAGAGCTTGGGGGTACATGCCCAGAATCCGCTCCAGCGTGCGCGTCTTGCCGCAACCGGAGCAGCCGAACAGCGACAGGCTGTTGGCCGTAGAGGAGACACTCTGGTACACCGCCGCATCCAGATCCTCCTCCTCGACACGGCGATAGCCATTCTGCAGGTGCGCATACCAGGCACCGCTGGCCGGATTCCGACCGATGTACCCTTGACGGATCATCAGGCTGATCTTGCTCTCCAGCTCCAAGTGATGGCTCAGCGGCTGGAAGAAGCCGTGCAACAGGCGGGCAATCGCATGTGCCCTGAGCCGACCATCCAGAAGCGCCTCCTGCGGCTCGAAACCGGGAAGCTGCTGCAATAGATCGACCACCTCCTGCAGATCAGGAATCGGAGGCAATGCGCTGATGAGCGGATTGTCCTGATACTCGGGAAGCTGCTGCTCCTGGTAACGCGCCAGGGGAATGACTCCGCGCTGGAATTCTTCAGTCATCCTCTTCCTCCTTGAATATCAGGTCACTGAGATCTGGGAAGGCATAATCTTCCTGCTTCTCGCCCCGCAGTGGGATCACCTCGGCTGGCTTTTCCTGCTGTGCTTTATCCGGTTTGAATGCTGTTTTCTGGCGTTCCTGGCGCTTTTCCTGCTGCTTGTTCTCGCGGATCTGGGTTCCCAGATCCTTCGTGGTCATACCCGTTTTGACCGGACTGGCATCCTCTGCCTGGGCAACGATGGACTCGATCTGCTTCAGAAGATTGCCTCTCTCTACCAAAGCTTCCGCCGCCGCGTTGGTATCGCTACGCCGTTCCTCTCTGGACAGCAGCCAGACATCCCAGAAGGTCATCCCCCTGAAGCGTCGACTGCGGTCGGCAAGATCGCAAACCCAGTAGTCCTTGAGACTATTGGACGGCCGCAGGTAGATGTGGTCGGCGCTACGCGGATCGTATGCGACCGTTACCCCTGTCGGCCGGCGCCCCTGGCCTCGGTGAAACCAACCCTCCCTGATTGCTTCCTGGCAGGTGTAGAAGCAGCCGAACAGCCTGATTCCCAGCTCCGAAACCGTGGCCGACTCATGGGGCAAGAGATTTATCCGCACCAGCTCCTCGGGCGCAGTACGTAACCGGCCGGTCAAGTTGGCCAAGCCCCAGTTCCACAGCATGACCGGGATGGCTGGCAGATCGCCCGGCATACCAGAGGTTCTGTCGTATTTGCTCAAGGTATGAAAGTTGTTGTGGTAGAGGATGCCGGCAATGATGATCTGGGTGAACTCGGGCAAGGTCAGACTGGCATCAAGTCTGTAGTCGTGGCCACCCCGCTTCCGGCTGGTGGTGTCCTCGACCACACCGCTGGCATAGGGCTTGAAACGCTCCTGCACCGTCCGGAAATAACGCTCGACGATCCCCTTGGCATCTCCTCGCCTGGCCGGTGCATTCTCGATGCGAACGCCGAAGGCTTGGGAAAATGCTTCCACCTTGGTGCCATTCAGTTCGCCCTTATCGGCCAGCACCACATCCGGCAAGCCTTTGACCGGCCAGTCGCTGGCATCGATCTCCACGCTATACTGGCGGCAATACTCAACCTTGTCGGCGACCGTGTTGGCCAATGCCACCATGGCACTGACCCAGGAAGGTCCCTCGAATCCGACGTACATACCAACGACCATGCGGCTGAACACGTCGATCACCATGTAAACGACAGGCCTGCCGACGATAAGGCTGCGATCATGTTCTGAAACCAGATAGATATCGGCGATGGTGGCATCGATCTGGTAGCGGTATCCGGGCCCCAGTGCCTCGGTCGTCGATGTACTGCTGAGCGGTCGGAAGTCCTTGGCAAAATCCACTGCGGACACCCTGCATGGCAAGGTGTCGGTGAAGTGATATTCGCGCCCATAGAAGTAACGGAACTGCCCCAATGTAGGCAGTTCGGAGGTCGGCAGCTCCGTCAGAACAGCACGGAGCAGATTCAGCCCGGCGGCGTAGGCATCAGGAATGGACGGATGTTTTTCCTTGAGCAAACGTTCCTCGATGACCCGGCGAAAAATGCGCTCGATGTCCGGCGTGACATTGCTCCCTTTCCCCTCCATCACCACTCTGGGCCTGCCCAGCTTGGCCTGGTTCGGCTTTCTGCGCTTGCCACGGGCGCCCGAGTTGACATAGTCCGGCAAGAGGGCATTCCTGCACATGCCTCGCTGCCAGTAGCGCCTCAGTAACCTATACACCGTCTGATTGGTGACACCATGGCGCTCCATGATGCCTCTGACAATGAGCCCTCTGGGGCGCCGCACGAAAAGCTGGGGGTCGTGCACAAAATCCGCCAGCATTCCCCAAGCTTCATCACGCTTCTGCTGATCAAGGGAACCTTCCTCAACCTCCCGTAGGACTGTTTCCTCGAAGGGATCGGCAATGCTCTCCAGCTCCCGCTCCATGATCAGACGCTCCAGCTCTACAATCGATATCGGTTCGGGCAACGCCGTGTCCGAATCGATATCGATCCAGATTGCCTGCTCGGTACCGGACCAAAGCAGGCGCTTTCGCAGTTCCCCCATCCGGAACACCTGATTAACGGGCAACACTGCTCAGCTCCTGATGCATTTGATGAGAGTTGGCAACCAGGTCTTTCGGCTTCAGCTCCCGGTAAGGAGTGTCAAGATCGAAAAGGAAACAGTGCCGGGCCAGCAACTGGCGTAGCCAATAGAGCGCCTGACCGGCCTCCAGCTGGCCGGAGGTATCCAGTCCTTGGGCAATAGCGGTCAGCTTCCGGTCTGGGTGACGCTGAAACTCGAGCAGAAACAGCTGCTGGTAATGGGCGAGATCGTCCTGAGCGATGTCGCCTTCAGCATGGGCAGGATAGAGCCATTGGATATTGGCAAATGCCACCTTGGATACCTCGCGCTCCGTGACGATGACCCAGGGAATACCTTTTTCCTGCCAGTAGCGCCTTTCAAGCTCAAGCCTCTCGATAACTTCAGGCTTCTGCAGGTCGGTACTGTACTTGGCCTGAATCGCGATGCTCGGGCGCTGAGGATCTTCGAAATCCACCAGAAAGTCGCTGGTCAGTACCTGCGGGGTACCCTTGTAACAACCGTGGGGCAGGCCAAGCTCCTCGGCGATGCGCACCGTATCTTCGACCCGCATCGGAAACTGTTCACGGATATCGGTGACATGGGGAGACCGATCCAAGGTCAGGAAGATGGCCAGTTCAAGATCGGATAGAAGATGGTGTAAACGCCGGGTCTTGCTGCCAGGCAGGCGGTGGGAGCGACCCAGCGAGGACACGTCCCTGGTGTAGATGAACGGCTTGTAGTCTGATCCCTGGCCTTGGCCACGCCCGTCCTTGAGCCTTCTATCGATCTGGGCCTGGGTCAGCCCCTTGAATGTTCCAGACATGAGAAAGCCTGCCCCGCTGTGTCGATGACCTCAACATAGCGGATGCAGGCTCAGAATGAAACTTTATTTATACGGATGATACTTTATTTATACGGATGAACCTTTATTTGCATCCCACACAGGGGGAAAGGGCGTCGCGCGGGGTTATTCCACAGTGACGCTCTTGGCCAGGTTGCGCGGCTGGTCGACGTCGGTGCCCTTGAGCACGGCGACGTGGTAGGACAGCAGCTGCAGCGGGATGGTGTAGAGGATCGGCGCGAGCAGGTCGTGGATCGGCGGCATGGCCACCACGTGGGTGCCCTCGCCGTCCTCCATGCCGGCGCCGCGGTCGGCGAACACCACCAGCTGGCCGCCGCGGGCGCGCACTTCCTGCAGGTTGGACTTGAGCTTCTCCAGCAGCTCGTTGTTGGGCGCCACGGTGACCACCGGCATGTCGCTGTCGACCAGCGCCAGCGGGCCGTGCTTGAGCTCGCCGGCCGGGTAGGCCTCGGCGTGGATGTAGGAGATCTCCTTGAGCTTCAGCGCCCCCTCCATGGCCACCGGGTACTGCGCGCCGCGACCGAGGAACAGGGTGTGGTTCTTCTCGGCGAACAGCGCGGCGACCTGCTCGACGGTCTTGTCCATCGCCAGCGCCTCCTGCAGGTTGCCCGGCAGGCGACGCAGCGCCTCGACCAGCTCGGCTTCGGCGCCGGCGGCGAGGGTGCCGCGCACCTGGCCGAGGGCCAGGGTCAGCAGCAGCAGGCCGACCAGCTGGGTGGTGAAGGCCTTGGTCGAGGCCACGCCGATCTCCGGGCCGGCGTTGGTCAGCAGCACCAGGTCGGATTCGCGCACCAGCGAGCTGGTGCCGACGTTGCAGATCGCCAGGCTGGCCAGGTAGCCGGCCGACTTGGCGTTGCGCAGTGCGGCCAGGGTGTCGGCGGTCTCGCCGGACTGCGAGATGGTGACGAACAGCGAATCGGGCTGCACGGCGACCTTGCGGTAGCGGAACTCGCTGGCCACCTCGACCTGGCAGGGCACGCCGGTCAGCTCCTCCAGCCAGTAGCGGGCGACCATGCCGGCATGGAAGCTGGTGCCGCAGGCGACGATCTGCACGTTGCGCACCCGGGCGAACAGCTCGGCGGCCTGCGGACCGAAGGCCTGCACCAGCACGTGGTCGCTGCCCAGGCGGCCTTCCAGGGTGCGCTGCACCACCTTGGGCTGCTCGTGGATTTCCTTGAGCATGAAGTGGCGGTACTCGCCCTTCTCCGCCGCCTCGGCGCCCTCGTGGAACTGCACGGTGTCGCGCTGCACGCTGCGCCCGTCGGCATCCCAGATCCGCACGCTGTCGCGCTGGATCTCAGCGATGTCGCCCTCTTCCAGGTAGACGAAGCGGTCGGTGACCTGGCGCAGCGCCAGCGGGTCGGAGGCGAGGAAGTTCTCGCCCAGTCCCAGGCCGATCACCAGCGGGCTGCCGCTGCGCGCCGCGAGGATGCGATCCGGCTGCGCGGCGCTGATCACCGCCAGACCGTAGGCGCCATGCAGCTCGCGCACCACCGCCTTGAGCGCATCGGCCAGGTCGGGCAGGCGCTTGAGGGTGTGGTGCAGCAGGTGGACGATGGTCTCGGTGTCGGTCTGCGAGCTGAACGCGTAGCCGAGCCCCTGCAGGCGCGCACGCAGCGCCTCGTGGTTCTCGATGATGCCGTTGTGCACCACCGCCAGTGCCTCGCCGGAGAAGTGCGGGTGGGCGTTGGCCTCGCTGGGCACGCCGTGGGTGGCCCAGCGGGTGTGGGCGATGCCCAGGCGGCCGGGCAGCGGCTCGTCGGCCAGCGCCTGCTCCAGCGCGGCGACCTTGCCGATGCGGCGGCTGCGGCGCAGCTGGCCGTCCGGGCCGCAGATGGCCACCCCGGCGCTGTCGTAGCCGCGGTATTCCAGGCGCTTGAGGCCCTCGATGAGGATGGCGCTGACATTACGTTCGGCGATGGCTCCAACAATTCCGCACATGCGGGCTCTCCTTTCGATCTATCGGCTGGGGACGGCGGCGCAGATCAGCCGGATGCCGCGCGCCTGGATCTGTTCGCGCGCCGCGGGCTCGAGGCGCTCGTCGGTAATCAGGGTGTGGATGCTGCTCCACGGCAGCTCCAGATTGGGCATGCGCCGGCCGACCTTGTCGGCCTCGAGCATGACGATCACCTCGCGCGCCACCTCGGCCATCACCCTCGACAGGCCGAGCAGCTCGTTGAAGGTGGTGGTGCCGCGCGCCAGGTCGAGGCCGTCGGCGCCGATGAACAGCTGGTCGAAGTCGTAGGAGCGCAGCACCTGCTCGGCGACCTGGCCCTGGAACGACTCGGAATGCGGATCCCAGGTGCCGCCGGTCATCAGCAGCACCGGCTCCTGCTCCAGCTCGCGCAGGGCGTTGGCCACGCTCAGCGAGTTGGTCATCACCACCAGCCCGGGGCGGCGGTCCAGCTCGGGGATCAGCGCCGCGGTGGTGCTGCCGCTGTCGATGATGATCCGCGCATGCTCGCGGATGCAGGCGGCCGCGGCGCGGGCGATGGCCTGCTTGTGCGGCGACACGCTCTGGGCGTGCTCGATCACCAGCTCGTGGGGCACCGGCACCGCACCGCCGTAGCGGCGCAGCAGCAGGCCGTTGTTCTCCAGCGCGGCCAGATCCTTGCGGATGGTCACTTCCGAGGTCTGGAAATGGCGGGCCAGGGCCTCGACATGGACCTCGCCCTGCTCGGCGAGCAGGGCGAGGATGGCGTGACGGCGCTGCGGGGTGTTGCGCTTGGACATTCGCAGGTTTCGTTTCGAAAGTTTCGATTCGTAAATTATAGGTGCGAATCAAAACCCAGCACCACGCGGGCGTCAAGCTTCGCCAGACGAAACCGTCCACATCAGGAGATGCAAGCTGCCAAGGGCAGCTGTGGACAAGTCGGAGGAGGCGTTATCCACAATTCGGCAGGCCTCCAAGCAGCAACGCCCTGTGGAAAACCACGCGATGCAGTTGTCCACAGGGCGTATTGACAGGGCTCGGCGGCAGCCTGCGGACGGATTATCCACAGCACCAGCGGATGCCGAGCCCGCCGGCTCAGCTCTTGGGCTTCTTCACCGGGCGCTGCCAGCCGTCGATGTTGCGCTGGCGCGCGCGGCCGACCGCCAGGGTGCTGGCCGGCACCTCGCTGGTGATCACCGAGCCGGCGGCGGTGGTGGCGCCGTCGCCGATGGTCACCGGCGCCACCAGCGAGTTGTTGGTGCCGATGAAGGCATCCACGCCGATCACCGTGCGGTGCTTGTTGGCGCCGTCGTAGTTGCAGGTGATGGTGCCGGCGCCGATGTTGCTCTGCGCGCCGATCTCGGCATCGCCCAGGTAGGCCAGGTGGCCGGCCTTGGCGCCCTCGCCCATCACCGCGTTCTTCAGCTCGACGAAGTTGCCGACGTGCGCCCCGGCGCCCAGCACGCTGCCCGGGCGCAGGCGGGCGAACGGCCCGCAGTCGGCGCCCTCGCCCAGTTCGGCGCCGTCCAGGTGGCTGTTGGCCTTGACGATGGCGCCACGGCGCAGGGTGCTGTTGCGGATCACGCAGTTGGGGCCGATCTCGACACCATCCTCGATGACCACCCGGCCCTCGAGGATCACGTTGATGTCGATGACCACGTCGCGGCCGACCGTCACCTCGCCGCGCACATCGAAGCGCGCCGGATCGAGCAGGGTCACGCCCTGGGCCATCAGCCGGCGGGCGGCGCGCTGCTGGTAGTGGCGCTCCAGCTCGGCGAGCTGGCGGCGGTCGTTGGCGCCCTGCACCTCCATGGCGTCCTCCGGCTGCGCGGTGGCCACGCCCAGGCCGTCGGCCACCGCCATGGCGATCACGTCGGTCAGGTAGTACTCGCCCTGGGCGTTGCTGTTGGACAGGCGGCCCATCCACTCGGCCATGCGCGCGCCGGGCATGGCGAGGATGCCGGTGTTGCCCTCGCGGATGGCGCGCTGCTCGGCATTGGCGTCCTTCTGCTCGACGATGGCGGTCACCCGGCCCTCGGCGTCGCGGAGGATGCGCCCGTAGCCGGTGGGATCGGCCAGCTCGACGGTGAGCAGGGCCAACTGTTCGGCGCCGGCGTGGGCCAGCAGGCGCTCGAGGGTCGGCGCCTCGATCAGCGGCACGTCGCCGTAGAGCACCAGCACCTGCTCGGCGTCGATGAACGGCAGGGCCTGGGCCACGGCATGACCGGTGCCGAGCTGCTGCTCCTGCAGGACGAAGTTCAGGTCGGCGGCGGCCAGACGCTCGCGCACCGCTTCGGCGCCGTGGCCGATCACCACGTGGATGCGCTGCGGCTGCAGGGCGCGCGCGGTATCGATGACGTGGCCGAGCATCGGCTTGCCGGCCACCGGATGCAGCACCTTGGGCAGTGCCGAGCGCATGCGGGTGCCCTGGCCGGCAGCGAGGATGACGATTTCCAGACTCATGGGTGTACTTCCCTATGCAGCCCCAGACCTGGGCTGGAGCGAAATGAACAGAAACGGTGGGCAGCGGTGCAGACGCCACGCACCGTCGCCGAAAATAAAAAAAGGGGATAGCCAAGGCTACCCCCTTTTCTGGTGAACCGGACGACTGGGCCGCAATGCGGATCAGTGCATCGGGCCACCGAACTTCTTGCGCAGTTCCTGAATGGTCCGCAGCTGCGCAGCAGCCTCGGCCAGACGTGCGGAAGCGGTCGAGTAGTCGAACTCGGCACCCTTCTCGCTGAGCGCCTTCTCGGCAGCCTTCTGGGCTTCGAGAGCCGCAGCCTCGTCGAGGTCGGCAGCGCGGATCGCGGTGTCGGCCAGGACCTTCACCATGCTCGGCTGCACTTCGAGGAAACCGCCGGAGATGTAGTACACCTCCTGCGCGCCACCCTGCTTGATCACGCGCACCGGACCCGGCTTGAGATCGGTCAGCAGCGGGGCGTGGCCCGGCAGAATACCCACATCGCCCATGTGACCATGGGCGACGACCATTTCCACCAGCCCCGAGAACAGCTCTTCTTCCGCGCTGACGATGTCGCAGTGGACTGTCATAGCCATATTCATGCCTCGGTAAGCAGGCGGGGCTACCGGGGCAGCCGCCGCCTGGTCGAGCGCCCGTCAGGGCGCGCCAGTTACAGTTTCTTGGCTTTCTCGATGGCTTCGTCGATGCCGCCGACCATGTAGAACGCCTGCTCCGGCAGGTGGTCGAAGTCGCCATTGAGGATGCCGGCGAAGCCGCGAATGGTTTCCTTCAGCGACACGTACTTGCCCGGCGAGCCGGTGAAGACTTCGGCCACGAAGAACGGCTGGGACAGGAAGCGCTGGATCTTACGGGCGCGGGACACCAGCTGCTTGTCGGCTTCGGACAGTTCGTCCATGCCGAGGATCGCGATGATGTCCTTCAGCTCCTTGTAGCGCTGCAGCACGTACTGCACGCCGCGAGCGGTGTCGTAGTGCTCCTGGCCGATCACCAGCGGATCCAGCTGACGGGAGGTGGAGTCCAGCGGATCGACGGCCGGGTAGATACCCAGCGAGGCGATGTCGCGGGACAGTACCACGGTGGCGTCGAGGTGGGCGAAGGTGGTCGCCGGGCTCGGGTCGGTCAGGTCGTCCGCGGGAACGTAGACGGCCTGCACCGAGGTGATCGAGCCGTTCTTGGTGGAGGTGATGCGCTCCTGCAGAACGCCCATTTCCTCGGCCAGGGTCGGCTGGTAACCCACCGCGGACGGCATACGACCCAGCAGCGCGGACACTTCGGTACCGGCCAGGGTGTAGCGGTAGATGTTGTCGACGAACAGCAGAACGTCGCGGCCTTCGTCACGGAACTTCTCGGCCATGGTCAGGCCGGTCAGGGCGACGCGCAGACGGTTGCCCGGCGGCTCGTTCATCTGGCCGTAGACCAGGGCCACCTTGTCCAGAACGTTGGAGTCCTTCATCTCGTGATAGAAGTCGTTACCTTCACGAGTACGCTCACCCACGCCGGCGAACACGGAGTAACCGCTGTGCTCCATGGCGATGTTGCGGATCAGCTCCATCATGTTCACGGTCTTGCCCACGCCGGCACCACCGAACAGGCCGACCTTGCCGCCCTTGGCGAACGGGCAGACCAGGTCGATCACCTTGATGCCGGTTTCCAGCAGCTCGTTGCCGCCGGCCTGCTCCGCGTAGGACGGGGCAGCGCGGTGGATGGTCCAGCGCTCTTCCTCGCCGATGGGGCCCGCCTCGTCGATCGGGTTGCCCAGCACGTCCATGATGCGGCCGAGGGTGGCCTTGCCGACCGGCACGGAGATGCCGGCGCCGGTGTTGCTCACGGTCAGACCACGCTTGAGGCCTTCGGTGGAACCCATCGCAATGGAACGAACCACGCCGTCGCCCAGCTGCTGCTGGACTTCCAGGGTGGTGGCCGCGCCTTCGACTTTCAGCGCGTCATAGACGTTCGGCACCTGATCGCGCGGGAATTCCACGTCGATAACGGCGCCGATGATTTGAACGATACGTCCGCTACTCATATCTGGTTCCTCTGAATATTTGAACCTGTTTAAACCGCGGCAGCGCCGCCGACGATTTCCGAGATCTCTTGCGTGATCGCAGCCTGACGCGCCTTGTTGTAGATCAGCTGCAGATCCTTGATCAGCTGACCGGCGTTGTCGGTGGCATTCTTCATGGCGATCATGCGCGCAGCCTGCTCGCAGGCGTTGTTCTCGACCAGGGACTGATACACCTGCGATTCGACATAGCGAACCAGCAGGGCATCCAGCAGTTGCTGGGCGTCGGGTTCGTACAGGTAATCCCACAGGCCCTGCTTCGCGCCGTCGTCGGCCTCGGTAGCGGGAGCCAGGGGCAGCAATTGTTCAACCACCGGCTTCTGGGTCATGGTGTTCACGAACTTGTTGGACGCCAGGTACAGGCGATCCAGCGAGCCTTCGTTGAACCGATCCAGCATGACCTTGACGCTGCCGATCAGGTCGTTGACCGACGGCGCTTCGCCCAGGTGGCTGATCGCAGCGACCACGTTGCCGCCGTAGCTGCGGAAGAAGCTGGCACCCTTGCTGCCGATGACGCAGAACTCTGCCTCAACGCCGGCATCGCGCCAGTCCTTCATGTTTTTGATCAGGGCCTTGAACAGGTTGATGTTCAGGCCGCCGCACAGACCACGGTCGCTCGACACCAGGATGTAGCCGACACGCTTGACCGGACGCTCCACCATGAAGGCGTGGCGGTATTCCGGGTTGGCCTTGGCCAGGTGACCGATCACCTCGCGGATGCGCACCGCGTAGGGACGGCTGGCAGCCATGCGCTGCTGAGCCTTGCGCATCTTGCTGACCGCCACTTTTTCCATGGCGCTGGTGATCTTCTGCGTGCTCTTGATGCTCGCAATCTTGCTGCGAATCTCTTTTGCGCCTGCCATTTGACACCTTTCGGGTTAGCAGGCGGGAGCCTTGCGGCTCCCGCTGCGGCTTACCAGCTCTGAGTGGCCTTGAACTTCTCGATGCCGGCCTTCAGGCCTGCGTCGATTTCGTCGTTGAAGTCGCCCTTCACGTTGATCTTCGCCATCAGGTCGGCGTAGTCGCGGTTGAAGAAGGCGATCAGGGCCTGCTCGAAGGCGCCGACTTTCTTCACGTCGACGTCGGCCAGGAAGCCACGCTCGGCAGCGTACAGGGACACCGACATGTCGGCGATGGACATCGGCGCGTACTGCTTCTGCTTCATCAGCTCGGTGACGCGCTGACCATGCTCGAGCTGCTTGCGGGTCGCTTCGTCGAGGTCCGAGGCGAACTGGGCGAAGGCCGCCAGTTCACGGTACTGGGCCAGCGCGGTACGGATGCCGCCGGACAGCTTCTTGATGATCTTGGTCTGGGCTGCGCCACCGACGCGGGATACCGAGATACCGGCGTTGACGGCCGGACGGATACCCGAGTTGAACATGGCGGATTCCAGGAAGATCTGGCCGTCGGTGATCGAGATCACGTTGGTCGGAACGAACGCGGAGACGTCGCCGGCCTGGGTCTCGATGATCGGCAGCGCGGTCAGCGAACCGGTCTGGCCCTTCACGGCGCCCTTGGTGAACTGCTCCACGTACTCTTCGGAAACGCGGGAAGCGCGCTCCAGCAGGCGGCTGTGGAGGTAGAACACGTCGCCCGGATAGGCTTCGCGGCCCGGCGGACGGCGCAGCAGCAGGGAGATCTGGCGGTAGGCGACGGCCTGCTTGGACAGGTCATCGTACACGATCAGGGCGTCTTCACCGCGGTCGCGGAAGTATTCGCCCATGGTGCAGCCGGAGTACGGCGCCAGGTACTGCAGGGCAGCGGATTCGGAAGCGCTGGCAGCCACCACGATGGTGTTGGCCAGGGCGCCGTGCTCTTCCAGCTTGCGCACCACGTTGGCGATGGTCGACTGCTTCTGACCGATGGCCACGTAGACGCAGCGGATGCCGCTGTTCTTCTGGTTGATGATGGCGTCGATGGCCATCGCGGTCTTGCCGATCTGGCGGTCGCCGATGATCAGCTCGCGCTGGCCACGGCCGACCGGGATCATGGCGTCGACCGACTTGTAGCCGGTCTGCACCGGCTGGTCGACCGACTTACGCCAGATCACGCCCGGAGCGACCTTCTCGACCGCGTCGGTTTCCTTGGCGTTGATCGGGCCCTTGCCATCGATCGGGTTGCCCAGTGCGTCGACCACGCGACCCAGCAGTTCCGGACCGACCGGAACTTCGAGGATGCGGCCGGTGCACTTGGCGCTCATGCCCTCTTTCAGATCCAGGTAGCTGCCCAGGATCACGGCGCCGACGGAGTCCTGCTCCAGGTTCAGCGCCATACCGTAGACGCCACCCGGGAACTCGATCATTTCGCCGTACATCACGTCGGCCAGGCCGAAGATGCGCACGATGCCGTCGGAAACGCTGACGACGGTGCCTTCGTTACGGGCCTGAGCGGACACATCAAGCTTGGCGATACGCTGCTTGATGATTTCGCTAATTTCGGAAGGATTCAGTTGCTGCATGCCATGCCCCTCAAATCAGGATTTCAACGCTTCGGCCAACTGGTTCAGTTTGCCGCGGACCGAACCGTCGATAACCAGGTCACCCGCACGAATGATCAAACCGCCGATAAGGGCGGGATTGACGACCGGGGTAGGCTGGACGGTGCGATCTAGCCGCTTCGACAAGGCGGCAGCCAGAGTTTGGAGTTGTTCGGCGCTCAGTTCGTGAGCCGTCTCGACCTCGACGTCGATCGAACGCTCGGCTTCCGCCTTCAGCATCTCGAACTGGTCGCGCACGGTCGGCAGCAGTTCCAGGCGATCGTTTTCGCCCAGCGCCACCACGAAGTTGCGGAACGACTCGTCGATGCGTTCAGCGCACAGCTGAACCAGAACCTCGGCCTTGCGGTCGCGGGTCAGGGCCGGATTGCGCAGCTGGGCGATGACTTCGGGGGACTCCACGAAGGCCGCGCTCAGCGCCAGCATGTTCGACCAGGCATCGCTTTGTTTGGCTGCGGAAGCGAACTCGAAGGCGGCTTTCGCATAAGGCCGAGCAAGCGTATTGATAGTTGCCATCGCTCGCCTCGCTTAGAGTTGGGAGGCCAGTTTTGCGACCAGATCGTTGTGTGCCTTGGTGTCCACGGAGGACTCCAGGATCTTCTCGGCACCGGCGACGGCGAGGGCCGCAACCTGGGCGCGCAGCTGATCCTTGGCGCGATTCACTTCAACCTCGATTTCGGCCTTGGCACTGGCAAGCAGACGCTCGCCTTCGCCACGGGCCTGCTGCTTGGCTTCCTCGACGATCGCGTTGGCGGTCTTGTTCGCCTTGTCGAGAATCTCGGCAGCCTGCTCCTTGGTTTCACGGAGCGTCTGGGCAGCTTTTTCCTGGGCCAGTTGCAGGTCGCGCTGGGCACGGCCGGCGGCATCCAGACCTTCGGCAATTTTCTTCTGGCGGGCTTGCATGGCGGCGGTGATCGGCGGCCACACAAACTTCATGGTGAACCAGACGAAAATAGCGAAGGCAATCGTTTGACCGAACAGCGTCAAGTTAATGTTCACAGCGATTTACCTCGTGCTATCTCGTGGGTCCGGGTAGTCAGAGCATCGGCAGGCCGGACCGCGCACGGCGCGGTCCGGCCAATGATCCGCGGATGCCTGAACTTAGCCGGCAACAACGAAGATGAGGTACATCGCGATACCGACGCCGATCATCGGCACGGCGTCGAGCAGACCGGCCATCAGGAAGGTCTTGGTTTGCAGCTGGGCGCCCAGCTCCGGCTGACGGGCGGTGGATTCCAGCAGCTTGCCGCCCAGCAGGGCGAAGCCGATGCCGGTGCCCAGAGCACCCAGACCGATCATGATGGCGGCGGCGATGTAGACGAGTTCCATAACAGCTCCTGAGGTTTTCTAAAGGTTAAGGTTTCGTTGGTTAAAGCGAGGGTTGGTCCACTGTTCAGTGGTGGTCTTCGTGGGCGGCGCTCAGATACACCACTGTCAGCACCATGAAGATGAAGGCCTGCAGCGGGATCACCAGGATGTGGAAGATCGCCCAGGGCACATTCAGGGCCCACTGTGCCCAGAACGGCAGCAGGGCGATGAGGATGAACACCACCTCACCGGCGTACATGTTGCCGAACAGACGCAGGGCGAGACTCAGCGGCTTGGTCAGCAGGCCGAGGATCTCGAGGAACAGGTTGAACGGGACCAGCGACCAGTGGTTGAACGGGGTGAACGCCAGCTCCTTGGTGAAGCCGCCGAAACCCTTGACCTTGACGCTGTAGAACAGGATCAGGATGAACACGCCGAGGGACAGGCCGAAGGTGCCGTTGGGGTCGGCGGTCGGCACGATCTTGAAGTAGGGCACGCCCATCAGGTGCGCCAGGCCCGGGATGTAGTCGACCGGGATCCACTTCAGGCTGTTCATCAGGAACACCCAGACGAAGATGGTCAGTGCCAACGGGGCGATCACCGGGTTGCGGCCGTGGAAGGTGTCCTTGACCACACCTTCGACGAACTCGATGCACATTTCCACCAGGTTCTGCAGGCCGGTTGGCACGCCGGCGTTGGCACGCTTGGCGACACGGCTGAACAGGAACAGGAATACCAGGCCCATCAGTACCGACCAGCCGAGGGTATCGACGTGGACGGCCCAGAAGCCCATTGCCTTCACTTCTTCGGGAGTCTTGGCAAAGCTCCAGCCGTTGACCGGATGGGAGCCGAAGACCAGGTTCTGCAGGTGGTGCTGAATGTATTCAGCCGGTGTGTTAGCCATAAACGCCTCAATGCTCTAATGCTTCGGAAAGCCCTTCACCAGCAGGAGCGCACACGCGGAGGTGCCCAGCACCAGAGCGTAGCCGGCAAACAGCGCCGCCACGTTCAACCGCTCCACTCCTGCAAACACCAGCGCAAACAACGCTGCCGTCAGAAACAGTTTGCCCATCTCGCCCGACCAGAAGGACTGGACGATGGCCTTCACCGAACGCGCTCCGAAGTAGCGGAAGGCCTTGTACGTGAAGTACAGGTTCGGCAGAAACGCGATCATGCCGCCAAGCAGCGTGGAGTATCCGGCGACCGGTCCCTTCCACAGTCCTCCCACCGCGGCAGCCACCAGGGCCACCGCCAGCTGGGTCAGCAGCAGCGGAAACACCGCGAGGCGGTGCAGGGGGGTTTTGTTGCGAAAGTTCACCGCATGGCCCCGCTTCCGTGTTGCTGGACTGTCTGCACTGCAGACCCTGTGCCGGCAAAAATTGCGCCGGGAGTATAGGGGGGGAATCTGCCCCGTTCAACTGCCGGGTAGTGAATTAAGACCATTCGCTACGCACTGCTACTTTCAGCGGATATGCGCCAGCACGCCCTGCAGCTCGTCCAGCGAGCCGTAGCGGATCACCAGCTGGCCCTTGCCCTTGTCGCCGTGACGGATCTGCACCACCGCGCCGAGCCGCTCGGCAAGGCGCTGTTCGAGGCGGGCGATGTCCGGATCGGCCTTGGCCGGCTCCACCTCCGCCTTGCCGCTCAGCCACTGGCGCACCAGGGCCTCGGTCTGCCGCACGGTCAGGCCACGTGCGACAACGTGCCGCGCTCCTTCCGCCTGACGGGACGCCGGCAGACCGAGCAGGGCGCGGGCATGGCCCATCTCCAGATCGCCGTGGGCGAGCAGGGTCTTCACCTCCTCCGGCAGGGCGATCAGGCGCAGCAGGTTGGCGATGGTGACCCGCGACTTGCCGACCGCCTCGGCGACCTGCTGCTGGGTGAGCTGGAACTCCTGCTGCAGGCGCTGCAGGGCCATGGCCTCCTCGATCGGGTTGAGGTCCTCGCGCTGGATGTTCTCGATCAGCGCCATGGCGATCGCCGCCTCGTCGCTGACCTCGCGCACCAGCGCCGGGATGCGCTCCAGGCCGGCCAGCTGGCTGGCGCGCCAGCGCCGCTCGCCGGCGATGATCTCGTAGCGCTCGCCGTCGAGCGGCCGCACCACCACCGGCTGCATCAGGCCCTGTCGGCGGATCGACTGGGCCAGCTCCTCGAGCGCCTGCGGATCCATGTCGCGACGCGGCTGGTACTTGCCGCGCTGCAGCAGGTCCAGCGGCAGGTGCTGCAGCTCCTCGCGCGGCAGCTTGGCCGCCTGCTCCTGCAGGGCGGTGACGGTGGCGCCGCCGAGCAGGGCATCCAGACCGCGGCCCAGACCGCGTTTCTTCACAGCCATGTGCAATTCCTCAAGCGATGGTGGTGGCGCGCTGGCCGCGGCGCTGGCGGACGAGCACTTCCTTCGCCAGTTCCAGGTAGGCCTTGGCGCCGCGCGAGGCCTTGTCGTAGACCAGCGCCGGCATGCCGTGGCTGGGCGCCTCGGCCAGGCGCACGTTGCGCGGAATGGTGGTCTCGTAGAGGGTGTCGCCGAAGTGCTGGCGCAGCTGCGCGGTGACGTCGTTGGTCAGGCCGACACGAGCGTCGTACATGGTGCGCAGGATGCCCTCGATCTTCAGGTTCGGATTGAGCAGCGAACCGATGCGCTGGATGCTGTTGACCAGGTCGGAGAGGCCTTCCAGCGCGTAGTACTCGCACTGCATGGGGATGATCACCCCGTCGGCGGCGACCAGCGCGTTGACGGTCAGCATCGACAGCGCCGGCGGGCAGTCGATCAGGATGAAGTCGTAGCTGTCGCGGATCGGCGCCAGCGCCTGGCGCAGGCGCTGTTCCTTGTTCGGCAGCTCGAGCAGGCCGACCTCGGCGGCAGTGAGGTCGCGGTTGGCCGGCAGCAGCTGGTAGCGGCCGTGCTCGGAGGCCTGCATGGCCGCGGCGAGGTCGCAGTTGCCGACCAGCACGTCGTACACCGAATGCTCGAGGGCGAGCTTGTCCACACCGCTGCCGCTGGTGGCGTTGCCCTGCGGATCGAGGTCGATCAGCAGCACGCGGCGCTGCAGCGTCGCCAGCGAGGCGGCGAGGTTGACGCAGCTGGTGGTCTTGCCCACCCCGCCCTTCTGGTTGGCGATCGCGAATACTTTGGCCATGCTCGGCATCTCTCTCCTCAGGCGCAGCGGCGCAGTATCAGCAGATGGCGCTGGCCCTGGCAACCGGGCACCTGCAGCACCTGTTCGGCTTCGACGCGGAAATCCGCCGGCAGCGCGGCGAGTTCCTCGTGCGGGTACTGGCCCTTCATCGCCAGCCAGCGGGTGTCGGCGTCGCCCAGGTGGCGGGTCCAGTGGGCGAAGTCGGCCAGCGAGCTGAACGCCCGCGAGACGATGCCGGCGAAGGGTTGCACCGGGCGGAAGTTTTCCACACGGCTGTGGACAACTTCCAGGTTGGCCAGCCTCAGCTCGAGTTTCACCTGGGTCTGGAAGCGGGTCTTCTTGCCGTTGGAGTCCAGGGTGGTGAAGCGCCGCTCGGGGAACAGGATGGCCAGCGGGATGCCGGGCATGCCGCCGCCGCTGCCGACGTCCAGCCAGTCATCCCCAGCCTCGCGCACGAACGGCACGATGCTCAGGCTGTCGAGCAGGTGGCGCGAGACCATCTCGTCCGGGTTGCGCACCGCGGTCAGGTTGTAGGCCTGGTTCCACTTGATCAGCAGGGCCAGGTAGGCCAGCAGCTGTTCCTGCTGGCTGGCGGTGAGCTCGACGCCGAGTTCGGCGGCGCCGCGGAGCAGTTCGGCGGCGTGGGCGGCAGTGACGGCGGACATCAGACGTTCTGCTCCAGCTGGCGGCCGGCGCCGCGCTTCTTCAGGTGGATCAGCAGCAGCGACACCGCCGCCGGGGTGACACCGGGGATGCGCGAGGCCTGGCCGAGGGTCTGCGGGCGGGCGGTGCTCAGCTTGCCCTGGATTTCCTTGGACAGCCCGCCGATGGCGGCGTAGTCGAGGTCGTCGGGCAGCGCGGTGTTCTCGCTGGCGCGCAGGCGCTCGATCTCTTCCTGCTGGCGGTCGATGTAGCCGGCGTACTTGATGCGGATCTCCACCTGCTCGGCGACCTGCGGGTTATCCACAGCCTCGCCGGTGATCTCGGTCAGCGCCGCGTAGTCGATCTCCGGGCGCGCCAGCAGGTTGTGCAGGTTGTACTCGTGGCTCAGCGGGGTGCCGAAGCGCGCGGCGATAGCATCGCCCTGGGCGGTGCCCGGACGCACCCAGGTGCTCTTCAGACGCTGCTCCTCGCGCTCGATGCCCTCGCGCTTGGCGCAGAACGCCGCCCAGCGCCGCTCGTCGACCAGGCCCAGCTCGCGGCCCTTCTCGGTCAGGCGCAGGTCGGCGTTGTCCTCGCGCAGGATCAGCCGGTACTCGGCGCGCGAGGTGAACATGCGGTACGGCTCCTGGGTGCCGAGGGTGATCAGGTCGTCGACCAGCACGCCGATGTACGCCTCGTCGCGGCGCGGGCACCAGGCCTCGCGGCCCTGGGCGCGCAGCGCGGCGTTGGCGCCGGCGAGCAGACCCTGGGCGCCGGCCTCCTCGTAGCCGGTGGTGCCGTTGATCTGCCCGGCGAAGAACAGGCCGCCGATCACCTTGGTCTCCAGCGAGTACTTGAGGTCGCGCGGATCGAAGAAGTCGTACTCGATGGCGTAGCCGGGCCGCACGATGTGGGCATTCTCCAGTCCGCGGATCGAGCGGACGATCTGCAGCTGCACGTCGAACGGCAGCGAGGTGGAGATGCCGTTGGGATAGATCTCGTGGGTGGACAACCCTTCCGGCTCGAGGAACACCTGATGGCTGTCCTTGTCGGCGAAGCGATGGATCTTGTCCTCGATCGACGGGCAGTAGCGCGGGCCGATGCCCTCAATGATCCCCGAGTACATCGGCGAGCGGTCGAGGTTGCCGGCGATGATCTCGTGGGTGCGCGCGTTGGTATGGGTGATCCAGCAGCTGACCTGGCGCGGATGCTGCTCGCGCGAGCCGAGGAACGACATCACCGGAGTCGGGGTGTCGCCGGGCTGCTCGGTCATCACCGAGAAGTCGATGGAGCGGCCGTCGAGGCGCGGCGGCGTGCCGGTCTTCAGCCGGCCGACGCGCAGCGGCAGCTCGCGCAGGCGGCGGGCCAGGGCCAGCGACGGCGGGTCGCCGGCGCGCCCGCCTGAATAGTTCTCCAGGCCGATGTGGATAAGTCCGCCGAGGAAGGTGCCGGCGGTCAGCACCACGTTGTCGGCATGGAATTTCAGGCCCATCTGGGTAACCACCCCGCGGACCTGCTCGCCCTCGACGATCAGGTCGTCAGCGGACTGCTGGAATATCCACAGGTTGGGCTGGTTTTCCAGGATGCGGCGGATCTCGGCCTTGTACAGCGCACGGTCGGCCTGCGCGCGGGTGGCGCGCACCGCCGGGCCCTTGCGGCTGTTGAGGATGCGGAACTGGATGCCGGCCACGTCGGTGGCCTCGGCCATGGCACCGCCGAGGGCGTCGATCTCCTTGACCAGGTGGCTCTTGCCGATGCCGCCGATGGCCGGGTTGCAGCTCATGTGGCCGAGGGTTTCCACGTTGTGGGAGAGCAGCAGGGTCTTGACCCCCATGCGTGCTGCGGCCAGTGCCGCCTCGGTACCGGCATGGCCGCCACCGATGACGATCACATCAAAACGGGAAGGGAAATCCACCACGCACCTCGTGCCTGTTCGGGAAGGGAATTCGGGAAGCCGCGCAGTATAGAGGCTTCTCCGGGGTGAATGAAGCAGTGTGGACAAAAAGTAGCCAGCCGGTGTGGGCCGGACCAAGCCGGGTGATCAACAAAAAATAGAGAGAACGGATTTTTAGAAAGACTGTTTTAGAGCTTGTTATAGGTGTGCACAGAATCTGTGGATAGATCCGTTTACTCCTTGTATTTCAATGACTTGTTCACTGAATAAGATTGTACACAGGTCATCGGGAGGTCTCTGCATAACCCGCTTGGGGCTGTGTGTGGACAAGTCTGTTATCCACAGGGGCAGTTATCCACATGGATCCGATGACCTTATCGAAAGAGCAGAACTGTAGTTGTCCACAGGGCTTATCCGCACGGATTCTTGTGTGGACAAGGTCCTGTCTGAGCACGCGACCCGACGAGCGGACACGGGACGGCGCAGGGCCGGCGGAAAAACCGGTCCTGGCGCAGGAACGCAGGGAGTGACGGCCAGCCGACACCGAGGTCGGCTGGCCGGGAGAGGGGCTACTTGCCGATGCAGAAGCTGGAGAAGATCCGCCCGAGCAGGTCGTCGGGGGTGAAGGCGCCGGTGATCTCGCCGAGCGCCTGGTGGGCCATGCGCAGGTCCTCGGCGAGCAGCTCGCCGGCGCCGAGCAGGGTCAGCTGCTGGCGGCCGTGCTCGAGGCAGGCATTGGCCTGGCGCAGGGCGTCGAGGTGGCGCCGGCGCGCGCTGAAGCTGCTCTCGGTGGTCTGCTCGTAGCCCATGCAGGTCTTCAGGTGCTCGCGCAGCAGCTCGAGACCGGCGCTGCTGCGCGCCGACAGGCTGATCGTCACGTGGCCGTCGCTGCAGGTGTCCAGGCGTACTGCCTCGCCGGACAGATCGGCCTTGTTGCGGATCAGGGTGACCCGCGCCGGATCGGGGCGCCGGTCGAGGAATTCCGGCCACAGGGCGAACGGATCGGCGGCTTCCGGCGCCGTAGCGTCGACCACCAGCAGCACGCGGTCGGCCTCGCCGATGGCCTTGAGCGCACGTTCGACGCCGATCCGCTCCACCTGGTCCTCGGTATCGCGCAGACCGGCGGTGTCGACCACGTGCAGCGGCATGCCGTCGATGTGGATATGTTCGCGCAGCACGTCGCGGGTGGTGCCGGCGATGTCGGTGACGATCGCCGCCTCGCGGCCGGCCAGGGCGTTGAGCAGGCTGGACTTGCCGGCGTTCGGCCGCCCGGCGATCACCACGGTCATGCCGTCGCGCAGCAGCGCACCCTGCCCCGCCTCGCGCTGCACCGCCAGCAGCTCGCTGCGTACGCCGTCGAGCTGGCCGAGCACGTGGCCGTCGGCGAGAAAATCGATCTCCTCCTCGGGGAAGTCGATGGCCGCTTCGACGTACATGCGCAGCTCGATCAGCCGGTCGGCCAGGCGCTGCACCTTGCGCGAAAACTCGCCCTGCAGCGAGCGCACCGCGTTGCGTGCCGCCTGCTCGCTGCTCGCCTCGATCAGGTCGGCGATCGCCTCGGCCTGGGCGAGATCGAGCTTGTCGTTGAGGAAGGCGCGCTCGCTGAACTCGCCGGGGCGGGCCAGGCGCGCGCCGAGCTCCAGGCAGCGGCGCAGCAGCATGTCGAGCACCACCGGGCCGCCGTGGCCCTGCAGCTCGAGGACGTCCTCGCCGGTGAACGAATTCGGCCCGCGGAAGTACAGCAGCAGGCCCTGGTCGATCACCTCGCCATCGTCGGCAAAGAACTCGCTGTAGTAGGCATGCCGCGGCTCGGGCTCGCGGCCGCTCAAGCTGATGGCGATCGGCCGGGCGCACGGGCCGGAGACGCGGACGATGCCCACGCCGCCGCGCCCCTGGGCGGTGGCGACGGCGGCGATGGTGTCACGGACGGATTGCATGGCGGCCTCCGGAGGGTGGAAAGCAAGACGCCCCACGAGGGGGCGTCTGCAGTCAGCGGCTGATTCAGGCCTTGGCGGCCCCTTCGATCTGCCGGGTAATGTACCACTGCTGGGCGATGGACAGGACGTTGTTGACCACCCAGTACAGCACCAGACCGGCCGGGAACCACAGGAAGAAGAAGGTGAAGATGATCGGCATCAGCTTCATCACCTTGGCCTGCATGGGGTCCGGCGGGGTCGGGTTCAGGCTGGTCTGCACGAACATGCTGATGCCCATGATGATCGGCAGGATGAAGAACGGATCCTTGATCGACAGGTCGACGATCCAGCCCAGCCACGGCGCCTGGCGCATCTCGACGCTTTCCAGCAGGGTCCAGTAGAGGGCGAGGAACACCGGCATCTGCACCAGGATCGGCAGGCAGCCGCCCAGCGGATTGATCTTCTCCTTCTTGTACAACTCCATCATCGCCTGGGACATCTTCTGGCGATCGTCGCCGAACTGTTCCTTGAGCGCCTGCAGCTTCGGGGCCACCGCGCGCATGCGCGCCATGGACCTGTAGCTGGCCGCCGACAGCGGGAAGAACGCCAGCTTGATCAGCACGGTGAGGACGATGATCGACCAGCCCCAGTTGCCCAGCAGGCTGTGGATATGTTGCAGCAGCCAGAAGATCGGCTGGGCGATGAACCACAGGAAGCCGTAGTCGACGGTCAGCTCCAGCCCCGGCGACAGTTCCTCCAGCTTGTCCTGGATCTTCGGACCGGCGTACAGGGTGGCGCTGGTCTCGGCGCTGGCGCCGGCCGGCACGTTGAGCGCCGGGCCGGTGAAACCGATGATGTAGTTGCCCTGGCCGTCCTTGCGGGTGGCCACCACGTTGCTGTCGTCCTTGCTCGGCACCCAGGCGGTGACGAAGTAGTGCTGCAGCCAGGCGACCCAGCCGCCCTGCACGGTCTCGCGCAGGTTCTTGTCGTCCATGTCCTTCATGGCGACCTTCTTGTACGGCTCGTCCTGGGTCCACAGGGCGGCGCCGAGGTAGGTGGCCATGCTGGCGCCGCTGGTCGCCGACGGGTCGGCGCTGGCGTCGCGCTTGAGCTGGGCGAACAGGTTGCCGCTCCACGGCGCGCCGCTCTGGTTGTCGATGCGGTGGCTGACGGTGAAGTCGTACTGGCCGCGCTTGAAGGCGAAGCGCTTGACGTAGTTGACGCCGGCCTCGCTGAATTTCAGCTCGACCACCAGCTCGTCCTGGCCGTCGACCAGTTGGTAGGCGTTCTTCTCGCTGCTGTACAGCGGGCGGCCGCTGGCGCGGGCGTCCGGGCCGTTGGCGCCGGTCAGGCCGCTCTGCGCGACGTAGGTGCGCTCGGTGCCGTTGTCGAACAGGGCGAAGGGCACGTCGCGATTCTGCAGGCTGCGCGGATACTGCGGCAGGGCCAGCTGCACCACGTCGCCGCCCTGCGGGTCGATGGCCAGCTTGAGCACGTCGGTCTGCACCTGGATCAGCGGCGTGCTCGCTGCCGCGGCAACGTTCGCCGGAGCATTGCCCTGCTCGCCGGCTACCGGCACGTCGGCCTGGGTGGCGGCAGTCGGTACGCCGACGGCGGTCTGCGCCGGAGCGGCGGCCACGGCTGGCAGCTGCGGCTGACCGTAGTCCTCGTTCCACTTGAGGACCATGATGTAAGACACGATTGCCAGAGCGACGATCAGTATCGAGCGTTGAATGTCCATGGTTTTATTCGGCCATCGATGAGGGTCGGGACGTGCGGGACTGTGGCACCGGGTCGTAACCACCGGCATGCCAGGGGTGGCAGCGGGACAGCCGACGCAGGGTCAGCCAGCCACCGCGAGCGAGGCCATGCGTGCTGATGGCTTCGTGGGCATAACAGGAACAGCTGGGATAGAAGCGACAGCGGCTGGCCATCAGCGGACTGATGGCATAGCGATAGAACTGGATCAGGGCGAGGGCCAGTTTACGCATGGGATCCGTCGGTCGGCGGCTGTTCGGGGCGAGCTTGCGGGCTTTGCCGGTTGCGCGCCAGGCGTTTCCAGAGCTTGGCGAACTGCTGGTGCAGCTCGGGGTTGTCCAGATCGCCGAGGCCCTTGCGCGCGACCACCACGATGTCCAGACCGCCGAGCATCTCCTGATGCAGACGGAAGGAATCGCGCATGATGCGCTTCAGGCGATTGCGCTCGACGGCAAGCTTGACGCTCTTCTTGCCGATCACCAGGCCGAGGCGCGGATGATCGAGCCCGTTGTCACGGGCCAGGAGCAGTACAGACTTGCCGGGAGCCTTGCCGGTGGGGGAGTCGAAGACTGCCGCGAACTGTCGGGACGTCAGCAGTCGCTTGTCCCGGCCGAAACTCCGACTCACCACCCGTTCCGGGCAATCAGACGGTGGTCAGACGCTTGCGGCCCTTGGCGCGGCGACGCGACAGGACTGCACGACCGTTCTTGGTGGCCATACGCGCACGGAAACCGTGGGTACGGGCGCGCTTCAGATTGCTGGGCTGAAAAGTACGTTTCATGGGTCAGTTACCTGGTAATCGCAGGGCGCCGACAGGGAGCCCCAGTTAAAGAGACCGGGGATTCTAGAGAAAGCCTCGGCACAGGTCAATTTCCAACCAGCGCTCGATGGCAGTCATCCACAGCCCTCGTCGTCGCTCTTACTTCCGCTCAGTCCTGCCTCGACGGTTGACGTCCCGTTCTCGCCTGCCCGGTCGGACGGACCTCGTCCCTGTCCTCATTCGATCAGCGATGGCGCACGGTTTTCCCCTGCCGATAATTAACACAGACAAGAAAGTGTTTAAAAGATCGTTCTGGTAATGATGTATGTACAAGCCCGTTTCTGTGGATAAGTAGCCAGAGACCATTATCCACAAGGCTTGGACGAAAACTGAAGCCTGTCGAGAAGAAGTGCGGCGCGTGTGCGGCAGCTTGGGGAAAGCTGGGGATGGATGGGCATCTTGTCCACAGGCGAGTTGCCAACCGACTTTTCCCGAAGGTTCCCGATGGGTTTGCCGTGCGGTTATCCACATGGGGATGGAGGTCCCTGGCGACGGGCGGTGAAAAAACATGCGCAGCTCGGTCGTTCGCCTGCCGCAGAGCGCCAGGCATGTGGATAACTCGGCGCCTCGCCGCTACAATGTGTCCTTTGCCTGTCTATCAAGACGCTTTACCGAGCGAGGGAAACCGAGTGTCCGTGGAACTGTGGCAGCAGTGCGTGGAAGTCCTGCGCGATGAGCTGCCTTCCCAGCTGTTCAACACCTGGATCCGTCCGCTGCAGGTCGAAATGCATGGCGACGAGCTGCGCGTGTACGCGCCCAACCGCTTCGTGCTCGACTGGGTCAACGAGAAGTACATCGGCCGTCTGCTGGAACTGATGAACGAGCGCAGCGACGGCCAGGTGCCGGCGCTGTCGCTGCTGATCGGCAGCAAGCGCCCCGCGCCGCCGCGCCCGGCGCCCGCTCCGGTGGCGACGCCCGCCCCCGCCCCCGCGCCGGCCTTCGTGCCGGCCGCGGCGGAGATTGCCGCACCGGCGCTGGTCGAGGCCGTGGCCGAGGCGCCCAGCGCGCCGGCGGTGCGCACCGAGCGCAGCGTGCAGGTCGAGGGCGGCCTCAAGCACACCAGCTACCTGAACCGCAACTTCACCTTCGAGAACTTCGTCGAGGGCAAGTCCAACCAGCTGGCGCGCGCCGCCGCCTGGCAGGTGGCCGACAACCCCAAGCACGGCTACAACCCGCTGTTCCTCTATGGCGGCGTCGGCCTGGGCAAGACCCACCTGATGCACGCGGTGGGCAACCACCTGCTGAAGAAGAACCCCAACGCCAAGGTGGTCTACCTGCATTCCGAGCGCTTCGTCGCCGACATGGTCAAGGCCCTGCAGCTCAACGCGATCAACGACTTCAAGCGCTTCTACCGCTCGGTGGACGCCCTGCTGATCGACGACATCCAGTTCTTCGCCCGCAAGGAGCGCTCCCAGGAGGAGTTCTTCCACACCTTCAACGCCCTGCTCGAGGGCGGCCAGCAGGTGATCCTCACCAGCGACCGCTACCCGAAGGAGATCGAGGGCCTGGAGGAGCGGCTGAAGTCGCGCTTCGGCTGGGGCCTGACCGTGGCGGTCGAGCCGCCGGAGCTGGAGACCCGGGTGGCGATCCTGATGAAGAAGGCCGAACAGGCCAAGGTCGAGCTGCCCCACGACGCGGCGTTCTTCATCGCCCAGCGCATCCGCTCCAACGTGCGCGAGCTGGAAGGCTCGCTGAAGCGGGTGATCGCCCATGCCCACTTCACCGGCAGCGACATCAGCATCGAGCTGGTGCGCGAGTCGCTGAAGGATCTGCTCGCCCTGCAGGACAAGCTGGTCAGCATCGACAACATCCAGCGCACGGTGGCCGAGTACTACAAGATCAAGATCGCCGACCTGCTGTCCAAGCGCCGCTCGCGCTCGGTGGCGCGCCCGCGCCAGGTGGCCATGGCGCTGTCCAAGGAGCTGACCAACCACAGCCTGCCGGAGATCGGCGACGCCTTCGGCGGCCGCGACCACACCACCGTGCTGCACGCCTGCCGCAAGATCGCCGAACTTCGCGAGGAAGACGCCGATATCCGCGAAGACTACAAGAACCTGCTGCGCACCCTGACCACCTGACGGGCGCGCCCCCGCAAGCCGAGACTGAAGATGCATTTCACCATTCAACGCGAAGCCCTGCTCAAGCCGCTGCAACTGGTCGCCGGGGTCGTCGAACGCCGACAGACCCTGCCGGTGCTGTCCAACGTGCTGCTGGTGGTGCAGGGCCAGCAGCTGTCTTTGACCGGCACCGACCTCGAGGTCGAGCTGGTCGGCCGCGTGGCCCTGGAAGAGCCGGCCGAGGCCGGCGAGATCACCGTGCCGGCGCGCAAGCTGATGGACATCTGCAAGAGCCTGCCGTCCGATGCGCTGATCGACATCCGCGTCGACGAGCAGAAGCTGCTGATCAAGGCCGGGCGCAGCCGCTTCAGCCTGTCCACCCTGCCGGCCAACGACTTCCCCTCGGTGGAGGAAAGCCAGGGTTCGCTGACCTTCGCCGTGGCGCAGAGCAAGCTGCGCCGGCTGATCGAGCGCACCAGCTTCGCCATGGCCCAGCAGGACGTGCGCTACTACCTCAACGGCATGCTGCTGGAGGTCAACGCCGGCCGCCTCAGCGCGGTGGCCACCGACGGCCACCGCCTGGCGCTGTGCGCGCTGGACGCCGGCCTCGAGGCGCCGGACAAGCACCAGGTCATCGTGCCGCGCAAGGGCATCCTCGAGCTGGCGCGCCTGCTCACCGAGCCGGACGAGCCGGTCAGCATCGTCCTCGGCCAGCACCACATCCGCGCCACCACCGGCGACTTCACCTTCACCTCCAAGCTGGTCGACGGCAAGTTCCCCGATTATCAGCGCGTGCTGCCGCGCAATGGCGACAAGCTGGTCGTCGGCGACCGCCAGGCGCTGCGCGAGGCGTTCAGCCGCACCGCGATCCTCTCCAACGAGAAGTACCGCGGCATCCGCCTGCTGCTGGCCAGCGGCCAGCTGAAGATCCAGGCCAACAACCCCGAGCAGGAGGAGGCCGAGGAAGAGGTGCAGGTCGACTACTTCGGCGACGCCCTGGAAGTCGGCTTCAACGTCAGCTACCTGCTCGACGTGCTCGGCGTGATGACCACCGACCAGGTGCGCATCACCCTGGCCGACGCCAACAGCAGCGCCCTGCTGCAGGAAGCCGGCAACGACGATTCGGCCTACGTCGTGATGCCGATGCGCCTGTGATCTGCCTGGGCGGATCCTGTGGACAAGATGTGCATGTACCTGCCACAGGGTCTGCCCCGCCACGATTCATGCGTACTGTACGTGGAACACCCTGTGGATAACATTGTGTACAAGCCGTTGAGTACCCTTATCCACATCGGCGGGCACCAGCCATGTCCCTGGTCCGCCTGAACGTCAGCGGCCTGCGCAACCTGCAGGCGGTGCAGCTCGCGCCCTCGCCGCGCATCAACCTGCTGCACGGCGACAACGGCAGCGGCAAGACCAGCGTGCTGGAGGCCATCCACCTGCTCGGCCTGGCCCGCTCGTTCCGCAGCAGCCGGCTGACCCCGGTGATCCAGCACGGCGCCGAGCAGGCCCTGGTGTTCGGCGAGGTGCGCCTGGCCGACGGCCGCCCGGCCAGCCTGGGCATCGCCCGCCAGCGCAGCGGCGACAGCCAGATCCGCATCGACGGGCAGAACGCGCGCAGCGCCGCGCAACTGGCCGAACTGCTGCCGCTGCAGCTGATCAACCCGGACAGCTTCCGCCTGCTCGAGGGCGCGCCCAAGGTGCGCCGGCAGTTCCTCGACTGGGGGGTGTTCCACGTGGAACCGCGGTTCCTCGACGCCTGGCAGCGCCTGCAGGCGGCCCTGCGGCAGCGGAACTCGTGGTTGCGCCATGGTAGAATCGACGCCGCTGCGCAGGCCGCCTGGGACCGCGAACTGACACTGGCCAGCGAGGCCATCGACGCCTACCGGCGCGCCTACATCCAGGCGCTCAAGCCGGTGTTCGAGCGCACCCTGGCGCAGCTGGTGGAACTGCCGGAGCTGACCCTCAGCTACTACCGCGGCTGGGACCGCGAACGCGACCTCGCCGAGGTGCTCGCCGCCGCTCTGCTGCGCGACCAGCAGCTCGGCCACACCCAGGCCGGACCGCAGCGCGCCGACCTGCGCCTGCGCATCGGCAGTCACAACGCCGCCGACATCCTCTCGCGCGGCCAGCAGAAGCTGGTGGTCTGCGCCCTGCGCATCGCCCAGGGACACCTGGTCAACCAGGCCAAACACGGGCAGTGCGTCTACCTGGTGGACGACCTGCCCTCGGAACTCGACGAACAGCATCGTCACGCGCTGTGCCGCTTGCTGGAAGACCTCGACTGCCAGGTGTTCGTCACCGGCGTCGACGGCGAAACCCTCAAAGACGGCTGGCGCACGGACACGCCGGTCGCCATGTTCCACGTGGAGCATGGCCGTATTGAATCCTCGGGAGTGAAGGCATGAGCGAGAACAACACGTACGACTCCTCCAGCATCAAGGTGCTGAAAGGTCTGGACGCCGTACGCAAGCGCCCCGGCATGTACATCGGCGACACCGACGATGGCACCGGGCTGCACCACATGGTCTTCGAGGTGGTGGACAACTCCATCGACGAGGCGCTGGCCGGTCATTGCGACGAGATCAGCATCACCATCCACACCGACGAATCGATCACCGTGCGCGACAACGGCCGCGGCATTCCGGTGGATATCCACAAGGAAGAAGGTGTCTCCGCCGCCGAGGTCATCATGACCGTGCTGCACGCCGGCGGTAAGTTCGACGACAACAGCTACAAGGTCTCCGGCGGCCTGCATGGCGTCGGCGTGTCGGTGGTCAACGCGCTGTCCGAGCAGCTGGTGCTGACCATCCGTCGCAGCGGCAAGGTCTGGGAGCAGACCTACGTGCACGGCGTGCCGCAGGCGCCGCTGGCACCGGTCGGCGACACCGAGGGCTCCGGTACGCAGATCCACTTCAAGCCGTCGGCCGAGACCTTCCGCAACATCCACTTCAGCTGGGACATCCTCGCCAAGCGCCTGCGCGAACTGTCGTTCCTCAACTCCGGGGTGGGCATCGTCCTCAAGGACGAGCGCAGCGGCAAGGAGGAGCTGTTCAAGTACGAGGGCGGCCTCAAGGCCTTCGTCGACTACCTGAACAACCACAAGACCGCGGTCAACCAGGTGTTCCACTTCAACGTGCAGCGCGAGGAAGACGGCGTCGGCGTCGAGGTGGCGCTGCAGTGGAACGACAGCTTCAACGAGAACATCCTCTGCTTCACCAACAACATCCCGCAGCGTGACGGCGGCACCCACCTGGCCGGCTTCCGCTCGGCGCTGACCCGCCATCTGAACAACTACATCGAGGCCGAGGGCCTGGCCAAGAAGTTCAAGGTGGCCACCACCGGCGACGACGCCCGCGAGGGCCTCACCGCGATCATCTCGGTCAAGGTGCCGGATCCCAAGTTCAGCTCGCAGACCAAGGACAAGCTGGTCTCCTCCGAGGTGAAGACCGCGGTCGAGCAGGAGATGGGCAAGTACTTCGGCGACTACCTGCTGGAGAACCCCAACGAGGCCAAGGCGGTGGTCGGCAAGATGCTCGACGCCGCGCGCGCGCGCGAGGCCGCGCGCAAGGCCCGCGAAATGACCCGCCGCAAGGGCGCGCTGGACATCGCCGGCCTGCCCGGCAAGCTGGCCGACTGCCAGGAGAAGGACCCGGCGCTGTCCGAACTGTACATCGTCGAGGGTGATTCGGCCGGCGGCTCGGCCAAGCAGGGTCGCAACCGCAAGACCCAGGCGATCCTGCCGCTCAAGGGCAAGATCCTCAACGTCGAGAAGGCGCGCTTCGACAAGATGCTCTCCTCCCAGGAGGTCGGCACCCTGATCACCGCACTGGGCTGCGGGATCGGCCGCGAGGAATACAACATCGACAAGCTGCGCTACCACAACATCATCATCATGACCGATGCCGATGTCGACGGTTCGCACATCCGCACCCTGCTGCTGACCTTCTTCTTCCGCCAGCTGCCCGAGCTGATCGAGCGCGGCTACGTCTACATCGCCCAGCCGCCGCTGTACAAGGTCAAGAAGGGCAAGCAGGAGCAGTACATCAAGGACGACGAGGCCATGGAGGAATACATGACCCAGTCGGCCCTCGAGGACGCCAGCCTGCACGTCAACGACAGCGCCCCGGGCCTGTCCGGCGCGGCGCTGGAGAAGCTGGTCGGCGAATACCGCACGGTGATGAAGACCCTCGCCCGCCTGTCGCGACTCTATCCACAGGAGATCACCGAGCACTTCGTCTACCTGCCGCGGGTTGGCGTCGAGCAGCTCGCCGACCAGGTCGCCATGCAGGCCTGGATCGAACAGCTCGGCGAGCGCCTCAAGGCTGTGGAAAAGTCCGGGCAGAGCTACCAGGTCAGCCTGCGCGAGGACCGCGAGCGCCACCTGTGGCTGCCCGAGGTGCAGACCGTCGCCCACGGCCTGTCCAGCTACGTCACCTTCAACCGCGACTTCTTCGCCAGCAACGACTACCGCACCGTCACCGACCTCGGCGCGCAGCTCAACAGCCTGCTCGAGGAAGGCGCCTATGTGCAGCGCGGCGAGCGCAAGAAGCCGGTGGCGACCTTCAAGGAAGCGCTCGACTGGCTGATGACCGAAAGCACCAAGCGCCACAGCATCCAGCGCTACAAGGGCCTCGGCGAGATGAACCCCGAGCAGCTGTGGGAAACCACCATGGACCCGACGGTGCGCCGCATGCTCAAGGTGACCATCGAGGACGCCATCGCCGCCGACCAGATCTTCAACACCCTGATGGGCGACGCCGTCGAACCGCGCCGCGACTTCATCGAGAGCAACGCGCTGGCGGTGTCGAATCTGGACGTGTGATCGGCAAATCTGTGGATAATCCGGTTATCCACAGATGAGACAGACAAAACCCCGGCAGACTTGCGTCTGCCGGGGTTTTGTTTTGCCGAGCGGCGAATTGCCTCAAGTATCGACCGAACGGTGCCGAAAAATAGGGTAACCCTTGGAGAAAAAGCTACCTATGGACAACATGAACGACGCCTGGCGGTCGGGCGGCAGTGTCGCCAGCGTACTGGTCGATGCAGCCGGGCTGAGCCTGCCGGACAGCCGGGCTGTGGATATTTCGCTGCGGGCCAGCGTGGTGCTTGCGCTCAGGGTCTACAACTCACAGATTCTCGAGGGACAGTTGCGCCCGCATATCGCAATGGCGCTGGCGGCGCAGACGGTGGGCCAGGTACGCAGGATCATTGCGTCGGCCGATCGGCTGTTGCGTCGCTGAAGCCGAGGCAGAGGTTATCCACAGCGGTCAGCAAACCGATGGACAATGGCGTGGGAGCACGGCGTGAGTTCATCGAGAGCCGCGCTGGCGGTTCCGGATCTGTGATGGTCGCAGGAGGAAACCAAAGTGGCTGTGGATAAGTTCTGTCAGACATCGCTGGGCGGCCTGATCGAAGCTGGCCGTGCATGCAGCGAGACAATCCACAGGCGGTCTGCATATCGATATAGCAAATGGCTTACATGCACTGGCGGTTTTTGTTGCTGTCGCGCCTCAGGAGCGATCTCTAAGCTACAGGCATCCACCGAGCGAAAGGATGCGCCCGGAATCACGGATGATGGACCAGCGCCAGGAGGCGACCGACAGGATGTCGGATGGTCAGGAAAGAACCCGCTTCGGCGGGTTTTTTGTTGCCTGGAAAAAGCCAGCTGGTGCCTGGTCCTGCCGTCGCCGGCGCAGCCAGCCTCCCGGGGATCTGGGCCGCACCCGGCGCGGCATCGACAGCCATCCACAGGCCTATGGGGTTCTGAATCGGTACGACCACGCCGAGGGCGTGGTCAGGCGACCGGTGGCCATGAAGTGGGTCGAGCCCCATTCGGTGACCCGCTCGCGGCCGTCGAGGGTGAAGCGGGCGCGCACGCTCCAGAAATAGTGGCGCTTGCTCGCCAGCGGGCTGATCAGGGTGTGGCTCGCCCGGGGCAGGCTCTCGCCACGATAGACGATGCTTCCCGGAGCGAGCTGGCGTGCCTCGGCGATCACCAGGTCGTAGCGCACGTTGTCGACCCGTGCCATCTCCGCCGGAGCGGCCGCGATGTCGCTGGGACGCGGGAAGGCCTGCCAGCGCAGGGTCGGGCGCGTCGAGGCGACGGGTGTCCAGACCAGCTGGCGGTCGAGGAAGCTATCACCGGTCAGCTGGCCACGGTTGCGCGGCTCGAGCGGGGCGAGGCCGAACACCGAGGACAGCCAGCCGCTGCCGTGCATGCCGCGATCGGGAAACGGGTAGAGCAGGAAGACGCTGTCGTGGATGTGCGCGCCGAGGGCGGCATAGCCGCTCTGTAGGGCCTGCATCAGCGGCGCAGCGTTGTTCCTCGTCCACTCCGCGGGCAGGCGCCGCTCGCCCTGGTACAGATACTCGGCATCGCTCAGTACGCGATTGTCGCTGCTGCGGATCAGGCGTACCCGGGCCTGCATCAGCAGTTGCAGGGCACCCTTGCTGCCGCCGCTGGCAGCGCTGACCTCGCTCAGGCCGACCTCCAGCACCTGGTCGATTCCGGCTGCGGCCAGGGCGCGGTAGTCGCCCCGCTGCGTCGCCAGGCGGGTCTGCTCCGGGGCAGGACCGGCCAGTGCCCGCCCTTCGTTCACCGCCAGCTCCTCCACCTTGCGCCGCAGGGTCTCCTGGATTTCGCCGGCCTGCACGGCGGCGAGCAGGCTGCTCTCGGCGTGCCGGACACTGCTGGCGCGCGGGGCCTGCACGGCGCCGACCACGCCGCCGACCACGCCTGCGACGCCGCACAGGCCGAGACCGATGATCAGCACCGCTCCGCAGATGTCGCCACTGCAGCCGGAGTGGCCGAGTTCGCCCAGGCAGTTGAGGAAGCTGCTGCCGGCGCCGCTGGCCGCGCCCGTGGCCTTGCCGCGCACCAGTCCTTCCAGCCGGACCTCCGGGGGCCGGGGGGCGGCCACCACCGCGATCCGCCCGAGGCTGGTCTGGTAGCGGGTATCGGGCACGGTCGGCGTCAGGCTGCAGGCGGACTGCCCGAGCAGGGCGAGGATCAGCCCCGTGCTGACGAGCTTCTGCCAGGGCGATGAGATGGGGCGGCGAGCTGGTCGGCGCATGGGCGGTACCTGGCGGAAGGGAGACAGTCATCAGTCTCGACCGCGGCGGCAGGTTTTGCCCGGCAAGCGTCGTCGGTCGGCAACCCCATCCCGGCCGCAGCGGGATGAGGCGCGTGCTCAGCCCCGCACGGCGCGCAGATCCAGGCGCCCGTCGCACAGCGGCGGGCACCAGTAGTAGCCGCCGGTGGTCGGCCGGCTGAAGCGGAACAGCGCGTCGACGATGCCGTCCTCGAGGCCGGCCATGCGTCTGAGCTGGGCCTCGAAGGCGGCGAAGGAGTGGCCGAAGGCGAGGAACACCAGGCCGGCCTGCTCGCCGTCGCTGAACGGCATCGAGCGGCGCACCACGAAGGCTTCCGGTGCGAAACTCTCCTGGGCGGTGCGCTTGACGTGGGCGGACGCCGGGGCGTCCTCCAGTTCCTCGTTGTCGCTCTGCCGGCGGCCGATGATGTCGTCCTGTTCGGCCTGCGGCAGGCGCTGGAAGTGGTCGAGGTCGTGGACCCAGTGCTGGATGGCGGCGAAGCTGCTGCCGTCGGCGGCGATGGCGGCGGCGACGGCCTCCTCGCCCAGCGGGTTCTCGGTGCCGTCCTCGTAGCCGGTCAGGTCGTGACCGTCGCGGTAGCGGAAGGCATCGCTGCTCTGCACCAGGCGCAGCGCCGGCTCCAGGGTGGCGACCAGTTCGCGCCGGCGGTGCAGCAGTTCGCCGCGGTCGTCGCCGCGCAGCCAGCACCACAGCGCGTGCTGGGTCGAGGGGATGTCCACGGCAGCGCCGTCGAGCACCGGGAAGCTGTGCAGGCCGTCGATGCGACTACCGAGAGCGCGCACCAGCGCGGCGCCGCAGCCGACCACGACGGCCTCGCCGTCGGCCAGCTGGCTCAGGCGGTCGAGGGCGGCCGGCAGGGCCTCGGTGGATTCGAGGGCGAAGAACAGGTGGCAGGCCTGCGCCGGGATGGGGCTGGCGAGGATGCCGGGCTGGCAAGGCGTCATGGGCAACTCCTGTAGGCGGAAAGACGCCATCTTAACCTCACGGCGGCGCGCTTGCTCCGTCGCCGGGCGCCTCGCCGCAGTGTACCGCCAGCCACACGGTCGGCCGGTCGGCGGCGGTGGCCTCGACGCGGTGGCGCTCGCCGGCGGGGATCAGCAGGTGGTCGCCGGGCCGCAGTTCGACCGGCTCGGCCTGCGAGGCCAGGCGCAGCACGGCGTGGCCGGCGAGCAGCAGTACCCACTCGTCCCAGGCCTGGTCGTACCAGAAGCCCGGCGGGCTGGCCTGGCCGTGGGAGACGATGCGCTCGACGCGGCAGCCGGGACGCCTGAGCAGGTCGTCGAAGCACTCGTTTGCGCGGGCATCGGGCAGCGGCTGGAACAGGTTGGCGGGCATGGCGTCGCTCCTCACCAGGCGAGGCGCAGGCGGCTGGCGAATTCGCGCTCGGCGCCGCTCAGCGGGTCGCGGAAGCGCAGGCTGCGGGCCAGCAGCTTGAGCGGCCGGTCGTAGTCGTCGGGCGCGTCGGCCGGCTGCGCCACCGGGTAGAACGGGTCGTTGCAGATCGGCGCGCCGAGCGCGGCCAGGTGCACGCGCAGCTGGTGCTGGCGGCCGGTGACCGGGAACAGCGCGTAGCGCCACAGCTCGCCATGGCGCTCCAGCACTTCCATCCGCGTCTCGCTGTTCGGCACGCCGGGCGCCTCGCGCATGCGGAAGAACGGCTCGCCGCGCACCAGCCGGCTCTCGTGGCGGTACGGGAACTCGAGGTCGGGCAGCGCCGGGGCGATGGCCTCGTAGCGCTTGTCGATCTGCCGCTCGCGGAACAGCGCGTGGTAGCGGTCGCGGCTGGCCGGATTGGTGGAGAACAGCAGCAGCCCGGCGGTGTGGCGGTCGATGCGGTGCAGCGGCACCAGCTGCGGATTGCCCAGGCGGCGGGTCAGGCGCGCCAGCAGGGTCTGCTCGACGTAGCCGCCGGAAGGGATCACCGGCAGGAAGTGCGGCTTGTCGACCACCAGCAGGTGCTCGTCGTGGTGGAGGATGTCCTCGACGAAGGGGATCGGCGTCTCCCGCTCCACCTCGCGGAAGTAGTGCACGCGCAGGCCTTCGCGGTACGGGTGCTCGGGCTCCAGCATGCGCCCCTCGCCGTCCAGCACCTTGCCGCGCTGCATGCGCGACTGCCAGCTGGCGCGGTCGATGGCCGGGAAGCGCGCGCACAGGCAGTCGAGCACCGTGGTCCAGTCGCCCGGCGGCAGGTGCAGGGTGCTGGGGCGCTGGGCAGTGGACGGCTCGGACATGACGGTTCCCGGTGGGCGGCTGGCTTGCCATTAGGCCGCAGCCGCAGCGCCTCGTCAAAACCCCCGGCGTCGCCCGCCGACGGACAGTCCCGGCTGCTACGCTGAGAGCTACCACAAGAGCAGCAGGGAGAACTGCCATGCGCATCGGGGTACCCAGGGAGATCAAGAACCACGAGTATCGGGTCGGCCTGACCCCGCAATCGGTGGCCGAGCTGCGCGCCCTCGGCCACCAGCTGTGGGTGGAGACCCAGGCCGGTGCGGCGATCGGCTTCAGCGACGCCGACTACGAGAAGGCCGGCGCGCACATCGCCGCCGACGCCGAGCAGGTGTTCGCCGAGGCCGAGCTGATCGTCAAGGTCAAGGAGCCGCTGGCTTCCGAACGCGCCCGCCTGGGCCGCCAGCACACCCTGTTCACCTACCTGCACCTGGCCGCCGACCGGCCGCAGACCGACGAACTGCTGGCCAGCGGAGCCACCTGCATCGCCTACGAGACGGTCACCGATGCCCAGGGCCGCCTGCCGCTGCTGGCGCCGATGTCCGAGGTGGCCGGGCGCATGGCCATCCAGGTCGGTGCCAGCTGCCTGGAGAAGGCCAAGGGGGGGCGCGGCGTGCTGCTCGGCGGAGTGCCCGGCGTGCCGGCGGGCAAGGTGGTGATCCTCGGCGGCGGCGTAGTCGGCAGCCAGGCCGCCGCCATGGCCATCGGCCTGGGCGCCGACGTCACCATCCTCGACAAGAACATGGACACCCTGCGCCGCCTCGACGCCCTGTACGGCAATCGCATCGCCACCCGCTACTCGACCCGCGCGGCGGTGTCCGAACTGGTGCAGGCGGCCGACCTGGTGATCGGCAGCGTGCTGATCCCCGGCGCGGCGGCGCCCAAGCTGATCAGCGCCGGCATGGTGCGGCAGATGAAGGCCGGCGCGGTGCTGGTCGACGTGGCCATCGACCAGGGCGGCTGCGCCGAGACCTCGCGGCCGACCTCCCATGCCCATCCGACCTACGTGGTCGACGGCGTGGTGCACTACTGCGTGACCAACATGCCCGGCGGCGTGGCGCGCACCGCGACCCTGGCGCTGAACAACGCCACCCTGCCCTGCGTCGTCGCCCTGGCCGACAAGGGCACGCGCCGCGCGCTGGAGGAGGACGAGCACCTGCGCCGCGGCCTCAACGTCGCCGCCGGCGTGCTGACCAACCCCGGCGTGGCGGCCAGCCACCAGCTGCCCCTGGTGCCGACCGAGGAGGTGCTGCTGCGCCTGCTCTGATGTTCCACGTGGAACAGGGCGACGGGCGTCACTCGCCGGGCAGGCCGCCCTCGACCTTCTTCAGCCGGTAGGCCAGCGCCGGGCGGGTCATGCCGAGCAGGCGTGCGGCGCGCGACACCTTGTGCTGGCCGCGGCGCATCGCCTCGCGCATCAGGATGGCCTCGACCTCGTCGAGGCCGATGCCGGCGTCGAGGATCTGCTCGACCCAGTGCCGCGCCGTCTCGGCGCCGCCGGCGGTCAGTTCGCCGGCGCGCGACAGGCGCACGCCGCCGCGCTGTCCCGCCAGCGCCAGGCCGGGGAACAGCGCCTCGACGCTGATGCTCTCGTTGCTGTCGGTGAGGATCACCCCGCGCTCGATGACGTTCTCCAGCTCGCGGATGTTGCCCGGCCAGGCGTACTGCTGGCAGGCCTCCAGGGCCCGGTCGGAGAAGCCGAGGGTCTTCTTGGCGTACTGCTCGTGGAACTTCTTGAGGAAGTGCTCGGCGAGCAGCGGCAGGTCCTCGCGGCGCTCGCGCAGCGGCGGGATCTGCACCGGGAACACGTTGAGGCGGTAGTACAGGTCGGCGCGGAAGCGTCCGGCCTGCACCGCCTCGGCCAGATCCTCGTTGGTGGCGGCGATCACCCGCACGTCGATCTTGCGCGTCTGCTGGCCGCCGACCCGCTCCAGTTCGCCTTCCTGCAGCACGCGCAGCAGGGTGGCCTGGGCGCGCGGGGTCAGCTCGATCACCTCGTCGAGGAAGATGGTGCCGCCGTGGGCGCGCTCGAAGCGCCCGGCGCGCGACTGGCTGGCGCCGGTGTAGGCGCCCTTCTCCACGCCGAACAGCTCGGCCTCGATCAGGTCCGGCGGGATGGCCGCGCAGTTCACCGCGACGAACGGCTGCTCGGCGCGCGCGCTGCGCAGGTGCACGCTGCGCGCGATCACCTCCTTGCCCACCCCGGTCTCGCCGAGCAGCAGCACCGACACCTTGCCGCGCGCGGCCTTGTCGATGGTCTGGCAGATGCGCTGGTAGGCCGGCGACTGGCCGACGCCGTAGTACTGGCCGTCGTGGCTGTGCAGGCGGCTGCGCAGGGTGGCGACCTGCGACTGCAGCTCGTAGAGCTCCTCGATCACCGGGTCGTTCTTGAAGTAGGCCTTGAACTCGGCGGAGTCGGCCCACTCCTCGGCGGTCTTGCCGATCACCCGGCACTTGTCGTCGCCGCGGCCGCGGCAGCTGACTTCCTTGAAGATGATCTCGCGGCCCATGAATGCCGAGGTGTAGCTGCAGGCGTAGCCGAGCAGGGTCCAGCAGGCCGGCTGGTCCATCAGGCCCAGCTCGGTCTGGCAGATCTCCACCTCGAAGGAGTCCAGCCAGTCGATCTCGGCGTAGAAGCGGCCCTTTTCCACGTCGATGTCCACCTCGATCGGTCGCGAGCGCAGCATGCCCTTGAGCATGTGCAGCTGCGGGCCGGCGAGGAAGATGTCCAGCTCGCTGGAGTCGGGGCGCAGCTTGCGCGCCAGCTCGGCGTCCTTGAGCCCGGACTGGTAGCCCAGGCGCAGGAAGAAGCCCTTGGCGCGCTCGATGCCGAGCAGGTCGACCATCTCGCGGCGGAAGTTGGCCAGCGCCGACAGCGGCATCAGCAGCATGCGCTGCTCGCCCAGCCAGATCTTGCCTTCCTGGCTGACGAAGCGGATCTGGCTGCTGAGGTCCTGGATGTCCGGGTACTGCAGTTGCGGCTTGTACTTGATCGCCATTCGGGTGGGCCCCTTGCTTGTTGTTGTGGCGGGGAGGCGTGGCGCGCGTGGGCGGCCTATTGCTGCATGGAAACGGCTTGCCGGGAAAAAATCAACCAGATGATCAAAGAATGCGGAAATTGAGCATTTGCTGAATTTCTCCGTGCCGGGCGCCCGGGGCGGCGTGCGGCGGCGTTTGGCGCCGGCTGGCGGGCCCGGGAATTCACCAAATCATCAATTTCATCGCCACGCCATGCCTGCCTTCTGCCGTGCGACGAGCCTTTCCAGCTGCGTCGCGTGCCGCACATCAAATAAAAATCCTTTTGAATCAATGGCTTGTTATTAGTTGGCGGACCCTTGCGGGTGGTTTGGCACAGCTGTTGCTCTTGTCCTCTCGCCCGGCAAGCCAAGCTGCCGAGGCCAGCCGCACAGACAAAAACAACAGGTACGGTCGTCATGAACACTGCCATCCGTGCGCGCGCCGAACAGCGCGAGCGCCGCATCTTCTTCCCTTCCGAGCGCCCTGCCCCCGCGCCTTCCCGTTCTGGCCTGCAGCGCCTGTTCCGCCTGGCGGTCAGCGCAGCCCTGCGCCTGCGTGGCTGAGGTGCGCCATGAGCCAGACCTTCCAGATCACCGAAACCGCCAGCGGGCAGCGCTTCGCCTGCAGTGACGAGCAGAACGTACTGGCCGCCATGGAGCGGCAAGCCCGGCGCTGCATCCCGGTCGGCTGCCGCGGCGGCGGCTGCGGCCTGTGCAAGGTGCAGGTGGTCAGCGGCGAATTCGACTGCGGACGGATGAGCCGTCGCCACGTCAACGCCATCGACCGTGAACAGGGCCTGGTGCTCGCCTGCCGGCTGTTCCCGCGCAGCGACCTGGCCATCCAGCGCCCGGCATCCGCCGAGCCTGTCGTGACGACGCCGGCGCGCTAGCGGCCGGCGAAACCGTTGGACCCCACAACAAAGACAAGAGGTGTCGAGATGAAAAAAGGTGTGATGCGTCCGGGACACATCCAGCTGCGCGTTCTGGACATGGCCAAGGCCCTGGAACACTACGTCGAGCTGCTCGGCCTGATCGAGGTCGACCGCGACGAGCGCGGCCGCGTGTACCTCAAGGGCTGGACCGAGGTCGACAAGTTCTCCGTGGTGCTGCGCGAGGCCGACGAGGCCGGCATGGACTTCATGGGCTTCAAGGTGCTCGACGACGCCACCCTCGGCCGCCTGACCGAGGACCTGGTGGCCTTCGGCTGCCTGGTGGAGAGCATCCCGGCCGGCGAGCTGAAGGGCTGCGGCCGCCGCGTGCGCTTCAGCGCGCCGACCGGCCACCGCTTCGAGCTGTACGCCGAGAAGGAGCAGACCGGCAAGTGGGGCCTGTCCGAGATCAATCCGGAAGCCTGGCCGCGCGGCCTCAAGGGCATGAAGGCGACCCGCTTCGACCACGCCCTGCTGTACGGCGGCAACCTGCCGGAAACCCTGCGCCTGTTCACCGAGGTGCTCGGCTTCGATCTGGCCGAGCAGGTGGTCGACCCGCACGGCAACCGCATCGCCCAGTTCCTCACCGTCGGCATGAAGGCCCACGACGTGGCGTTCATCCAGCACACCGAGCAGGGCAAGCTGCACCACGCCTCGTTCTTCCTCGAGACCTGGGACGACGTGCTGCGCGCCGCCGACCTGATCAGCATGACCAACACCTCGATCGACATCGGCCCGACCCGCCACGGCCTGACCCACGGCAAGACCATCTACTTCTTCGACCCGTCCGGCAACCGCAACGAGGTGTTCTGCGGCGGCGACTACCACTACCCGGACCACCCGCCGGTGACCTGGACCGCCGCCGAACTGGGCAAGGCGATCTTCTACCACGACCGCGAGCTCAACGAGCGCTTCCTCACCGTCCTGACCTGATTGCCACTGCCCAACGAGACTCATCCATGAAAGAGATCAAGCACTTCATCAACGGCGAATACGTCGGTTCCGCCAGCGGCAAGCTGTTCGACAACGTCAACCCGGTCAACGGCCAGGTGATCGCCAAGATCCACGAGGCCGGCGAGGCCGAGGTCGACGCCGCGGTCAAGGCCGCGCGCGCGGCGCTCAAGGGCCCGTGGGGCAAGATGACCGTCGCCGAGCGCACCGAGATCCTCCACCGCGTCGCCGACGGCATCACCGCGCGCTTCGACGAGTTCCTCGAGGCCGAGTGCCTGGACACCGGCAAGCCGAAGTCCCTCGCCTCGCACATCGACATCCCGCGCGGCGCGGCCAACTTCAAGGTGTTCGCCGACCTGGTGAAGAACGTGCCCACCGAGGCCTTCGAGATGGCCACCCCGGACGGCACCGGCGCGCTGAACTACGGCGTGCGCCGTCCCAAGGGCGTGATCGGCGTGATCAGCCCGTGGAACCTGCCGCTGCTGCTGATGACCTGGAAGGTCGGCCCGGCGCTGGCCTGCGGCAACACCGTGGTGGTCAAGCCCTCGGAAGAGACCCCCACCACCACCGCCCTGCTCGGCGAGGTGATGAACGCCGCCGGCGTGCCGGCCGGCGTGTACAACGTGGTGCACGGCTTCGGCGGCAATTCGGCCGGCGCCTTCCTCACCGCCCACCCGGACGTCGACGCCATCACCTTCACCGGCGAGACCGGCACCGGCGAGACCATCATGCGCGCCGCTGCCAAGGGCGTGCGCCAGGTGTCGCTGGAGCTGGGCGGCAAGAACGCCGGCATCGTGTTCGCCGACTGCGACATGGACAAGGCCATCGAGGGCACCCTGCGCTCCGCCTTCGCCAACTGCGGCCAGGTCTGCCTGGGCACCGAGCGGGTCTATGTCGAGCGGCCGATCTTCGACGAGTTCGTCGCCCGCCTGAAGGCCGGCGCCGAGGCGCTGAAGATCGGCGAGCCGAACGACCCGAGCGCCAACTTCGGCTCGCTGGTCAGCCACAAGCACCGCGAGAAGGTCCTCAGCTACTACCAGAAGGCCAAGGACGAGGGCGCCACCGTCGTCACCGGCGGCGGCGTGCCGGACATGCCGGCGCACCTGGCCGGCGGCGCCTGGGTGCAGCCGACCATCTGGACCGGCCTGCCGGACGACTCGGCGGTGGTCACCGAGGAAATCTTCGGCCCGTGCTGCCACATCCGTCCGTTCGACACCGAAGAGGAAGCCATCGAGCTGGCCAACAGCCTGCCCTACGGCCTGGCCTCGGCGATCTGGACCGAGAACAGCTCGCGCGCCCACCGCGTCGCCGGGCAGATCGAGGCCGGCATCGTCTGGGTCAACAGCTGGTTCCTGCGCGACCTGCGCACCGCCTTCGGCGGCAGCAAGCAGTCGGGCATCGGTCGCGAAGGCGGGGTGCACTCGCTGGAGTTCTACACCGAGCTGAAGAACATCTGCGTGAAGCTGTGAGGCAGTCATGAACCAGCCCGTACAGAGCCCGGAAATCGGCCGCGAGATCCTCGCCGCCGGCTACCGCACCAACCTGCATGAGCAGGGCGAAGGCTTCCCGGTCCTGCTGATCCACGGCTCCGGCCCGGGCGTCACCGCCTGGGCCAACTGGCGCGGGATCATCCCGCAGCTGGCACAGACGCGCCGGGTGATCGCCCCGGACATGCTCGGCTTCGGCTACAGCGAGCGTCCGGCCGATGCGCAGTACAGCCAGCAGCGCTGGGTCGAGCATGCCATCGGCGTGCTCGACGCCCTCGGCATCGAGCAGGCCGACATCGTCGGCAACTCGTTCGGCGGCGGTCTGGCGCTGGCCCTGGCCATCCGCCACCCCGAGCGGGTGCGCCGGCTGGTGCTGATGGGCAGCGTCGGCGTGTCCTTCCCGATCACCGCGGGACTGGAGACCGCCTGGGGCTACACGCCGTCGCTGGCCAACATGCGCCAGCTGCTCGACCTGTTCGCCTACGACCGCAATCTGGTTAACGACGAGCTGGCCGAGCTGCGCTACCAGGCCAGCATCCGCCCGGGCTTCCAGGAGTCGTTCGCCGCCATGTTCCCGCCGCCGCGGCAGAACGGCGTCGACGACCTGGCCAGCGACGAGGCGGACATCCGCGCCCTGCCCCACCAGGCGCTGGTCATCCATGGCCGCGAGGACCGGATCATCCCGCTCGAGGCCTCGCTGCGCCTGGCCGAGCTGATCCCCAACAGCCAGCTGCACGTCTTCGGCCACTGCGGCCACTGGACCCAGATCGAACACGCCGGCCGCTTCGCCCGCTTGGTCGAGGACTTCCTCGCCGAGGCCGATGCCGCCGCCAACCTTCAGGAAAAATGCGCATGAACCAAGAACTGATCCAACAGCTCGGCGACGAGCTCTACCAGGCCATGCAGAGCCGCGAGGCCGTCGCCCCGCTGACCAGCCGCTATGACCTGACCATCGACGACGCCTACCAGATCTCCCTGCGCATGCTCGAGCGCCGTCTGGCCGCCGGCGAGCGGATCATCGGCAAGAAGATCGGCCTGACCAGCAAGGCGGTGCAGACCATGCTCGGCGTCAACCAGCCGGACTTCGGCTACCTGACCGACGCCATGGTGTTCAGCAGCGGCGCGACCATGCCGATCAGCGACCGCCTGATCCAGCCCAAGGCGGAGGGCGAGATCGCCTTCATCCTCAAGAAGGACCTGATGGGCCCCGGCATCACCAACGCCGACGTGCTGGCCGCCACCGAGTGCGTGATCCCCTGCTTCGAGGTGGTCGATTCGCGCATCCAGGACTGGAAGATCAAGATCCAGGACACCGTCGCCGACAACGCCTCCTGCGGCCTGTTCATCCTCGGCGACAACGCCGTCTCCCCGCGCCAGGTCGACCTGGTCACCTGCGGCATGGTGGTGGAGAAGAACGGCCAGCAGATCAGCACCGGCGCCGGCGCCGCCGCGCTGGGCTCGCCGGTCAACTGCGTTGCCTGGCTGGCCAACACCCTCGGCCACTTCGGCATCGGCCTGAAGGCCGGCGAGGTGATCCTCTCCGGCTCGCTGGTGCCGCTGGAGCCGGTCAAGGCCGGCGACTTCATGCGCGTCGACATCGGCGGCATCGGCAGCGCCAGCGTGCGCTTCGTCTGATCAGGAGCCTGAACATGAGCAAGAAACTGAAAGCCGCGATCATCGGCCCGGGCAATATCGGCACCGACCTGGTGATGAAGATGCTGCGCTCGGAGTGGATCGAGCCGGTATGGATGGTCGGCATCGACCCCGAGTCCGACGGCCTCAAGCGCGCCCGCGAGTTCGGCTTGAAGACCACCTGCGAGGGCGTCGACGGCCTGCTGCCGCACGTCATCGAAGACGACATCCGCGTCGCCTTCGACGCCACCAGCGCCTACGCCCACGCCGAGAACAGCCGCAAGCTCAACGAGCTGGGCGTGCTGATGATCGACCTGACCCCGGCCGCCATCGGTCCGTTCTGCGTGCCGCCGGTGAACCTCAAGGAGCACGTCGGCAAGCTGGAGATGAACGTCAACATGGTCACCTGCGGTGGCCAGGCGACCATCCCGATGGTCGCCGCGGTATCCCGCGTGCAGCCGGTGGCCTACGGCGAGATCGTCGCCACCGTGTCCTCGCGTTCGGTCGGCCCGGGCACCCGCAAGAACATCGACGAGTTCACCCGCACCACCGCCGGCGCCATCGAGAAGGTCGGCGGCGCGAAGGAAGGCAAGGCGATCATCATCATCAACCCGGCCGAGCCGCCGCTGATGATGCGCGACACCATCCACTGCCTGACCGAGAGCGAGCCGGACCGCGATGCCATCACCGCCTCCGTGCACGCCATGCTCGCCGAGGTGCAGAAGTACGTGCCGGGCTACCGCCTGAAGAACGGCCCGGTGTTCGACGGCAACCGCGTGTCGATCTTCATGGAGGTCGAGGGCCTGGGCGACTACCTGCCCAAGTACGCCGGCAACCTGGACATCATGACCGCCGCCGGTCTGCGCACCGCCGAGATGTTCGCCGAGGAAATCGCCGCCGGCACCATCCAACTGCCGAGCCGCGAAGCTGCACTGGCCTGAGGGGAATAGCACGATGAATCTGCAAGGCAAGCAAGTCACCCTGCACGACATGAGCCTGCGCGACGGCATGCACGCCAAGCGCCACCAGATCAGCCTCGAGCAGATGGTCGCCGTGGCCACCGGCCTCGACGCCGCCGGCATGCCGCTGATCGAGATCACCCACGGCGACGGCCTCGGCGGGCGCTCGATCAACTACGGCTTCCCGGCGCACAGCGACGAGGAGTACCTCAGCGCGGTGATCCCCCAGCTCAAGCAGGCCAAGGTCTCCGCCCTGCTGCTGCCGGGCATCGGCACCGTCGACCACCTGAAGATGGCGGTGGACTGCGGCGTGTCGACCATCCGCGTCGCCACCCACTGCACCGAGGCCGATGTCTCCGAGCAGCACATCGGCATGGCGGCGAAGATGGGCGTCGACACCGTCGGCTTCCTGATGATGGCGCACATGGCCAGCCCGGAGAAGGTGCTGGAGCAGGCCCGCCTGATGGAAAGCTACGGCGCCAACTGCATCTACTGCACCGACTCGGCCGGCTACATGCTGCCCGACGAGGTCAGCCAGAAGATCGGCCTGCTGCGCGCCGAGCTCAACCCGGCCACCCAGATCGGCTTCCACGGCCACCACAACATGGGCATGGCCATCGCCAACTCGCTGGCCGCCATCGAGGCCGGTGCGGTGCGCATCGACGGCTCGGTCGCGGGCCTCGGCGCCGGCGCCGGCAACACCCCGCTGGAGGTGCTGTGCGCGGTGCTCAAGCGCATGGGCGCCGAGACCGGCATCGACCTGTACAGGATCATGGACGTCGCCGAGGACCTGGTGGTGCCGCTGATGGACCAGCCGATCCGCGTCGACCGCGATGCCCTGACCCTGGGCTACGCCGGCGTGTACAGCTCGTTCCTGCTGTTCGCCCAGCGCGCCGAGAAGAAGTACGGCGTGCCGGCCCGCGACATCCTCGTAGAACTCGGCCGCCGCGGTACCGTCGGCGGCCAGGAAGACATGATCGAAGACCTGGCCCTCGACATGGCCAAGGCCCGCCAGACCCAGAAGGTGACCGCATGAACCGTACCCTGACCCGCGAACAGGTGCTGGCCCTGGCCGAGCACGTCGAAGGCGCCGAGCTGAATGTCCACGACATTCCGAAGATCACCAACGACTACCCGCAGATGACCTTCGCCGACGCCTACGACATCCAGTGGGAGATCCGTCGCCGCAAGGAGGCCCGCGGCAACAAGACCGTCGGCCTGAAGATGGGCCTGACCTCCTGGGCGAAGATGGCGCAGATGGGCGTGGAGACGCCGATCTACGGCTTCCTCTCCGACTACTTCAGCGTGCCGGACGGCGGCGTGGTGGACTGCTCCAAGCTGATCCACCCGAAGATCGAGGCGGAAATCTCCGTGGTCACCAAGGCCCCGCTGCAGGGCCCGGGCTGCCACATCGGCGACGTGATCGCGGCGATCGACTACGTGATCCCCACCGTCGAGGTGATCGACTCGCGCTACGAGAACTTCAAGTTCGACCTGATCAGCGTGGTGGCCGATAACGCCTCCTCGACCCGCTACATCACCGGCGGCCAGATGGCCAACCTCGAGGACGTCGACCTGCGCACCCTCGGCGTGGTGATGGAGAAGAACGGCGAGGTGGTGGAAGTCGGCGCCGGCGCCGCGGTGCTCGGTCATCCGCTGTCCAGCGTGGCCATGCTGGCCAACCTGCTGGCCGAGCGCGGCGAGCACATCCCGGCCGGCACCTTCATCATGACCGGCGGCATTACCGCCGCGGTGGCGGTGGAGCCGGGCGACAACGTCACCGTGCGCTACCAGGGCCTGGGCAGCGTCTCCGCGCGCTTCGTCTGAGTTCACCCCTGTTGCCCCGGCCGCTGGCCGGGGCTTTTTTCGCGAGGAACCGTCTCATGCCGATTGCCCATGTGCACATCATGGAAGGCCGCAGCGCGGAACAGAAGGAAGCGATGATCCGCGAGGTCAGCGAGGCGCTGGCGCGCACCCTCGACTCGCCGCTGGACCGCGTGCGGGTGCTGATCACCGAGGTGCCCAAGGATCACTGGGGCATCGGCGGCGAACCGGCCAGCAAGGTGCGCCGCTGAGCGCGCCCCTGCCCTGCTTTCAGCAAAGCCCGGCTCGCCGGGCTTTGTCGTTTCTGCGCGGTGTGTTCCACGTGGAACAGGTGCTGCGGATGCCATGGCTGTTCCACGTAGAACGCTTCAGGCTGGCCAGAGCAGGCTGCCGCCGGCCTCGGGGAAGTGCAGATGCTCGAGTTCGTGACTGTGCAGTTCCCGGCCGGTCCAGAGGTACACCTGGCGCGCGCCGGCACCCATCAGCAGCTCGACCAGCGCGCGGGTCTCGACCTGGGTCAGACCGCCCTCAAGCCGCTCCAGCGGCTGCAGCACCACCGTCGGCGCCGGGCGCAGCAGCACGGGCGGCTGGAGCCGCTTCAGCAGCAGCCGCAGGGTCTGCTCCGCTACCGCGAAGTCGGCCAGCAGGGTGCGCGGATGGCGGAAGCCGTTGACCAGCTCGACGCCCGGCTGGCCGTCCAGGGCCAGCGCCGCGTCGCCGACGGCCAGCGGCACGCGCCGGCCCTTGCCGTCGCTGCGCAGGGCCAGTAGCGGCGGCTCGCTGAGGGTCTGGCCGGACTCCACATGGAGGGCGCGCAGCAGGTCGGCCTGCAGGCGGAGGTAGAGGGTGTTGCGCAACAGGTTGAGCATGATCTTTCCGGGCAGTCAGGGGAAGCTGCGATTCGGTGACTGGCGCAGCAACTGCGCGACCCGCTGGCGCTGTTCGTCTTCACAGCTGCGCTGCTGCATGGCCCGAGCCATGAAGCCCTGCAGGGCGCCATGGGTGACGCCGATGAAAGCCAGCTGCTTTTCCGTGAAACCATGGCGGCGGGCGCTGGTGGTCAGGGTCAGGTAGTGGCCCTGCCAGTCCAGGTCGCACCATTCGGCCAGTCCGGACAGCTCGCCGACATCCATGACCTGACGGGCCACGGCCGGCGACACCGGCAGGCGCTGGCGCTCCGCCTCGTCGGCGGGCAGCACGGGGGAGCTGTCGGCGTAGCGGGCCTTGCCCCAGAACTGCTGCTGCACGGCCTGCAGGAGTTCGGTGCGGGTCGCTTCCGGCAGCAGTGCGCTCCAGGCCGGCGTGCCCAGGCTGCCGAGCAGCAGCAGGGTTGCCGCACGGGCGAAACTGCTGAGGGAGGACAGCAAGGAAGAGTGGCGCATGGACAAGTCCGTTTGTCGTAGGCGGGAGCAGCATTCTGGCTGAGCCGGCCGGTGCGTTCTGCGCGCCGGTTGGCAAGGCGCGGGCTCAGGTCAGCGGCAGACGCAGGTGGATCAGCATGATCGGTTGCTGCTGCGGACCCTGGCGCTCCTCGAGGGCGAAGGGCGTGTAGCCGAGGCGGGCGTACAGGCGCAGGGCGGCAGTGTTGGGATTGAAGCAGGACACCCGCAGCTCGCGGGCGCCGTGGCGCTCGGCGGCCAGCCGGGCCATCCGCTGCATCAGGAAGCCCGCCACGCCCTGGCGGCGTGCCTGCGCTGCCACCGCGACGTTGCCGACCCAGCAGGCGCCCTCCTCGCGCCTGTAGATGTTGGCGAAAGCCAGCACCTCTTCGCCGCGGCACACCACGCTGGAATCGCTGCGCTGGGCGATGCTGGCGGCCAGCTGTTCGACGTCGAGCGGGAAGCGGGCGCGCGGGGCGAGGTAGTACAGCTCCTCGGCACTCCGGGCAAAGCTGCAGATGGCGGGCAGGTCGGCGTCGCGGACCGGGCGGAAATCGAGATCGGTGTTCATCCTGAACTCTTGGTAGATGGGCTGTGGAAAAGTGGTTCGACGGCTTGCGCTGAAGCGTCAAACTTCTGGCTGTGGACAGTTGTTGTCCACAGCCGGGGGAGATCATTTCTGCTGGCGCAAGGCCTGGCCGGCGGTGGACAGCCGGTATTGCTGGCGGCTGCTCTTGGGCTTGTCGGGAATGGTCATCTCGATCAGTCCGGCCTCCAGCGCCGGCACCAGATACAGGGTGCGGAAGTTGGCGTCGCTCTTCAGGCCGAGGGCGTCCTGCAGGGCCTTGCGGCTCATCACCCCGTCGCAGACGCCGATCAGGCGGCGGACTTCACTGGCGACATGACCTGCAACATGACTTCTTTCTTCGTCTGCAGCATGTATGTCGACTTCACCTGTATCTCCACCTGTAACATGACCTGCGACTTCACCTGCGACAGCACTTTTCACTTCGCCTGTCGGCATGGAAAAAGTCCGCGAGGCCGCGGAACGCGGGTACTGGCGCGGCAGCGCACGGGTATAGGCGAACTCCAGCCACAGGCCGTCCTGCTCATGGCGCAGCAGTGGTTCGACCACGCCGTGGACGCGGCAGGCGCCGAGCAGACGGTCGATGCCCAGACCCCAGGCCTCGATCAGCCCGGCGCGCTGGAAGGCGCTGGCGATGTCCGGGTTGCCGGGGCGCGACAGGTGACGGGTGCGCAGACTGGCGACGCTCCAGCCATGCGGCAGGCGCGCCGGGTTCCACAGGCTGATGCGGTCGTCGTGCAGGCGGATCTGGATGGGGATGCCGCTGGCGTAGTCCTTGTGCACCAGGGCGTTGAGCAGCGCCTCGCGCAGCGCCGCCAGCGGCAGCGGCAAGGCCGCCGGCGCGCGAGGCTGCCCGTCGGGGTCATGCCGCAGGTGCGCCTCCAGCAGCGCCAGGGCGTGCTCGAACTGGGCGAACAGCGGGCCGCCGATGGCGTGCTGCTGGACCAGGCCCTGCTCGCGGTCGAAGCGGCCGACGCGGACGTAGGCACCGCCGACCAGTTTTTCCGGCTCGGCATGGAACAGCAGCACGGCGGCGCGCTTGAGGTGGAACAGCTGCAGCTGCTCGAGCAGCACGGCGCCGCTCTCCTCCGCAGCGCCGCTGCGCCGCTGGAAGTCGGCCAGTGCGTCGGCGTCGAGGTCGGCCAGGCGCAGCTGCGGCACCGCCTGGTCGTCCCAGCTGCCGCCGCTATCGGGGGGAAGGAAACGGTCGCTGGCCGCCTCGGTCGGGAGGCCTTTCCACTCGAGGTCTGCTGGTTCTTTCATCCGCGATACCCTGTTTGCGCGCGAGAGCAGCGGGCATGTTAACCAAATGGCGCGGAGGGCGGGCGGGGGCGGACGTGCTTTCGTTCAAGTTCCGCGCATGCCGCCGGGCGCCGTGCGACGGCGCCCGGCGGTCGGCGGATCAGGGGGTGATGTGCAGCTCGGCGTCGCGCATCACCTTGAGCTCGGCGTCCTCGGCGTGGAAGCCGCGGGCGAGCTTGGCGCGCAGGGTCAGGTCGGTGCGCGAGTCGGCGTGGCGCAGGGCCTCGTCGAGGCTGATGCGTCCGGCCTGCACCAGGGCATAGAGATGCTGGTCGAAGGTCTGCAGGCCGAGCTCCTGGCCGCGACCGATGGCGGCCTTGATGTCGTCGAGCTGGTCACGCTGGATCAGGTCGGCGATGTAGGGGGTCTTCAGCAGCAGCTCGACGGCGGCGACGCGCTTGGCCTCGCGCCCCGGCACCAGGCGCTGGCCGACGATCGCCTGCAGGTTGAGCGCCAGGTCGCCGAGCACCTGCTGCCGCGCCTCCTTGGGGAAGAAGTTGCAGATGCGCTCGATGGCCTGGGTGGTGTTGGTGGCGTGCAGGGTGGCGATGCACAGGTGGCCGGTCTCGCTGTAGTGCAGGGCGTGCTGCATGGCGTCGCGGTCGCGGATCTCGCCGATCATGATCACGTCCGGCGACTCGCGCAGCACGTTGAGCAGCGCCTGCTCGAAGCTGCGGGTGTCGAGGCCCACCTCGCGCTGGTCGACGATCGAGCGCTGGTGCTGGTGGAGGAACTCGATGGGATCCTCGATGCAGACGATGTGGCCGCCGCGCGAGCGGTTGCGCAGGTCGATCATCGACGCCAGGGTGGTCGACTTGCCGGAACCGGCGGCGCCGACCACCAGGATCAGGCCGCGGTCGAGCATGATCAGCTCCTCGAGCTTCTTCGGCAGGCCGAGTTCCTCGATGCCGGGAATCTGGCTCTTGATGTGGCGCACCACCATCGAGACTTCGCCGCGCTGGTAGTAGACGTTGGCGCGGAAGCGTCCGGCGCCTTCCAGGCCGATGGCCAGGTTCATCTCCAGATCGCGCTCGAACTCGGCGATCTGCTTCTGGCTCATGATCTGGTAGGCCAGCTGCTGCACGGAGCCGGGCGGCAGCGGCGCCTTGCCGATCGGCAGGCTCTGGCCCTCGCGCTTGAGCTGCGGCGGTGCGCCGACGCTGAAGAACAGGTCGGAACCGCCCTGCTCGACCATCAGGTGCAGGTAACGAAACACATCCATGCCGCTTGCCTCCTGAATCGGGAAGGAATGTGGGGCCGGCCCGGGCCGGCGCCAGGCCTCCAGTCTGCCCTATCGGGCGCGCGCCGTGCCGTTGATCTTCTGCATGGTCTCGCCGATCCAGGTCTCGGCGCGCTGGTTGAGGTCGGCCACCGCGCGCGGGCCTTCGCCCTCGGCGTACAGGGCCGGGCCGAACACCACGCTGACCGTGCCCGGATGGCGCTGCCAGCCGTCGCGCGGCCAGCACTCGCCGGCGTTGTGCGCCACCGGCAGCACCGGCACGCCGGCGGCCACCGCCACCGAGGCGCCGCTGCGCGAGAACTTGCCCATCTCGCCGGCCGGAATGCGCGTGCCTTCCGGGAAGATCAGCAGCCAGTTGCCCTGCTGCAGGCGTTCGAGGCCGACGCTGGCCACCTGCTTGAGCGCCTGCTTGGGGTTGCTGCGGTCGATGCCGATCGGCTTGAGCAGCTTGAACGCCCAGCCGTAGAACGGGATGCGCAGCAGTTCCTGCTTGAGCACCTGGGTCAGCGGTGCGAAGTGGGCGGTGAGGAAGAAGGTTTCCCAGGCGCTCTGGTGCTTGGCGAGGATCACGCACGGCTGCCGGGGGATGTTCTCCAGTCCTTCGAGGCGGTAGTCGATGCCGAGCATCACCCGGGTCAGCCACACGGCGAAGCGGCACCAGGTGCGGGCGATGAATTCGTAGCGGGCCTTCTGCGGCAGCCAGGTGGCAATCAGCAGGCTGAGGATGCACCAGATCACGGTGCTCAGGCCGAGCAGGAAATAGAACAGGGCGGTACGCAGGGTCATCGGGCGGCCTCCCCGGCCAGCAGATGGGCGGCCACGGCCGCCAGGTTGTCGAACACCTTGACGCCTTCAGGCACGCCCTTGGCCAGGGTGCGCTCGCCCTTGCCGCTGCGCACCAGCACCGGCTGGCAGGCCACCGCCTGGGCGGCGGCGATGTCGCCGGGGCTGTCGCCGACGAACCAGACGCCGTCGAGGGCGACGTCGTAGTGCTCGGCGATCTGCACCAGCAGGCCGGGCAGCGGCTTGCGGCAGGCGCAGCCCTCGTCCGGGCCGTGGGGGCAGTGGACGATCAGGCCGAGCTCGCCGCCCTGCTCGGCCACCAGCTGGCGCAGGCGCGCGTGCATGGCCTCGAGGGTGGCCTCGTCGTAGTAGCCGCGCGCCAGGCCCGACTGGTTGGTGGCCACCGCCACGGTCCAGCCGGCCAGGCTCAGGCGGGCGATGGCCGCGATCGAGCCGGGGATCGGGATCCATTCGGCAACGGACTTGATGTAGGCGTCGGAGTCCTCGTTGATGACCCCGTCGCGGTCGAGAATCAGCAGTTTCATAAGGGCGGTTTCAAGGGCGTAGGGTGGAAAACTCGCGCCGCGATTTTCCACCGGGATGGATGGTGGACAAGGCTGCGCCGTTGTCCACCCTACGCTTGGGCCCTGTGGAACAGAAGCAGAGGCAATATCCACAGGGCCGGCAATCAGGTATCTGTGGATAACGGCCGGAGCCGTTATCCACAGGGGCGGTCAGCCCAGCAGCGAGATGTCCGCCACGCCGAGGAACAGCCCGCGCAGCTGGGCCAGCAGCGCGTAGCGGTTGCCACGCACCGCGGCGTCGTCGGCGTTGACCAGCACTTCCTCGAAGAACGCATCCACCGGCGCGCGCAGGGCGGCCAGGCGCTGCAGCACGGCGTTGTAGTTGCGCGCCGCGGCCAGCGGGGCGACCGCCTCGGCGGCCTGGCTGACCGCCAGGGCCAGGGTCTGCTCGGCCGGCTCGATGAGCAGGCTGCTGCTGACCTCGCGCGGCACTTCGCCCTCGGCCTTGGCGAGGATGTTGGACACGCGCTTGTTGGCGGCGGCCAGGGTGGCGGCCTCGGCCAGCTGGCGGAACGCCTGCACGGCCTGCACGCGCTGGTCGAAGTCCAGTGGCGATGTCGGCTTGAGTGAGCGTACCGCCTGGTACACCGCCACCTCGACGCCCTCGTCCTCGTAGCGCGCGCGCAGGCGGTCGAAGATGAAGTCGAGCAGCTGCTCTCTCAGCTGCGGGCCAGTGAGCGTCTTTTGCGAGCTGCTCGTCGACATGCTGAATGCGAGCTGCTCGTTCTTGCAGATTGCTTCCCAGATGACTTCTTCAAGATCCAGATCCAGCTGCTTCTCGATCAGGATGCGCAGCACGCCCAGCGCGGCGCGGCGCAGGGCGTAGGGGTCCTTGGAGCCGGTGGGCAGCATGCCGATGCCGAAGATGCCGACCAGGGTGTCGAGCTTGTCGGCCACCGCCACGGCGGCGCCGGTCAGGGTGGACGGCAGCTCGGCCCCGGCGCCGCGCGGCATGTACTGCTCGTTGAGCGCCAGGGCCACGTCGGCCGGCTCGCCGTCGTGCAGGGCGTAGTAGTAGCCGGCGATGCCCTGCATCTCCGGGAACTCGCCGACCATCTCGCTGGCCAGGTCGCACTTGGACAGCAGGCCGGCGCGCGCGGCGCGCTCGGCGTCGCCGCCGATGCGTGCAGCGATGAGCGATGCCAGGGCGGAGACGCGCTGCGCCTTGTCGAACACGCTGCCCAGCTGGGCCTGGAACACCACGTTGGCCAGGCGCTGGTTGTTGTCTTCGAGGGCGTGCTTCTTGTCCTGCTTGAAGAAGAACTCGGCGTCGGTCAGGCGCGGGCGCACCACCTTCTCGTTGCCGGCGACGATCTGCGCCGGGTCCTTGGACTCGATGTTGGCCACGGTGATGAAGCGCGGCAGCAGCTTGCCGTTGCCGTCGACCAGGCAGAAGTACTTCTGGTTGTCCTGCATGGTGGCGATCAGCGCCTCCTGCGGCACCTCGAGGAAGCGTTCCTCGAAGGAGCAGACCAGCGGCACCGGCCACTCGACCAGCGCGGTCACCTCGTCCAGCAGCGCCGGCGGCACGATGGCCTTGCCGTTCTGCTCGCTGGCCAGCTCGGCGACGCGGGCGTCGATCAGCGCACGGCGCTCGGCGAAGTCGGCGATCACGTAGGCGCTGCGCAGGTCCTCGGCGTAGCTGGCCGGGTTGCTGATGCGCACCTCGTGGTTGGCGTGGAAGCGGTGGCCGCGCGACACGCGACCGGCCTGCTGGGTGAGGATGGTGCAGTCGACCACCTGCTCACCCAGCAGCATCACCAGCCACTGGGTGGGACGGACGAACTCCTCGCGGCGGGCGGCCCAGCGCATGCGCTTGGGAATCGGCAGCTCGTTCAGCGAAGCCTCGACGATGCCCGGCAGCAGGCTGGTGGCCGGCTGGCCGGCGATGCTCTGCACGAACTTCAGCTTCGGGCCGCTGGTGTCGACCTGCTCCAGATCGACGCCGCACTTCTTGGCGAAGCCCAGGGCGGCCTGGGTCGGCTGGCCGTCCTTGTCGAAGGCGGCCTGCACCGGCGGGCCGTCCAGACGCACTTCGCGGTCCGGCTGCTGGGTGGCCAGCTGCTCGACGAGGATCGCCAGGCGGCGCGGCGCGGCGTAGTAGCGCGCCTTGGCGTAGCCGAGACCGGCGGCCTTGAGGCCCTTCTCGACGCCGGCGAGGAACGCCTCGGCGAGGCTCTTCAGTGCCTTGGGGGGCAGCTCTTCGGTGCCCAGTTCGACCAGAAAATCTTGTGCACTCATTCCGCGGCCTCCTTCAGCTTGGCCAGTACTTCGTCACGCAGTTCGGCGGTGGCCATCGGGAAGCCGAGCTTGGCGCGCGCGATCAGGTAGCTCTGCGCCACCGCGCGGGCCAGGGTGCGCACGCGCAGGATGTACTGCTGGCGCGCGGTCACCGAGATGGCGCGGCGGGCGTCGAGCAGGTTGAAGGTGTGCGAGGCCTTGACCACCATCTCGTAGGTCGGCAGCGGCAGCTCGAGGGCCATCAGGCGGTTGGCCTCGGCCTCGTAGAAGTCGAACAGCTCGAACAGCTTGTCGACGTTGGCGTGCTCGAAGTTGTAGGTGGACTGCTCCACCTCGTTCTGGTGGAACACGTCGCCGTAGGTGACCTTGCCGAACGGGCCGTCGGAGTAGACCAGGTCGTACACCGAGTCGACGCCCTGCAGGTACATGGCCAGGCGCTCAAGGCCGTAGGTGATCTCGCCGGTCACCGGGTAGCACTCGACGCCGCCGACCTGCTGGAAGTAGGTGAACTGGGTGACTTCCATGCCGTTGAGCCAGACTTCCCAGCCCAGGCCCCAGGCGCCGAGGGTCGGCGATTCCCAGTTGTCCTCGACGAAGCGGATGTCGTGGACCAGCGGGTCGATGCCGATGGCGCGCAGCGAGCCGAGGTACAGGTCCTGGATGTTGTCCGGGTTCGGCTTGAGCACCACCTGGAACTGGTAGTAGTGCTGCAGGCGGTTGGGGTTCTCGCCGTAGCGGCCGTCGGCCGGGCGGCGCGAGGGCTGCACGTAGGCGGCGTTCCAGGTCTCGGGACCGATGGCGCGCAGGAAGGTGGCGGTGTGGAAGGTGCCGGCGCCCATTTCCATGTCGTAGGGCTGCAATACCACGCAGCCCTGCTCCGCCCAGTAGCTTTGCAGGGCGAGGATCAGGTCCTGGAAGGTGCGCACGGCAGGCGTAGTCTGGCTCACGAAATCACCTGTTCTGAGGCTTGCGTAAAGCCGGCGAGTATAACCGATGGCGAAAGCTGTGGAGGGGGCGCGTGTTGTGCGGCGTGCGCAGCTCGCCGGTTGATATGTTCCACGTGGAACATCGCCCGCCAATTCGCCGGCAGGCGGAACCAGGCCGCGGGCCGCGGGGTACAATGCCCGCTCAATCCAACCGCCGGAGAATCCCGTGGAGAAGATCAAAGGCGCCCTGGTGGTGGGCGCGCTGCGGCTGGTCGCCGCCCTGCCCTGGTCCGCCGTGCAGCGCCTCGGCGCGGCGATCGGCTGGCTGCTGTGGAAGCTGCCCAACCGCTCGCGCGAGGTGGTGCGCATCAACCAGGCCAGGTGCTTTCCCGAACTGGGCGCCGCCGAGCGCGAGGCGCTGCTCGGACGCACCCTGAAGGACATCGGCAAGACCTTCACCGAGAGCGCCTGCGCGTGGATCTGGCCGCCGCAGAAGTCGCTGGCGCTGGTCAAGGAGGTCGAGGGCCTCGAGGTGCTGGAGGCGGCGCTGACCAGCGGCAAGGGCGTGGTCGGCATCACCAGCCACCTGGGCAACTGGGAGGTGCTCAACCACTTCTACTGCAACCAGTGCAAGCCGATCATCTTCTACCGCCCGCCCAAGCAGAAGGCGGTGGACGAGCTGCTGCAGCGCCAGCGCGTGCAGATGGGCAACCGCGTGGCGCCGTCGACCAAGGAGGGCATCCTCAGCGTGATCAAGGAAGTGCGCCGCGGCGGCGCGGTGGGCATTCCCGCCGACCCGGAGCCGAGCGAAGGCAGCGGCATCTTCGTGCCGTTCTTCGCCGTGCAGGCGCTGACCAGCAAGTTCGTGCCGGGCATGCTGGCCGGACACAAGGCGGTCGGCGTGTTCCTGCATGCCATCCGCCTGGAGGACGGCAGCGGCTTCAAGGTGATCCTCGAGGCGGCGCCGGAGGACATGTACAGCAAGGACCCCGAGGTCGGCGTGGCGGCGATGAGCCGGATGATCGAGGGCTACGTGCGGCGCTGGCCGAGCCAGTACATGTGGAGCATGAAGCGCTTCAAGAAGCGCCCGGAGGGCGAGCAGCGCTGGTACTGAAACCGCCCGGGCTTGCCGCGCTGGCGCATAGCCAGTAGCGTCTGAGCTCTCCCCCGCAGACAGGACGATCCCGAACATGGAAAACCGTCGCGTGCATGTGCGCACACCGATGAAGGTTCCGCTGTGCATCGAGCATCCGCAGCATGGCAGGTTGCAGGTCATCACCCGCGACATCTCCGATGGCGGGGTGTTCGTGCTGCTCGACGAGCCCCGGGGCCTCATGCAGCCCGGCGAGCTGGTCTGCGGTCAGGTCCAGGGCCTGCCGGGAGAGGCCCCGCTGGTGCACATGCGTGTGCTGCGCTGCGAGAGCGGCGGCGTGGCGCTGGTTTTCGTCGGCGACTGAAGCCGCGCTCGGACTGCCGGGCGCCACGCGGTAATGAACAACGCCACTGCCCCGTCCAGGGGCAGCGGCGTCGCTGTTGCAGCGCATGGTGCGCCAGCCGGGGCGGCTCGGGCCCGCCCCGGTACGCTTCAGAATGCCGGGCTCGGCGCGCGGGCGGCGTGCGCTGCCGGCAGCGCCGCAGGGGCCGGCACGTGCGGGGCGTCGGCCTGGCTGTCGAGGCGGAACACCGCCATCGCCGCGGCCAGCGCCTCGGCCTGCTGCTGCAGGCTGTGCGCGGCCTGGGCGCTGTCGGTGACCAGCAGGCGGTTGACCTGAGTCGTCTGGTCCATGTCGACCACCGCGCGGCTGACCTGCTCGACTGCCGTGCTCTGCTCGCGGCTGGCGGTGCTGATCTCGCTCATGATCTGCGAGACGCGGGCGATGGCGGTGACGATCTCGGCGGTGGTGTGCCCGGCGTCGTCGACCAGCCCGGCGCCGCGCTCGACGCTCTGCAGGGTTTCGCCGATCAGCGCCTTGATGTCCCGGGCGGCCTCCGCGCTGCGCTGGGCCAGATGGCGTACCTCGTTGGCCACCACGGCGAAGCCGCGGCCCTCCTCGCCGGCCCGCGCCGCCTCGACCGAGGCGTTGAGGGCGAGGATGTTGGTCTGGAAGGCGATGCCGTCGATGATCGCCACGATGTCGGCGACCTGCCGCGAGCGGCTGTTGATGTCGCCCATGGTCGCCACCACCGCCTGCATCAGCTCGCCGCCGCGGTTGGCCACGCTGGCGGCCGAGGCGGCCAGCCGGTCGGCCTGGCGGGCGTTGTCGGCGTTCAGGCGCACGGTGGCGCCGAGCTCTTCCATGGCGGCGGCGGTAGCGGTCAGCGCGCTGACCTGCTGCTCGGAGCGCTCGCTCAGCTCGTCGCCATGCCGGGAGATCTGCGTGCTGCCGACCGACACCGCATCGGCCGACCGGCGCACCCGCGCCACGGTGTCCTGCAACTGGGCGGCCATCGCCAGCAGGGCGGCCAGGATGCTGTCGGTATGCCCGCGGGGCTGGCCGCCGACGGCCAGTTCGCCGCGACCGATGGCGGCAGCCAGTTCGCGCACCTCGTCCGGTTCGGCGCCCAGCTGGGCCAGCAGGCGCCGGGTGATCAGGACGGCCAGCAGCACGCCGCAGAGCAGGGCCGCGCTGCAGAGGATGATCATCAGCCAGGAGAAGCTCAAGGCGATCGCGGTGGCCTGCTGCGAGTCGCGGCGGATCTCGCCTTCCTGCAGGTCGATGAAGGCGTTGATGCTGGCCAGCCAGTCGCTGAAGGCCGGTGCTGCCCGTTCGAGCAGCAGGGTGCGGGCCTCGTCCGGCCGGCCGCCCTGCTGGGCGGCGATCACCGCACTGGCCAGCGGCAGGGTGCGCTGCTCGACCTCGCGGATCGCCGCGGCCAGCTCGCGTTCCTGCTGCAGCACGCCGCTGCTCTTCTGCAGCAGGCCGTCGAGCACGCGTTGCGCCTCGGCATAGTTGTCGGCCAGGCGCTGGATCTCGGCGAGGGCGGCCTGCTGCTCGGCGGTCGAGCGGGCCAGCACCACGTCACGCAGGGCGATGGCGCGGTCGTGCACGCTGCCGCGGAAGTTGATCGCCTGGCGCTGCTTGACGCTGTGCTCCTCGTTGATGGCGACCAGGCTGTTCCTGATCCCTCCCACGCGATTCACGCCGATCAGGGTGAGCAGCACCATCATCGCCAGGATGACGGCGAAGCCGAGGGCCAGACGCTGGCCGATGCTGAGTCTTCTTCTGGTAGAGGCCGGCATTGTGGAACTCCGCTGGGACAGGCTAAGTTGTACAAGTTGTGCGTACTGTACAATATCCATGCATAGGTTTGTGCACGCAAGGGCGGAGTGTGCGCAGAAGAGCGGCCGCCACGGTCCGGCGGGCCGTGACGGCTGGATGCCGACGCTGTGGTCGAGGGCGCCATCAAGCGCTTGAGGACGCGCCGGTGCTAGACCAGCACCTGGCGGGTGCTGGCGATCAGCTCGTGGACCTGCTGCTCGACCTGCGCCGGGGTGGGTGTCGCCGGTCCGCGGCCGCGCGGGCAGGGCAGGCTCGCCGTGGTGCCGAACAGGCGGCAGATCAGCGGGCGTTCGTCGTACACCTCGCAGCCCTGCGGGCCGAGGTGCACGCAGTTCCAGTCGGCCAGCGCCGCGTCATGCGCGGCGACGCTTTTCACCGGCAGGCGCGACATCTCCTCGGAGGAGGCGGTGACCGGCCCGCAGCAGTCGTGGCAGCCGGGCTCGCAGGCGAAGCCGGGGATCTGCCGACGCAGGCGGTCTATCGTGCGGCCGGTGCAGCTCATCGGCGGCCTCCTCGTGCCGTCGCCGGGGCTCTAGCCGGCACGCGGCTTGTCCAGCTTCTTCAGGAACACCGTCATCTCCTTCTCCGCCTGCTTGTCGCCGCGGGTGCGGGCGGCTTCCAGGCCCTGCTGCCAGGCGGCGCGCGCCGCGTCCGTGGCGCCGAGCGCCGCATGGGCCTTGCCCAGCAGTTTCCAGGCCGCCGAGTAGCCGGGATCGAATTCCACGCAGCGCTGCAGGTGGGGCAGCGCCTGGACGGCGTCGCCGGCATCCAGGTGGGCGTTGCCCAGGCCGAAGCGCAGCAGGGCGTTGTCGTGGCCGGCGGCCAGCAGTCTTTCCAGGGCGGCGACGGTGGTCATGGGCGTTCCCCTGCAGTGGGTGGAGATTGCGCCGCCGCTGGTGGGCGACGCGTTGTGGTCGTCCAGCCTAGCCGAGCGCGCCTCAGTAGCGCCAGAACGCCGGCGACAGCAACACGATCAGCGAGAACACCTCGAGACGGCCGAGGATCATCGCCACGCTGAGCAGCAGCTTGGCGCTGTCCGGCAGATTGGCGTAGTGGGCGGCGGCGTCGCCCAGCGCCGGGCCGAGGTTGTTCATGCACGAGGCCAGGCTGGAGAAGGCGGTGATCGGGTCGAGGCCGGTGCCGAGCAGCAGCAGCATCAGGCCGAAGAAGGTCACCATGTACATGGCGCAGAAGCCCCATACCGACTCGATCACCCGGTCGGGCACCTTGCGCCGGCCCATCTTCACCCCGAACACGCCGCTGGGGTGCAGCAGGCGCTGGATCTCGCGCTGGCCTTGGCGCACCACCAGCATGGCGCGCATCACCTTCATGCCGCCGCCGGTGGAGCCGGCGCAGGCGCCGATGAAGGTGGTATAGATCAGCAGGAACGGCAGGAAGCTCGGCCACACGCTGAAGTCGTCGACGCCGAAGCCGGTGGTGGTGAACACCGAGACCACCTGGAAGGCGGCGAAGCGGATCGAGTCGAGCGGGTCGTCGTGGTGGCTGTAGACCAGCAGCAGCGCGGTGGTGATGACGAATACCGCGGCCAGCAGCCTGAGGTAGGTCATGCACTCGGGGTCGCGCAGGTAGGCCTTCAGCGAGCGGCTGCGCAGGGCGAGGAAGTGCAGGGCGAAGTTCATCCCCGAGGCGGCCATGAAGAAGATGCAGATGGCCTCGATCAGCGCGCTGTCGAAGAAGGCGATGCTGGCGTCGTGGGTGGAGAAGCCGCCGATGGCGATGGTGGCGAAGCTGTGGCCGATGGCGTCGAACGGGCTCATGCCGGCAATCCAGTAGGCCAGCGCGCAGAGGGCGGTCAGCCCGCAGTAGATCAGCCACAGGGTCTTGGCGGTGTCGGCGATGCGCGGTGACAGCTTGTTGTCCTTCAGCGGCCCGGGCATCTCGGCGCGGTACAGCTGCATGCCGCCGATGCCGAGCATCGGCATCACCGCCACGGCGAGCACCACGATGCCCATGCCGCCCAGCCACTGCAGCTGCTGGCGGTAGTAGAGGATCGAGCGCGGCAGCGCGTCGAGGCCGGTGAGCACGGTGGCGCCGGTGGTGCTGAGGCCGGAGAAGGCCTCGAACAGCGCGTCGGCGGCGTCCATCGCCGGTCGCTCGCCGAGCAGGAAGGGGATGGCGCCGAAGGCGCCGAGGACGAACCAGAACAGCGCGGTGATCAGGTAGCCGTCGCGCACGCGCAGTTCGCCGTGGGCCTCGCGGTTGGGGAACCAGATCAGCGTGCCGGTGACCAGGGTAATGGCGAACGACCAGACGAAGCTGCGCCAGGTGTCGTCGCCGTCGTGCACGCCGAGCAGCATGGGCGGCAGGTGGGTGACGCTGAAGATCATCAGCAGCAGGCCGAGGATGCGGGAGATGACGGCGTAGTGCATGGGGCGGTCCGTGCGGCAGCGGAGCCGGCCGCGCCCGCAGGCGCAGCCGACCCGGGCTCAGAAGAAGGTCAGGCCGGCCTGGAACAGGCGCTCGACGTCGCGGATGTGCTTCTTGTCGACGAGGAACAGCAGCACGTGGTCGCCCGACTCGATGCGCGTCTCGCCGTGGGCGATCAGCACTTCCTCGTCGCGGACGATGGCGCCGATGGTGGTGCCCGGCGGCAGCGGCACGTCGGCGACCCGGCGGCCGACCACCTTGCTCGAGCGCGCGTCGCCGTGGGCGATGGCCTCGATCGCCTCGGCGGCGCCACGGCGCAGCGAGTGCACCGCGACTATGTCGCCGCGGCGCACGTGGGTCAGCAGGGTGCCGATGGTGGCCTGCTGCGGGCTGATGGCGATGTCGATCTCGCCGCCCTGGATCAGGTCGACGTAGGCCGGGTTGCTGATCAGGCTCATCACCTTGCGCGCGCCGAGGCGCTTGGCCAGCAGCGAGGACATGATGTTGGCCTCGTCGTCGTTGGTCAGGGCGAGGAACAGGTCGGCCTCGGCGATGTTCTCCTCGACCAGCAGGTCGCGGTCGCTGGCGCTACCCTGCAGGACGATGGTGCTTTCCAGGGTGTCGGACAGGTAGCGGCAGCGCGCTGCGTTCATCTCGATGATCTTGACCTGGTAGCGGGTCTCGATGGCCTCGGCCAGGCGCTCGCCGATGTGCCCGCCGCCGGCGATCACCACCTTGCGGTAGCCGTCGTCGATGCGCCGCAGCTCGCTCATCACCGCGCGGATGTGGCTGCGCGCGGCGATGAAGAACACCTCGTCGTCGGCCTCGATCACCGTGTCGCCCTGCGGCAGGATGGCGCGGTCGCGGCGGTAGATGGCCGCCACCCGGGCGTCGATGGTCGGCATGTGCTCGCGGATCTGCTTGAGCTGCTGGCCGACCAGCGGGCCGCCGTAGTAGGCGCGCACGCCGACCAGCTGCGCCTTGCCCTCGGCGAAGTCGAGCACCTGCAGGGCGCCGGGGTACTCGATCAGCCGGCGGATGTAGTTGGTCACCACCTGCTCGGGGCTGATCAGCACGTCGACCGGGATCGCCTCGTTGGCGAACAGGCCGGCGCGGGTCAGGTAGGCCGCCTCGCGCACCCGGGCGATCTTGGTCGGCGTGTTGAACAGGGTGTAGGCGACCTGGCAGGCGATCATGTTCGACTCGTCGCTGTTGGTCACCGCCACCAGCATGTCGGCGTCGTCGGCGCCGGCCTGGCGCAGCACCGTCGGGTAGGAGCCCTTGCCCTGGATGGTGCGGATGTCCAGGCGGTCGCCCAGGTCGCGCAGGCGGTCGCCGTCGGTGTCGACCACGGTGATGTCGTTGGCCTCGCTGGCCAGGTGTTCGGCCAGGCTGCCGCCGACCTGTCCCGCGCCGAGAATGATGATCTTCATCCGGTGACTGCTCCTTGCGCGCGCGCGGGGGCGGCGGCGATCTTGATCAGCTTGGCGTAGTAGAAACCGTCGTGGCCGTCGACCTGGGCCAGCAACTGGCGGCCGTGCGGCTGCCTGACGCCGAACGGGCCGGGGATGTCCAGCTCGCGCGCGCCGGGGGTGCGGGCGAGGAAGGCGCCGATCACCTCGGTGTTCTCGGTCGGCAGGCTCGAGCAGGTGGCGTAGAGCAGCACGCCGCCGACCTCGAGGGTCGGCCACAGGGCGTCGAGCAGCTCGCCCTGCAGGGCGGCCAGCGCGGCGATGTCGCCTTGCTGGCGGGTCAGCTTGATGTCCGGGTGGCGGCGGATCACCCCGGTCGCCGAGCAGGGCGCGTCGAGCAGGATGCGCTGGAACGGCTTGCCGTCCCACCACTGGCCGACGGCGCGGGCGTCGGCGGCGACCAGCCTGGCGTCGAGCCCGAGGCGGGCGAGGTTCTCGCGCACCCGCACCAGGCGGCTCTCCTCCAGGTCGACGGCAGTGACGCTGAGCGAGGGCTCGGCCTCCAGCAGGTGGCAGGTCTTGCCGCCGGGCGCGCAACAGGCATCCAGCACGCGCAGGTTGGGCGCCAGCTCGAGCAGGTCGGCGGCCAGCTGGGCGGCCTCGTCCTGCACGCTGACCCGGCCCTCGGCGAAGCCCGGCAGGGTGGTGACGTCGCAGGGCGTGGCCAGCTGCACGCCATCCGGGCTGAACGGACAGGCGCGTGCGGCGATGCCGGTGGCGGCCAGCTCGGCCAGGTAGGCGTCACGGCTGCCGTGGCGGCGGTTGACCCGCAGGGTCAGCGGCGGATGGCTGTTGTTGGCGGCGCAGATGGCTTCCCAGTCCGCCGGCCAGTGCGCCTTGAGCGCCTTCTGCAGCCAGCGCGGATGGGCGGTGCGCGCCGCCGGGTCGCGCTCCAGTTCGGCGAGCAGCGCCTCGCCCTCGCGCTGGGCGCGGCGCAGCACGGCGTTGATCAGGCCCTTGGCCGAGGACTTCTTCAGCTTGTCGACACAGCCGACCGTCTCGCCGATCGCCGCGTGGGCGGGGATGCGCGTGTACAGCAGCTGGTACAGGCCGACCAGCAGCAGCGCCTCGAGATCCGTGTCGGCGGCCTTGAACGGCTTCTGCAGCAGCTTGTCGGCGAGCAGGGACAGACGCGGCTGCCAGCGCGCGGTGCCGAAGGCCAGCTCCTGGGTCAGGCCACGGTCGCGCGGCTCGACCTTGTCCAGCTGCGCCGGCAGGGCGCTGCCCAGCGAGGCCTTGCCGGCGAGCACGGCGCCGAGGGCGCGGGCGGCGGCCAGCCGCGGATCGACGGCCATCAGGCCAGCACCTGGCCGGCGGCGAACTGCTCGCGGCGGCTGTTGTACAGGTCGGCGAAGCCCAGCGGCTTGCCGCCCGGTAGCTGCAGGCGGGTCAGGCGCAGCGCGCCCGCGCCGCAGGCCACGGTCAGGCCGTCGCGGCTGGCGGCGAGAATTTCACCCGGCGCGCCCTGCCCCTCACCGACTTCGGCGGCATACACCTTGAGCGCGGCCTCGCCGAGCGTGGTGTGGCAGACCGGCCAGGGATTGAAGGCGCGCACCAGGCGTTCCAGCTCCACCGCCGGGCGGCTCCAGTCGAGGCGCGCCTCGTCCTTGTTGAGCTTGTGGGCGTAGGTGGCCAGCGCGTCGTCCTGCACCTCGCCGTGCAGGGTGCCGGCGGCCAGCTGCGGGATGGCCGCGACCACCGCGGCGGCGCCCAGCGTGGCCAGGCGGTCGTGCAGGCTGCCGCCGGTGTCGTCGGCGGCGATCGGCGTGGTCACCTTGAGCAGCATCGGCCCGGTGTCGAGGCCGGCCTCCATGCGCATCACGGTGACGCCCGACTCGGCGTCGCCGGCCTGCACCGCGCGCTGGATCGGCGCGGCGCCGCGCCAGCGCGGCAGCAGCGAGGCGTGGCTGTTGATGCAGCCGAGAGGCGGGATGTCGAGCACCGCCTGCGGCAGGATCAGGCCGTAGGCCACCACCAGCAGCAGGTCGGGCTGCAGCGCCGCCAGCTCGGCCTGCGCTGCCGCATCGCGCAGGGTCTGCGGCTGCAGGACGGGGATGCCGTGCGTGGCTGCCAGCTGCTTGACCGGGCTGGCCATCAGCTTCTGGCCGCGGCCGGCCGGGCGGTCGGGCTGGGTGTACACCGCCACCGGCGTCAGGCCCGCGTCGAGCAGGGCCTGGAGGTGGACGGCGGCGAATTCCGGGGTACCGGCGAAGACGATGCGCAGGGGCTGGCTCATGGGCTCTCGCTCAAGAAAAAAGGCTTGCCGCGGGCAAGCCTTCCGGTGAATCAGTTGTGCTGCAGGCGATGCTGTTTTTCCAGCTTCTTCTTGATGCGGTCGCGCTTGAGGCCGGACAGGTAGTCGACGAACAGCTTGCCGTTGAGGTGGTCGCACTCGTGCTGGATGCACACGGCGAGCAGGCCCTCGGCGATCTCCTCGAACGGCTGGCCGTCGCGGTCCAGCGCCCTGATGCGCACCTTGAGCGGACGGTCGACGTTCTCGTAGAAGCCGGGGACGGAGAGGCAGCCTTCCTGGTAGGGGCCGAGGTCGTCGGTGAGCATTTCCAGTTCGGGGTTGATGAACACCCGCGGCGCGCTCTTGTCCTCGGACAGGTCCATCACCACCAGGCGCTTGTGCACGTTGACCTGGGTCGCCGCCAGGCCGATGCCGGGGGCGGCGTACATGGTCTCGAACATGTCGTCGATCAGCTGGCGCAGGGCGTCGTCGACCACCTCCACCGGCTTGGCGAGGGTGCGCAGGCGCGGATCGGGGAACTCGAGAATGTTCAGGATCGCCATATGCGTTTGTGATGCACTTGTGGAATAAATCGAAAACCGGCTGATAAGATGCCCGGCAGCTCGAAAAACGGCTTGAGGCCGCGTATTTCGCCGGCCGGCGCACGTTTCCCGTGTCGGCACATGATAAAGGGATTCACCTCATGAGGAAATCATTAGTCGCCCTGCTGCTGCTGGCGGCTGGCGGTCTGGCGCAGGCCGAGGTCCAGCTCAGGGACGGCCATCCGCAGACCTACACGGTGGCGCGCGGCGATACCCTGTGGGATATCTCCGGCAAGTTCCTGCGCCAGCCGTGGAAGTGGCCGGAGATCTGGCAGGCCAACCCGCAGGTGCAGAATCCGCATCTGATCTACCCGGGCGACGTGCTGAGCCTGACCTGGGTCGACGGCCAGCCGCGCATCGTCCTCGACCGCGGCGCCTCGCGCGGCACCGTCAAGCTGTCGCCGCACGTGCGCAGCACGCCGATGGCCGAGGCGATCCCGACCATCCCGCTGGAAAAGATCAACAGCTTCCTGCTCAGCAACCGCATCGTCGACAGCGACCTCGAGCTGTCCCAGGCGCCCTACGTGGTGGCCGGCAACGCCGAGCGCGTGGTCAGCGGCGCCGGCGACCGCATCTATGCCCGCGGCGCCTTCACCGGCGAGCAGGCCTACGGCCTGTACCGTCAGGGCAAGGCCTACAGCGACCCGCAGACCAAGGAAGTGCTCGGCATCAACGCCGACTACATCGGCGGCGGCGACGTGGTGGCCGAGGAAGGCGACATCGCTACCCTGGCCCTCACCCGTACCACCCAGGAAGTGCGCCTGGGCGACCGCCTGCTGCCCACCGAGGAGCGCTCGATCAGCTCCACCTTCGTGCCCAGCGAGCCGAGCGAGCCGATCGACGGGGTGATCCTCGACGTGCCGCGCGGCGTGACCCAGGTCGGTCAGCTCGACGTGGTCACCCTCAACAAGGGCCGCCGCGACGGCCTCGCCGAAGGCAACGTGCTGGCGATCTACAAGACCGGCGAGACGGTGCGCGACCGCATCACCGGCGAGAGCGTGAAGATCCCCGACGAGCGCTCCGGCCTGCTGATGGTGTTCCGTACCTACGACAAGCTCAGCTATGGCCTGGTGCTCAACGCCACCCGTTCGCTGGCGGTGCTCGACAAGGTGCGCAACCCCTGAGCGTCGTGAACGAAGCCCCCGCCTGCGGGGGCTTCGCGTTTCTGGCCTGACGCAGGATGCGCGCCGGCCGATGTCCTGCCGTCGATCAAGGATGATCGCCATGCCCTACCCCGCCGCCCTGCCCCCGGCCGAACTGGAAGCCCGCCTGCGCCTGCACGGTCTGCCGGCGATCGGTCCGCGGCGCTTCCGCCTGCTGATCAGCACCTTCGGCTCGGCCAGTGCCGCCCTCTCCGCTCCTGCAGCCGCCTGGCGCGCCCTCGGCCTGCCGGCGGAGGCCGCCGAGGCGCGGCGCAGCCCGCTGGTGCGCGAGCAGGCCGCCGCCGCCCTGGCCTGGCTGGAGCAGCCCGACCGTCACCTGCTGGGCTTCGACGATCCCGTCTACCCCGCCCTGCTCGCCGAGCTGCACGATGCCCCGCCGCTGCTGTTCGTCGCCGGCGACCCCGGCCTGCTCGAGCGCCCGCAGCTGGCGCTGGTCGGCAGTCGCCGCGCCAGCCGGCCGGGGCTGGACAACGCCGCATGCTTCGCCCGCAGCCTGGCCGGCGGCGGCTTCGTGGTCACCAGCGGCCTGGCGCTGGGCATCGACGGCGCGGCCCACGAGGGCGCGCTGGCGGCCGGCGGCGCCACCGTGGCGGTGCTCGGCACCGGCCTGCAGTGCCTGTATCCGCGCCGGCATGCCGGCCTGGCCGCGCGCATCGTCGCCGAGGGCGGCGCGCTGGTCTCCGAGCTGCCGCTGGCCACGCCGCCGCAGGCCGGCAATTTCCCGCGGCGCAACCGCATCATCAGCGGCCTGTCCCTCGGTGTGCTGGTGGTCGAGGCCAGCCCCTCCAGCGGTTCGCTGATCACCGCGCGGCTGGCCGCCGAACAGGGCCGCGAGGTGTTCGCCATCCCCGGCTCGATCCACCACCCCGGCGCACGCGGCTGCCACCAGCTGATCCGCGAGGGCGCCCTGCTGGTGGAAACGGTCGAGGACATCCTCGAGGCCTTGCGCGGCTGGCAGCGGGTGGCGGCCCGGCCGGCGCCGCGCCGGCCGGTCAGCGAACCGGACGAGTCGGCCCATCCGCTGCTGGCCCTGCTGCGCGCCGAACCGCAGAGCAGCGAGGCGCTGGCGATCAGCAGCGGCCTGGCGCTGCCCGAGCTGCTCGCCCAGCTCACCGAACTGGAGCTGGACGGGCGCATCGTCTGCGAGGGCGGCTGCTGGGTGTGCTGCGGCTGACCCGGCCCGTCGCCAGCCACTGCCATCGCCGGCCCGAGCGGATACACTGCGCCGCAGTTTTTCCAGCATGCGGAGGTGGCGATGGTCGGGCAGTGGCGGGTGCAGCAGGCGGCGCGGGTGGTGCGCGAGGGGGGCGTGATCGCCTACCCCACCGAAGCGGTATGGGGGCTGGGCTGCGATCCGTGGAATCCCCAGGCGGTACTGCGCCTGCTGGCGCTCAAGGACCGGCCGCTGGAGAAGGGCCTGATCCTGGTCGCCGCCGACATGGCGCAGTTCGACTTCCTGCTGCACGACCTGCCGCGGGCCTGGCGCGCCGAGCTCGAACTCAGCTGGCCGGGGCCGAACACCTGGCTGGTGCCGCACCAGGGCCGCCTGCCCGAGTGGATCAGCGGGATGCACGACAGCGTCGCGCTGCGGGTCAGCGACCATCCGCTGGTGCGCGCGCTGTGCGAGCACACCGGGCCGCTGGTGTCGACCTCGGCCAACCCGGCCGGGCGCCCGGCGGCGCGCACCCGCCTGCGCGTCGAGCAGTACTTCGGCGGTGCGCTCGACGGCGTGCTCGGCGGCGAACTGGGCGGACGCAGGAACCCCAGCCTGATCCGCGACCTGCGCACCGGCCAGGTGATCCGGCCGTCCTGAGGCGACTTGCGCGGCGCCGCGGCGCTGGCCATGCTGGCGTCCTACTGGCAGGCATCAGGGAGAGACGCCATGGACCCGCGCATCCAGCAGGTCGTCCAGCTCATAGATACGCGCATCCACTACGGCAGCGACGAGGAGCGGGCCGCGCTGAGCGTACAGGCGCTGGCCGACACGTTCGGCCTGAGCCGTTTCCAGCTGCAGCGCCTGTTCAAGCGCGACACCGGGATGACCCTGCGCGACTACCTGCAGAACCTGCAGCTGGAAAAGGCGGCGGTACGCGTAAGGCTGACGCGCGAGAGCCTGTTGTCGATAGCTCTCGGTCTCGGCTTCGGCAGCCAGCAGGCGTTCACCCGGGCCTTCACCCGCCGCTGGGGCATGCCGCCGCAGTCGCTGCGCCGCCTGCCGGCCGAGGGGCTGGCAGGCCCGGCGGTGCCGATCGGCGCCGCCATCCCGGCGCGCATCGTGCAGGCGCCAGCGCGTAGCCTGTGGGCCTGTCGCTACGTCGGCCCCTATCCGCTGGTGCCGCAGCACTGGCAGGATTTCGCCACCCGTCTGGCCGCCGCCGGCCTGCAGGCGGAAGGTCCCTTCTTCGGCATGGTCTACGACGATCCGCTGTTCACCCCGCCCGAGCGCATCCGCTACGCCTGCGCGATCGCTGCACCGGCCGCTGCTGGCGAGCCGCCGCCGGGCTGGTACCGCATCGGCCTGCCGCCCTCGCGCTTCGTGGTGTTCTCCATCCACTGCAGCTACGCGGAAGGCCTCGTTCGCCTGCGTTCGCGGGTGCATGGCTGGCTGGCCCGGAGCGGCGAGTCCTTCGGTCAGGCCGGTGGCTTCGAGTGCTACCCGCGCCTGCCGGTCGCCAGCCTCGACCAGGCGCAGCACATGGACCTGCACTGCTCGCTGGCCGGCTAGTCAGTCGCGCGGATGACGCAGGCGGGTCCAGCCGCGGCTATTGGTGTAGAAGCGTCCGCTGTCGCCCAGCAGGGCGAAGCGCGTGGCGCGCCAGGCCGCGCAGCACAGGCCGGCCTCGAGGCTGCGGACCTTGTGGAAGGCCCAGCGCCACTGGCGCAGGGTGCCTGAGCGGCGCTCGGCCGCCAACGCAGGGGTATCGTTGGACTGGGACATGCAGGACCTCCGCCTGATCGAAGCTGCCGGTCGGGGAGGGACTGGCAGCCGGTTCCTTGATGGGATGGCGAAGGACTCTAGTGGTACGCGGGTGCGAGCGTTTAACCGTTTGTGACCTGAGTCACGGCGGCGCGGCGGACGCGCCGCCGCCTGCCTCAGGGCAGCAGGATGGTCGAGCCGGTGGTCTGCCGCGCCGCCACCGCGGCCTGTGCCGCGCCGGCGTCGGCCAGGGCGTAGCGCCGGCCGATATCCACCTGCAGGGTGCCGGCGGCGATCAGCGCATACAGCTCGGCGGCCATGGTGCGCAGGCGCTCGGCGGTATCGGCGTAGCCGGCCAGGGTCGGCCGGGTGACGAACAGCGAGCCCTTCTGCGAGAGGATGCCGAGGTTGACCCCGGTGACCGGCCCGGAGGCGTTGCCGAAGCTGACCAAGAGGCCGCGCCTGGCCACGCAGTCCAGCGAGATCTCCCAGGTGTCCTTGCCCACCGAGTCGTAGACCACCGGGCACTTGGCGCCGTCGGTCAGCTCCAGCACCCGCGCACGCACGTCCTCACGGCTGTAGTCGATGGTCGCCCAGGCGCCCAGCGCCCGGGCCCGCTCGGCCTTCTCGGCCGATCCCACGGTGCCGATCAGCTTCACCCCCAGCGCTTTCGCCCACTGGCAGGCCAGGCTGCCGACGCCGCCGGCGGCGGCGTGGAACAGGATGGTCTCGCCGCCCTCGAGCCGGCCGATCTGGCGCAGCAGGTACTGCACGGTCAGGCCCTTGAGGGTCGCCGCGGCGGCCTGCTCGAAGCTCACCCCGTCCGGCAGCGGCACCAGCACGTCGGCCGGCAGGCAGTGCAGTTCGGCATACGAGCCCTGCGGGCCGGTGCAGTAGGCCACCCGGTCGCCGACCTGGAATTCGTGCACCTCGGCGCCCACCGCCTCGACCACCCCGGCGCCTTCGCTGCCCAGGCCCGAAGGCAGGTCCAGCGGATACAGGCCGTTGCGGTAGTAGATGTCGATGAAGTTGAGGCCGATGGCGTGGTTGCGCACCAGCACCTCGCGCGGGCCGGGGGCGGCGGGAGTGAAGTCGGCGTACTCGAGCACTTCGGGGCCGCCGTGGCGGCTGAGCTGGATGCGTTTGGCCATGGCCGGGCATTCTCCTTGGGAAAAACGACAGGGCGTCCATCCAAGCCTGCGCCATGGCCTGCGTCAAGCGCGAGGCGCGAAACGCGGTGGTATGCTTGCCGCCTGATTGCGCCGCCGGCCAGGGGCCGTGCGGCAGACCCGGACCCGAGGTGAAAAGTGACCGACCGTATCGCCGCCGTGAAGGCCTACCTGCTCGACCTGCAAGACCGCATCTGCGCTGCCCTCGAGGCCGAGGACGGTGGCGCGCGCTTCCGCGAGGAGGCCTGGGAGCGTCCGGGCGGCGGCGGCGGCCGCACCCGGGTGATCGAGAACGGCGCGCTGATCGAGAAGGGCGGGGTCAACTTCTCCCACGTGTTCGGCGACGGCCTGCCGCCCTCGGCCAGCGCCCACCGCCCGGAGCTGGCCGGGCGCAGCTTCCAGGCTCTCGGCGTGTCGCTGGTGATCCACCCGGAAAACCCCCACGTGCCCACCTCGCACGCCAACGTGCGCCTGTTCTGCGCCGAGAAGCCCGGCGAGGAGCCGGTGTGGTGGTTCGGCGGCGGCTTCGACCTGACCCCCTACTACGCCCACGAGGAAGACTGCATCGAGTGGCACCGGGTGGCGCGCGCCGCCTGCGAGCCGTTCGGCGCCGACGTCTACCCGCGCTACAAGGAATGGTGCGACCGCTACTTCCACCTCAAGCACCGCGGCGAGCCGCGCGGCATCGGCGGCCTGTTCTTCGACGACCTCAACGAGTGGGACTTCGACACCTGCTTCGCCTTCATCCGCGCGGTGGGCGACGCCTACATCGAGGCCTACCTGCCGATCGTCAAGAAGCGCAAGGCCACCCCGTTCACCGAGGCGCAGCGCGAATTCCAGGCCTACCGCCGCGGCCGCTACGTGGAGTTCAACCTGGTGTTCGACCGCGGCACCCTGTTCGGCCTGCAGTCCGGCGGGCGCACCGAGTCGATCCTCATGTCGCTGCCGCCGGTGGTGCGCTGGGGCTACGACTGGAAGCCCGAGCCGGGCACTCCCGAGGCGCGGCTGACCGAGTACTTCCTCACCGACCGCGACTGGCTGGCCTGATCGTAGGGGCGAATTCATTCGCCTGTCGCCGTCGAGCCGGGCGAATGAATTCGCCCCTACAGTTCCGTCTTTCCCGAGGATTCCCATGGACCGCTATTGCGTGTTCGGCAACCCCATCGGCCACAGCAAGTCGCCGCTGATCCACCGCATGTTCGCCGCGCAGACCGGCGAGCAGCTGAGCTACGAGGCGCTGCTGGCGCCGCTGGACGACTTCGCCGGCTTTGCCCGCGCCTTCTTCGTCGAGGGCCGCGGCGCCAACGTCACCGTGCCGTTCAAGGAGGAGGCCTTCCGCCTCGCCGAGATCCTGAGCGAGCGCGCCGCCCGCGCCGGCGCGGTGAACACCCTGAAGAAGCTCGACGACGGCCGCCTGCTCGGCGACAACACCGACGGCGCCGGCCTGGTGCGCGACCTCACCGTCAACGCCGGCATCGAGCTGCGCGGCCAGCGCATCCTCCTGCTCGGCGCCGGCGGCGCGGTGCGCGGCGTGCTCGAGCCCATGCTGGCCGAGCGGCCGGCCGAGCTGGTGATCGCCAACCGCACGGTGGAGAAGGCCGAGGAGCTGGCGCGGCTGTTCGCCGACCTCGGCCCGGTGGTGGCCAGCGGCTTCGACTGGATCGACGCGCCGGTCGACCTGATCGTCAACGGCACCTCGGCCAGCCTGGCCGGCGAGCTGCCGCCGATCTCGCCGACCCTGATCCGCCCCGGCCACACCGTCTGCTACGACATGATGTACGCCAAGGAGCCGACCGCCTTCAACCGCTGGGCGCAGACCCACGGCGCAGAGCGCACCCTGGACGGTCTGGGCATGCTGGTCGAGCAGGCCGCCGAGGCGTTCTTCGTCTGGCGCGGCGTGCGCCCCGACTCGGCGCCGGTGCTGGCCGAACTGCGCCGGCAACTGGCCTGAGCGCCGCGGGGCGCCATGGCGCCCCGCCCTCCCGTCAATCCTCGAAGCTCAGCGGGCAACCCTCGGCCCCCTCCAGCTTGAGCAGCTCCTCGCGCACCTGCGGGCGTGCCCGGCGCAGCACCAGCTCGCGCTCCTGCAGGCGCAGGCGGCGCGCCTCCTGGTGCAGCATCACCACCCCGGCGTAGTCGATGAAGTTGACGTAGTGGGCGTCCAGCACCAGGCGCGGCGCCCGGCTGGCCTGGATGTGCCGCTGCAGGTAGGCGCAGGCGCCGAAGAAGATCGAGCCCTCGATGCCCAGCACCTCGTGGTCGCCCTCCTGCCAGCGCTGCAGGCGCGGCTGCGAGGTGCGCTTGAGGTAGAACAGCAGCGAGGCCAGCACTCCGGCGTAGATCGCCGTCTGCAGCTCGAGCAGCAGGGTGGCCGCGCAGGTCAGCGCCATCACCGCGAACTCCGCACGGCTGACCCGCCACAGCGCGCGCAGCCCCGCCAGGTCGACCAGCCCCCAGCAGATCAGCAGGATCACCGCGGCCATCGCCGGCAGCGGGATGTGGGCGATCAGCGCCGCGCCGCCCAGGGTGAACAGCGCCACCCACAGCGCCGAGCACACCCCGGCCAGCGGGGTCAGCGCCCCGGACTGCTGGTTGAGCGCCGAGCGGGTGAACGAGCCGGCCGACAGGTAGCCGGCGAACCAAGGGCCGACCATGTTGGCCAGGCCCTGGCCGCGCACCTCGGTGTCCACCTCGAGCGGCTGCTGCGACTGCTGGGCCAGGGCGCGGGCGATCGACAGGCTGGTGACCAGGCCGAGCAGGCCGAGGGCCACCGCCGTCGGCAGCAGGTCCAGCACGCTGTCCAGCTCGAACTGCAGCGGGGTGAACGGCGGCAGGCGCCCGGCGAAGGCGGCGACCGTCGGCACCGTGGCGAACACCGGCAGCAGCCAGGCCGCCAGGCTGCCGGCGACGATCGCCAGCAGCAGCGCCGGCAGGCGCGGCCACAGCCGGCGCACGCCGAGCGCCACGCCGAGGGTCAGCGTCGCCACCGCCAGCGACGGCCAGTGCGCCTCGCGCAGGTGTTCGCCGAGCACCAGGGCGCCCTTCAGCGCGGTGGCCTGGCCGGGCAGGTCGAGGCCGAGCAGGTTGGGCACCTGGCCGAGGGCGATCACCAGCGCGGCGCCGAGGGTGAAGCCGAGCAGCACCGACTGCGAGATGAAGTTGACCAGCGCGCCGAAGCGCAGCAGGCCGAGCAGCCACTGGAACAGCCCAGCGAGGAAGCTCAGCAGCAGCACCAGGGCGACGTAGTCCGGGCTGCCCGGCGCGGCCAGCGGGCTGACGCTGGCGAAGATCACCACCGACACGGCGGCGGTCGGCCCGCCGATCAGGTGCAGCGACGAGCCCCACAGGCAGGCGACGATCACCGGCACCACCGCGGCGTACAGGCCGTATTCGGCCGGCAGCCCGGCGATCAGCGCGTAGGCGATCGACTGCGGCAGGGCGAGGATGGCGCCGGTCAGGCCGACCAAGGCGTCGCGGCCGAGGCTGTGCACGGAGACCTGTGGCAGCCAGCGCAGGAACGGCAGCAGGCTGTAGCGATGGGGCATGGGACCTCGAGACGGACGGATGGGGATTGGCCACAGGGTAGCGGATCGGCGCCGCGCCGGCCCGTCCGGGCTATCATGGGCCTCGCCCGACAACCAGGAAGGCCTCGCCATGCACGAACTCGACCCCGCCGCGATCCGCGGCTGGCACGCCCACGTCTACTTCGACGCGCAGACCCTCGAACAGGCCCGCACGCTCTGCGAGGCGGCGGCCGCGCGCTTTCCCGGCCTGAAGATGGGCCGCGTCCACGAGCGGCCGGTCGGCCCGCATCCGGACTGGAGCTGCCAGCTTGCCTTCCGCGCCGAGCTGTTCGCCGCGGTGCTGCCGTGGCTGGCGCTCAACCGCGGCGGTCTCACCGTGTTCGCCCATCCGATCACCGGCGAGGATCTCGCCGACCACCGCGACCGTGCCGTCTGGCTCGGCAGCGTGCGGCCGCTGGACCTCTCCGTGCTGCCGGAGAGCTCGGTGGTCTACGACCTCTGAACGTAAAAAAGCCGGGCACAGGGCCCGGCAAGACAATCCCGAGGGTGGGATCGACGCTCAGATGACGCCGCGTGCGCGCAGGTCGGCGATCGTCTCGCCGTCCAGGCCCAGGCGCTCGGCCAGGATCGTTTCGGTGTGCTCGCCGAGCAGCGGCGGCGCGTTGCGGTATTCCACCGGGGTGGCCGACAGGCGCAGCGGACTGGCCACCCCGGGCGCGCTGCCGGCCAGCGGGTGCGCCAGGTCGACCCGCATGCCGCGGGCCAGCACCTGCGGGTCGGCGAACACCTGCGCCAGGTCGTTGATCGGCCCGCACGGCACGCCGGCCTCCTCCAGCGCGGCGACCCATTCGGCGGTGGTCCTGAACACCGTGGCCTGGCGGATCAGCGGGATCAGCTCGCCGCGGTGGGCGACCCGCGCGCTGTTGTTGGCGAAGCGCGGATCGTCCGCCCACTCCGGATGGCCGGCGACCTCGCAGAAGCGGCGGAACTGGCCGTCGTTGCCGACGGTAAGGATGAAGTCGCCGTCGGCGGTGGGGAAATCTTGGTACGGCACGATGTTCGGGTGGGCGTTGCCCAGGCGGCGCGGCGCCACGCCGGTGGTCAGGTAGTTCAGCGCCTGGTTGGCCAGGCAGGCCACCTGCACGTCGAGCAGGGCCAGGTCGATATGCTGGCCCTCGCCGCTGGCGTGGCGGTGGTTGAGCGCGGCGAGCACCGCCACGCTGGCGTGCAGGCCGGTGAGGATGTCGGTCAGCGCCACGCCGACCTTCACCGGCCCGGCGCCCTCCTCGTCGGCGGCGCGCCCGGTCAGGCTCATCAGCCCGCCGAGGCCCTGGATCATGAAGTCGTAGCCGGCGCGCTGGGCGTAGGGCCCCTGCTGGCCGAAGCCGGTGATCGAGCAGTAGATCAGCCGCGGATTGATCGCCTTCAGGCTCTGGTAGTCGAGGCCGTAGGCGGCCAGGCCGCCGACCTTGAAGTTCTCCAGCAGCACGTCCGACTGCGCCGCCAGCTCGCGGATCAGGCGCTGGCCTTCCGGCTGGGTGAAGTCGACGGTCAGCGAGCGCTTGTTGCGGTTGGCGCACAGGTAGTAGGCCGCCTCGCGGGTGTCGCGGCCCTCGGCGTCCTTGAGGAACGGCGGGCCCCAGTGGCGGGTGTCGTCACCCGAGCCCGGGCGTTCCACCTTGATGACGTCGGCGCCGAGGTCGGCGAGCATCTGCCCGGCCCAGGGGCCGGCCAGCACGCGGGACAGGTCGAGGACGCGGATATTGGCCAAGGCGCCGGACATGGCGGAACTTCCTTGCTGGGGCGGAACAGACCTGCGGTCCGTGCCACCGGAGGGGATGGAGGGGGGATGGCGCTCGGGTCATCCCCCGTGGCGATCAGAAGAACGCCTGGATGCCGGTCTGCGCGCGGCCGAGGATCAGCGCGTGGATGTCGTGGGTGCCCTCGTAGGTGTTGACCACCTCGAGGTTGACCAGATGCCGCGCCACGCCGAACTCGTCGCTGATGCCGTTGCCGCCCAGCATGTCGCGGGCCAGGCGGGCGATGTCCAGCGCCTTGCCGCAGCTGTTGCGCTTCATGATCGAGGTGATCTCCACCGCCGCGGTGCCCTCGTCCTTCATCCGGCCCAGGCGCAGGCAGCCCTGCAGGGCCAGGGTGATCTCGGTCTGCATGTCGGCCAGCTTCTTCTGGATCAGCTGGTTGGCGGCCAGCGGGCGGCCGAACTGCTGGCGGTCCAGCACGTACTGGCGGGCGGTGTGCCAGCAGGCCTCGGCGGCACCCAGCGCACCCCAGGCGATGCCGTAGCGTGCCGAGTTCAGGCAGGTGAACGGGCCCTTGAGGCCGCGTACCTCGGGGAACATGTTCTCTTCCGGCACGAACACGTTGTCCATGACGATCTCGCCGGTGATCGAGGCGCGCAGGCCGACCTTGCCGTGGATCGCCGGGGCGGACAGACCCTGCCAGCCCTTCTCCAGCACGAAGCCGCGGATGTCGCCGGCGTCGTCCTTGGCCCAGACCACGAACACGTCGGCGATCGGGCTGTTGGTGATCCACATCTTGCTGCCGGTCAGCCGGTAGCCGCCGTCGACCTTCTTGGCGCGGGTGATCATCGAGCCCGGGTCGGAGCCGTGGTTCGGCTCGGTCAGGCCGAAGCAGCCGATCCACTCGCCGCTGGCCAGCTTCGGCAGGTACTTCTGCTTCTGCGCCTCAGTGCCGAACTCGTTGATCGGCACCATCACCAGGGAGGACTGCACGCTCATCATCGAGCGGTAGCCGGAGTCGATGCGCTCGACCTCGCGGGCGATCAGGCCGTAGCACACGTAGTTGAGGCCGCTGCCGCCGTACTCGACCGGGATGGTCGCGCCGAGCAGGCCGGTCTCGCCCATCTCGCGGAAGATCGCCGGGTCGGTGTGCTCGTGGCGGAAGGCTTCCAGCACCCGCGGCGCCAGCTTGTCGGCGGCGAACTTCTGCGCGCTGTCGCGCACCATGCGTTCCTCGTCGGTCAGTTGCTGGTCGAGCAGCAGCGGGTCTTCCCAGTTGAAGCGGGCGTTGGCAGCCATGGGTGCAATCCTCGAATGTTGTTGTGGCGCGCTGGGGCGATGTCCTGATCCTAGGCGCCCACCGGACACCCGGCAACCGAGGAATTCGCACGCTGTTGTGCTGTTCGCTCACTCCGAAACTGCTGTAGAGTCAGTTCCAACGCCCAGCCAGTGAGCCTGTCGCACATGCGTCGCAAGATCCCCAGCACCGCCGCGCTGGTCGCCTTCGAGTCGGCGGCGCGCCACCAGAGCTTCACCAAGGCCGCCGAGGAGCTGGCGCTGACCCAGAGCGCGGTGTGCCGGCAGATCGCCGCGCTGGAGGCGTTCCTCGGCGTCGAGCTGTTCCGCCGCACCCGCCGCGGCGTGCGCCTGACCGAGGAGGGCCTGTCCTACGGCCGGCGCATCGCTGCCCAGCTCGACGCGGTGGAGCGCGACACCCTGGCGGTGATGGGCCAGCAGGGCAGCACCAGCCTGGAGCTGGCGGTGGTGCCGACCTTCGCCACCCAGTGGCTGCTGCCGCGCCTCAAGGACTTCCAGCGTCTGCATCCCGAGGTCACCGTCAACCTGACCAACCGCACCCGGCCGTTCCTGTTCGCCGACACCGAGTTCGACGCCGCGCTGTACTTCGGCGACGCCGACTGGCCGGGCACCGCCGCCGACTTCCTGATGCGCGAGAACCCGGTGCCGGTGTGCAGCCCCGAGCTGGTCGCTCCGCACACCAGCCTCGACGCCCGGGCGATCGCCGCCCTGCCGCTGCTGCAGCAGACCACCCGGCCCTACGCCTGGCGCCAGTGGTTCGGCTCGCTTGGCCTGCAGGTCGAGGGCGACATGCGCGGGCCGCGCTACGAGCTGTTCTCCATGCTCGCCCAGGCCGCCATGCACGGCATGGGTGTGGCGCTGATCCCGCCGCTGTTGATCCAGCGCGAGCTGGCCGAGGGCCGCCTGATCGTGCCGCTGCAGCACGCCTACCTGAGCGACAAGGCCTACTACCTGATCGTCCCCGAGCGCAAGGCCGAGTCGGCGGCGCTGCGCGCCTTCCGCGACTGGCTGCTCGAGACGGCGCAGGCCTACCGCCGCGAGCACGGCCTGGAATGAGCATGCCGCCGACCTCCTCGCGCCAGCGCGTCGTCCTCGTCCTCCTGCTGATCCTCGCCGGCCTGGGCGTCAGCGTCTGGCTGGCCGGGCGCGCCGCGGAAAGCCGCCAGTGGCAGGAGCGCAGCGTCGAGGCGCACAACCAGCTGGAGCTGTACGCACAGTCGCTGCGCATCCTGGTCGAGCGCTACCGCGCCGTGCCGGCGATCGTCGCCCACGACAGCGAGGTGCAGGCCACCCTGCGCGCCGGCAACGACCCTCGGCAGCGCCTGCTGCTCAACCGGCGCCTGCAGCGCCTCAACGCCGAGGCCGGCTCGGCGATGCTCTACGTCCTCGACGCCCGCGGCGAGACCATCGCCGCCAGCAACTGGGACGATCCGACCAGCTTCGTCGGCAACAACTACGCCTTCCGCCCCTACTTCCAGGACGCCCTGCGCCACGGCAGCGGCCGCTACTTCGCGGTCGGCGTGACCACCGGGGTGCCCGGCTACTTCCTCTCCCGGCTGGTGCGCGACGACGACGGCACGCCGCTCGGCGTGGTGGCGCTCAAGCTGGAGATGGAGGAGCTGCAGCGCGGCTGGGTCGGCCAGCCGGGCACCCTGCTGGTCACCGACCGCCACGGCGTGGTGATCCTCGCCAACCGTCCGGCCTGGCGCTTCCGCCACCTGCAGGGCGAGCCGGGCGACCGTCCGCTGCAGCCGCCGGACGCCCGCAAGTACGCCGGCGAGACTCTGCAGCCGCTGCACCTGCAGCCGCTGCGCCAACTCGACGAGGGCGCCGTGCTGCAGCGCGTCGACGGCCCGGACGGCCGCCACGACTACCTGTGGTTGCGCCAGGCGCTGGTCGAGGACGACTGGACCCTGCACCTGCTGCACGAGGCCGGCGCGGCGGACGCCGCGGTGCGCAGCGCCGGCCTGGCCGCCGGCGGCGCCTGGCTGGCGCTGGCCTTCCTCCTGCTGTTCCTCGTCCAGCGCCACAACAACCGCCGCCTGCGCCAGCGCTCGCGCGCCGAGCTGGAGCGCCTGGTCGAGGCGCGCACCGCCGAGCTGCGCCAGGCCCAGGACGAGCTGGTGCAGGCGGCCAAGATGGCCGCGCTGGGGCAGATGTCCGCCGCCATGGCCCACGAGATCAACCAGCCGCTGACCGCCATGCGCATGCAGCTGGGCAGCCTCGGCCTGCTGCTGGCGCGCAACGACGCGCAGGCGGTGCAGACCTGCCTGGCGCGCATCGACGGCCTGCTGACGCGCATGGCCGCGCTCACCGGCCACCTGAAGACCTTCGCCCGCAACAGCCCCGGCGGTCTGCGCGAGCGCCTGCAGCCGGACAGCGTGGTCGACCACGCCCTGCTGCTGCTCGAGCCGCGCATCCGCCAGGACCAGGTGCTGGTGCTGCGCCAGCGCAATGCCGAGGCCTGGGTCGAGGGCGACGCCATCCGTCTCGAGCAGGTGCTGGTCAACCTGCTGCACAATGCCCTCGACGCCATGGTGGACAAGGACGTGCGCGAGCTGCGCATCGACCTGCGCCGCGACGGCGCCGACTGGCTGCTGAGCGTGGCCGACAGCGGCGGCGGAATCCCGGCCGAGGCGCTGGCGCGGGTGTTCGAGCCGTTCTTCACCACCAAGCCGGTGGGCGACGGCCTGGGCCTCGGCCTTGCCGTGTCCTACGGCATCGTCCGCGAGCTGGGCGGCCAGCTCGAAGCGCGCAACGCCGGCGACGGCGCGCTGTTCAGCCTGCGCCTGCCGGCCGTGGCGGCGCCGGGTACACTGCCGGCAGCGCAGCAGGAGTGAACATGCAACCGATCATCTTCATCGACGACGAGGCGCCGATCCGCGAGGCGGTGCAGCAGTGGCTGGAGCTGTCCGGGCTCAGCGTGCGCACCTGCGCGCGCGCCGAGGAGGCGCTGGCGCTGCTCGACGCCGACTTCCCCGGCGTGGTGGTCAGCGACGTGCGCATGCCCGGCATGGATGGCCTGGTCCTGCTCGAGCGCCTGCAGGCGCTCGATCCCGAGCTGCCGGTGATCATGGTCACCGGCCACGGCGACGTGCCCATGGCGGTGGAAGCCATGCGCCAGGGCGCCTACGACTTCATCGAGAAGCCCTTCACCCCCGAGCGCCTGCTCGCCAGCCTGCAGCGCGCCCTCGACAAGCGCCGGCTGGTCGGCGAGAACCGCGCGCTGCGCCGCCAGGTGAGCGAGCGCGGGCGCATCGAGGGCCAGCTGCTCGGCGTGTCGCCGGCGATGGTCGAGCTGCGCCGGCAGATCCTCGAGCTGGCGCCCACCGCGGTCAACGTGCTGATCCGCGGCGAGACCGGCAGCGGCAAGGAGCGGGTGGCGCGCTGCCTGCACGACTTCGGCCCGCGCGCGAAGCAGGCCTTCGTCGCCCTCAACTGCGCAGCGATCCCCGAGCAGCTGTTCGAGAGCGAGCTGTTCGGCCACGAGAGCGGCGCCTTCACCGGCGCCCAGGGCAAGCGCATCGGCCGCATCGAGCACGCCGACGGCGGCACCCTGTTCCTCGACGAGGTGGAAAGCCTGCCGCTGGCCCAGCAGGCCAAGCTGTTGCGCGTCCTGCAGGAGAAGAGCCTGGAGCGCCTCGGCTCCAACCGCAGCATCGCCGTCGACCTGCGGGTGATCGGCGCGGTCAAGCCCGACCTCGCCAGCGAGGTGCGTGCCGGACGCTTCCGCGAGGACCTCTTCTACCGCCTCAACGTCGCCGAGCTGCACATCCCGCCGCTGCGCGCGCGGCGCGAGGACATCCCCCTGCTGTTCGACCACTTCGCCCGCGAGGCCGCCGCCCGCCACGGCCGCGAGCCGCGCCCGCTGTCCGCCGCCGAGCTGGCGCGCCTGCTGACCCACGACTGGCCGGGCAACGTGCGCGAACTGGCCAACGCCGCCGAACGCCACGTCCTCGGCCTCGGCCTCGGCCGCGCCCCGGCGCCGGCCAGCCCCGGCCAGTCGCTGGCCGAACAGCTCGACGCCTTCGAGGCCCAGTGCCTGCGCCAGGCCTTGCAGCAGTGCCGCGGCAACATCGCCGAGGCCATGGCCCTGCTGCAGCTGCCGCGGCGGACGCTGAACGAGAAGATGCAGCGGCATGGGATCAGCAGGAGTGAGTTCGTCAGGGATGCAGAGGCCTGAGTGAAGCCGTTCAGGCTCTCCTGATTGGCGAGGGTGGCTGGCAGCCGGGCTGGCGGCGAGTTCTGTTCATATGTGCCCCAACTTCCTGGCGACGACGTAAGTGATGCCGCGCGAGAGCAGCAGACTGGAAATGGTTGGAATAACCAGGATGGTAAAGATTTGACTCCCGAAGACTCCGGCAATCGACGGGAAGAGCAGGGCGACCAGGAAGACTATGATTAGCGCCGCCGCGTCGGCGAAAAGGGCCAGCAGGATGCCGAACAACGACAGCCCGCCCATTGTGGCCATGAAGAGCAGGATGCTGACTATCCCGGTCGCCAGCATGCTCAGAACGGCGGTCCACTCCCGACCGGTATGCCAGTAGTACATTGGGCTCTTGAATTTTCTGAGCTTGCCCGGCCAGTTGCCGCGGGGGCGCTGGCTATTCTTGGGGCTATTGTTTTGGTTTTCCGGTGAGTTCATGGCGGCATTGTCCAATGTCGAATCTTCGAAGCCTTGTCTGAATTTATTGGCTTGTAACGCCGAGCCTGCGCGGGTTGTCGGCCAGTTGGCCCGGGAGGCCGAGTTGTTCGCGACCATTCACGAGCCGCTGCGTCACGGATGGTGCCAGCTGGCGTGGATGCTTGTGGCTGGAAGCATCCGCTTTGGCGCAGGACTCCATCGAGAGGGAGGAAGTATCGCCTGCCGGTGCGACACAACGCGTCGCACCGGAATGAGACAATGAGCCTCTCGCCGGCTCAGGCGGCCACAAGGAAGCAGGCGTCATGTCATCCATCTCGACAACCCATCGAGTAGCCGTTTATGGAACCCTGAAGTGTGGCCTTGCCAATCATGGCTTGCTCCGGCATGCCCGCTATCTGGGCGAGACGCTGCTCCATGACATCACCCTTTACGATCTCGGCTGGTTCCCCGGGGCCAAGTTGGAATCATCAGGTGGCATTCTGGCCGAAGTTTATGGTGTGGATGAGAGCACCCTGGCGATCCTCGATCACCTCGAAGGCTTTCGGCCGGGAGATCCGGAGCGCAGCCTGTTCCTGCGTCATCCAGTGGAAACTCCATTGGGTGAGGCTTGGGTGTATATCTACAACCATCCGGTTGACGAGTTCGAGCCGATGCGCAGCGGCTCTTGGTGGCCGGATCATTGATCGTCTGGATCTCGAGCCGGAGTGTCGTGGAGCAGCGGTGTGCTCATGGCTCGTCGATGCCCTCGATTTCAACCGCCCTCTCCCGGGTCATCTCCAGCATGCATCCCGCCCCATTGATCCTATCGATTGTCCCGCCGGTCAGGCTGCCATACAGCCCGCAATTGGCATCCCGGTACTTGATCCACAGTCGCTGTGCATCGCGCAGTTGAGTCTGCTGTTCGGGGGCGATGGCCTGCATGGCGGCCTTGTAGGCTTGATTGAGGCGGGCATCCTGCACCGTCGTTTCGTTGCCGATGCAGTTCAACATGTTGGTGGTGACGCCGCCGGAGGCGTCCATGCAGCTTGAGAAAACGGGCGAGTAGCCGTCGTCAGCGGCGAGGACTGGCGTGACGAGGCTGATGGACAGCAGAACGGGCAGGCAGCAGTGGGCGATGAGTTTCATGGCGGTTTCTCGGTCCCTGAGTTGAGGTGAAGCCGGCTGATGGGCCGGCTCGCCCGTGGATATTCCACACGTTAGCGCAAGCGCCCGCTGGCGGGCCATCGTTCCGCCGCTTGGGGAGAGCCAGCGAGCAGGCGCGCCCGCCAGGGATCGGCAGGAATCTGCCGATCCCTGTTCCATCATCGGCAAGAATCCGCCGATCCATCCCCTGCCTCTCCCCGCCAACCCCCATCCCAGAGCCATCCACCCCTTTGGCACGCCGTCTGCAATGTGACTTCACCCGGCCGGCGCGCCCCCTCGCCCGTCCGGCATTCCAAGAACAAGCACAACAAAGACGGAGAAACGCCATGACCCTGAGCAAACGCCTCGGCCTGTTCGCCGCTGCCGCCGCCCTGACTGCCAGCACCGCCAGCTTCGCCGCGCCGACCTTCATCAACGTCCTCACCGGCGGCACCAGCGGGGTGTACTACCCGGTGGGCGTGGCCCTGTCGCAGGTGTACAGCAACGGCATCGACGGCTCGAAGACCTCGGTGCAGGCCACCAAGGCCTCGGTGGAGAACCTCAACCTGCTGCAGGCCGGCCGCGGCGAGCTGGGCTTCTCGCTGGCCGACTCGGTGGACGACGCCTGGAAGGGCGTCGCGGACGCCGGCTTCAAGGCGCCGCTGACCAAGCTGCGCGCCATCGCCGGCACCTACCCGAACTACATCCAGATCGTCGCCAGCGCCGAATCCGGCATCAAGACCCTGGCCGACCTCAAGGGCAAGCGCATCTCGGTCGGCGCCGCCAAGTCCGGCACCGAGCTGAACGCGCGGGCCATCTTCAAGGCCGCCGGGCTGTCCTACGAGGACATGGGCAAGGTCGAGTTCCTGCCCTTCGCCGAGTCGGTGGAGCTGATCAAGAACCGCCAGCTGGACGCCACCCTGCAGTCCTCGGGCCTCGGCATGGCGGCGATCCGCGACCTGTCGTCGGTGATGCCGCTGAACTTCATCGGTGTGCCGGCGGAGGTGGTGGCGAAGATCGGCAGCCCGGCCTACCAGGCCAGGATGATCCCGGCCGGCACCTACGACGGCCAGAGCGAGGACGTGCCGACCGTGGCGATCACCAACATCCTGGTCACCCACGACAAGGTCTCCGACGAGGTGGCCTACCAGATGACCAAGCTGATGTTCGACAACCTCGGCCGGCTGGCCTCCTCGCACTCGGCGGCCAAGGACATCCAGCTGCAGACCGCCACGCAGAACCTGCCGATCCCGCTGCACCCGGGCGCCGAGCGCTTCTACAAGGAAGCCGGCGTGCTCCAGTAAGGCGCCGAGCCGGTCGGGGCGCCTGCGGCGCTCCGCCGGTGCATGGCCGCGGGCGTTGCGCCCGCCGCCCGCCCGCAGAGGTGCCAGCAAAGCCAGCGTGAACGCTCGCGGCAGGTTTTGTTGGCGGCTCTCGTCCCTTCCGATTTCCCGCTCCGAGGTGTCCCCATGAGCGAAAGCCAAGGTCTGCACGCCAGCCCCGGCCAGTGGCCGAAGGCGCTGTTCTACGTCGCCCTGCTGTTCTCCATCTACCAGATCGTCACCGCCGCCTTCCATCCGGTGTCCAGCCAGGTGCTGCGCGCCGGCCACGTCGGCTTCCTGCTGCTGCTGGTGTTCCTCTGCTATCCGGCGCGCGGCAGCGACCGACCGTTCCAGCCGCTGGCCTGGCTGCTCGGCCTGGCCGGCATGGCCACCTTCGCCTACCAGTGGCTGTTCGAGGCCGACCTGATCCAGCGCTCCGGCGAGCTGACCGGCGCCGACATGGCGGTCGGCGTGCTGCTGGTCGCCCTGGTGTTCGAGGCGGCGCGGCGGGTGATGGGCATCGCCCTGCCGATCATCTGCCTGCTGTTCCTCGCCTACGGCCTGTTCGGCGAGTACCTGCCGGGCGACCTGGCGCACCGCGGCTACGGCGTCGACCAGATCGTCAACCAGCTGGCGTTCGGCACCGAGGGCCTGTACGGCACGCCGACCTACGTGTCGGCCACCTACATCTTCCTGTTCATCCTGTTCGGCGCCTTCCTCGAGCAGGCCGGGATGATCAAGCTGTTCACCGACTTCGCCCTCGGCCTGTTCGGCCACAAGCTCGGCGGCCCGGCCAAGGTGTCGGTGGTGTCCTCGGCGCTGATGGGCACCATCACCGGCTCCGGGGTGGCCAACGTGGTGACCACCGGCCAGTTCACCATCCCGCTGATGAAGCGCTTCGGCTACCGCCCGGCGTTCGCCGGCGCGGTGGAGGCGACCGCCAGCATGGGCAGCCAGATCATGCCGCCGGTGATGGGCGCGGTGGCCTTCATCATGGCCGAGACCATCAACGTGCCCTACGTCGAGGTGGCCAAGGCGGCGCTGCTGCCGGCGCTCTTGTACTTCGGCTCGGTGTTCTGGATGGTCCACCTGGAGGCCAAGCGCGCCGACCTGCGCGGCCTGCCGAAGAGCGAGTGCCCGAACGCCTGGGCGGCGGTGAAGGAGCGCTGGTTCCTGCTGATCCCGCTGGTGGTGCTGGTCTGCCTGCTGTTCGCCGGGCGCACGCCGATGTTCTCCGGTACCGTCGGCCTGGCGCTGACCGCCATCGTCATCCTCGGCTCGGCGATCATCCTCAGGGTGTCCTCGTGGGGCCTGCGCATGGCCTTCTGGATCGCCCTCGGCGTGCTCTGCGCCGGCTTCTTCAGCCTCGGCATCGGCGTGGTGTTCGCGGTGATCGGCCTGCTGGTGGCGGCCTGCTGGTTCGTCAAGGGCGGCCGCGACACCCTGACCCTGTGCCTGCACGCGCTGGTCGAGGGCGCCCGCCACGCGGTGCCGGTGGGCATCGCCTGCACCCTGGTCGGGGTGATCATCGGCGTGGTGTCGCTGACCGGCATCGCCACCACCTTCGCCGGCTACATCCTCGCCATCGGCCAGGACAACCTGTTCCTCTCGCTGCTCCTGACCATGCTCACCTGCCTGGTGCTGGGCATGGGTATCCCGACCATCCCCAACTACATCATCACCAGCGCCATCGCCGCGCCTGCGCTGCTGGAACTGGGCGTGCCGCTGATCGTCTCGCACATGTTCGTCTTCTACTTCGGCCTGATGGCCGACCTCACCCCGCCGGTGGCGCTGGCCGCCTTCGCCGCGGCGCCGATCGCCCGCGAGAGCGGCTTCCGGATCAGCCTGTGGGCGGTGCGCATCGCCGCGGCCGGCTTCGTGGTGCCGTTCATGGCGGTCTACGATCCGGCGCTGATGCTGCAGGGCGACAGCTGGGGCGCGATCCTCTACATGCTGGTCAAGGCGGCGCTGGCGATCGCCCTGTGGGGCGCGGCCTTCACCGGCCACCTGCAGCGCGACCTGGCCGCTTGGGAGCGTCTGCTGGCGTTCGCCGCCGGGGTGGCGCTGATCCTCGCCCTGCCGCTCAGCGACGAACTGGGCTTCGCCCTCGGCGGCCTGTTCCTCGCCCAGCACTGCTGGCGTGCGCGCCGCGCCCTGGCGGTGGCGGCGTGATCGGCCTGTGCCTGGGGCTGGCCGGCGCGGTGTGGGCGAGCCTGCCCGTGCCGGCCTTCACCCTGGCCTGGACCCACACCATCGAGAAGGTGCGCTGGGAGGAGGACTACCGCGTCACGCCCGAGGGCCTGGTCCTCGGCGAGGCGCGGGTGAGGGGCAACGGCGCCGGCATGGAGATCCCCGACGGTGCCGAACTGCGCGACGGCAGCTGGCACTACCGGCGCCAGCTGCCGCCGCTGCAGCCGCTGCGCGTCGGCCGCACCCCTGAGGCGGGCGACTACCAGCTGTGCTTCGCCGGCGCCTGCCATGAGCTCAGCGAATGGCTCGGCCCGCCCTCGGCGGAGCGGCCGGCGCTGGAGCTGTGGAGCTGCAGCCTGCCGGTGGGCTGAACCGCCGGCGACAGCGTCACGGCAACTTGCGCAGCCCCGCCGCCATTGGCCACTATCCATGGATGGATGAACCCGGCACAGGAGAGGCGCGTGCAAGAGGTTGCCGAGGGACGGGTCAGCGCCGTGCGCGGCGCGGTGCTCGACGTGAGTTTCCCCGGGGCCCTGCCGGCGCTCGGCGAGGCGCTGGCGGTGCAGCGCGAGGACGGTAGCAGCCTGCTGGCCGAGGTGCAGGCGCACCTCGACGAGCACCGGGTGCGCGCCATCGCCCTGGCTGCCACCGCTGGGCTGCCGCGCGGGGTGGCGGTGCGTGCCCTCGGCGGTCCGCTCGAGGTGCCGGTGGGCGAGGCGCTGCTCGGCCGCCTGGTCGACGTCGGCGGCGTGCCCGGTGATCGCGGCGCCGCGCTGCCCGCCGACGTGCCGCGCCGGCCGATTCACCGCCTGCCGCCGCCGTTGGCGGCGCAGAGCGTGACCCGCGAACTGTTCTCCACCGGCATCAAGGTCATCGATCTGCTCACCCCGCTGGTGCAGGGCGGCAAGGCGGCGATGTTCGGTGGCGCCGGGGTCGGCAAGACGGTGCTGGTGATGGAGCTGATCCACGCCATGGTCGAGCGCTACCGCGGCATCTCGGTGTTCGCCGGGGTCGGCGAGCGCTCCCGCGAGGGCCACGAGATGCTCAACGACATGCGCGGCTCCGGGGTGCTCGCCCACAGCGTGCTGGTCTACGGGCAGATGAACGAGCCGCCCGGCGCGCGCTGGCGGGTGCCGTTCACCGCGCTGAGCATCGCCGAATACTTCCGCGACGAGCGCCGGCAGAACGTGCTGCTGCTGATGGACAACGTGTTCCGCTTCGTCCAGGCCGGCGCCGAGGTGTCCGGCCTGCTCGGTCGTCTGCCGTCGCGGGTCGGCTACCAGCCGACCCTGGCCGACGAGGTGGCGGCGCTGCAGGAGCGCATCGTCTCGGTCGGCGGGGTGGCGGTGACCGCCATCGAGGCGGTCTACGTGCCGGCCGACGATTTCACCGATCCGGCGGTGACCGCCCTGGCCGCCCACGTCGACAGCATGGTGGTGCTGTCGCGGCAGATGGCCGCCCAGGGCATGTACCCGGCGGTCGATCCGATCGCCTCCTCGTCGCTGCAGCTCGACGCCCTGGTGGTCGGCGAGACGCACGTCGCGGTGGCCACCGAGGTGCGCCGTGTGATCGAGCATTACCGCAGCCTGCAGGACGTCATCGCCCTGCTCGGCATCGAGGAGCTGGGCGTCGAGGACCGCCGCATCGTCGGCCGCGCGCGGCGCCTGCAGCGCTTCCTGACCCAGCCGTTCGCCGTCACCGAGGCGTTCACCGGCATGCCCGGCCGCTCGGTGGCGCTGGCCGACACCCTGGCCGGCTGCCAGGCGATCCTCACCGGCGAGTGCGACGACTGGCAGGAGCGCTCGCTGTACATGGTCGGCACCCTCGACGAGGCGCGCGCCAAGGAGCAGGCGGCGCAGCAGGGAGGCGCCCATGGCTGAGCCACTGCACCTGCTGATCGCCACTCCGCAGCGGATCCTGGTCGACCTGGCCGACGTGGTGGCGCTGCGCGGCGAGGACGCCAGCGGCAGCTTCGGCCTGCTGCCCGGCCACGTCGACTACCTCACCGTGCTGCGGTCCAGTGTGCTGCGCTGGCGCCGCGCCGGCGGCGAACTGGGCTTCTGCGCGGTACGCGGCGGCGTGCTCAGCCTCGCCGGCGGCGAGCTGCGCGTGGCCTGCCGCGAGGGCATCCTCGGCAGCCGCCTCGACGAGCTGGAGGCGCGGGTGCGCGAGGCCCGCGAGGCGCAGCACGACAGCGCGCGCCAGGCGCGGGTCGAGCACCTGCGCCTGCACACCCGCGCGGTCCGCCAGCTGGTACGCTACCTGCGTGCCGAGGGCGAGACGCCGTTCAATCCCGAGGGAGAGCCGTGATGAAGCCGGACGACCAGCCGGACCAGAGCATGGACGCCGCGGCGCGCCGCGCCGTACAGCGCGAGGCGCAGTCCCGCGACGACCCGGAGCCGTCGCTGGGCCGCCGCCTCGGGCAGATCGGCGTGCTCGGCTGGGCCATCGTGGTGCCGCTGCTGCTCGGCCTGTTCATCGGCCGCTGGCTGGACCGCCTGCTCGGCACCGGGGTGATGTTCGCCGCCGCCCTGCTGTTCCTCGGCGCCGCCCTCGGCCTGTGGTCGGCCTGGCGCTGGATGCACCGCCAATGACGGCCTGGACGCAGCTGCCGCTGGCCGCGCAGCTCGGCGTCGGCGTGCTGGTCGGTGCCCTGGTCGGCGCCCTGCACTTCGCCTCGCTGGCCCTCAACCTGCGCCTGTTCAGCGCCGGCCGCGTGCTGCCGGCGCTGGCCCTGCAGCTGCTGCGCGTGGGCCTGAGCGTGGCGGCGCTCGCCGCGCTGATCAATTTGGGCCTGGCGGCGCTGCTGGCCGGTGCGCTCGGCCTGCTGCTGGCGCGGCAGCTGACGCTGCGGAGGATGCGGCCATGATGACCTCGCCGCTGGTCAGCGAGACCCTGTTCCATCTCGGTCCGCTGCCGGTCAGCAAGGCGGTGGCGGTGACCTGGCTGCTGATACTGGCGCTGGCCGGTGGCAGCTGGCTGCTGACTCGCCGCCTGAGCCTGCGCCCGTCGCGCGGACAGGCCGTGCTGGAGCTGCTGGTCGGCACCCTCGACGAGCAGATCCGCGCCACCATGCAGGTGGAGCCGGCTCGCTACCGGCCGCTGTTCGGCAGCCTGTTCCTGTTCATCCTCGCCGCCAACTGGGCGGAGCTGCTGCCGGGGCTGGAGCCGCCGACCGCCAATCTGGAGACCGACGCCGCCCTGGCGCTGATCGTGCTGGTCGCCAGCGTCGGCTACGGCATCGCCAGCCAGGGCCTGCGCGGCTACCTGCGCACCTTCGCCGAGCCGAGCTGGGTGATGATCCCGCTGAACATCGTCGAGCAACTGACCCGCACCTTCTCGCTGATCGTGCGCCTGTTCGGCAACATCATGAGCGGCGTGTTCGTGGTCGGCATTGCCCTGTCGCTGGCAGGCCTCTTGGTGCCGATCCCGTTCATGGCCCTGGACCTGCTCACCGGGGCGATCCAGGCCTACATCTTCAGCGTGCTGGCCATGGTGTTCGTCGCCGCCGCGGTCCAGGGGCACGCCCCGCCCTCGTCAAGCAAGGAGTAGTCGCATGGACAACCTGATCCAGATCGTCAGCATCATCGCCGCCGCCGTCGCGGTGAGCTTCGGCGCCATCGGCCCGGCGCTGGCCGAGGGCCGCGCGGTGGCTGCGGCGATGGACGCCATCGCTCGCCAGCCGGAAGCCGCCGGCAGCCTGTCGCGCACCCTGTTCGTCGGCTTGGCGATGATCGAGACCATGGCCATCTACTGCCTGGTGGTGGCGGTGCTGCTGCTGTTCGCCAACCCCTTCGTGCACTGAGTCCGCGCCCATGACCCTGGACTGGTGGACCCTCGGCCTGCAGACGCTCAACGTCGTCGTGCTGGTCTGGCTACTATCGCGCTTCCTGTTCAGACCGGTGGTGCGCATCGTCGCCGAACGCCAGCAGCAGGCCGGCCGCCTGCTCGACGAGGCGGCGGCGGCCAAGGCGACCGCCGAGGCCGAACGGCAGCAGGCACAGGCCGCTCGCGAGGAGCTGGCCGCCCAGCGCGAGGCGGCGCTGGCCGCCGTGCAGCGCGAGGCCGCTGCGGCTCGCGAGCGCCTGCTCGCCGACGCCCATGCCGAGGCCGAGCGCCAGCGTGTCCAGGCCGAGGCCGCGCTGCAGGCGCAGCGCCTCGCCGCCCAGGCGCAGCTCGAGGCGCAGGCCGGCACGCTGGCTCTGGACATCGCCACGCACCTGCTGGCGCGCCTGCCGGACAGCCTGCGGGTCACGGCCTTCATCGACGGTCTGGTCGAGGGGCTGGAACAGCTCGCCCCGGCTGCCCGGCAGACCCTGTGTGCCGAGCACGGCGCGCTGACCCTGCGCGCGCCGCGCCCTTTGGCGGCGGACGAGCTGCAGCGCTGTCGCGCGGCGCTGGCGCCGGCGCTCGGCGGCGAGCCGCAGTTGCGCGTCGAGGTCGAGCCCGGGCTGATCGCCGGCCTCGAGCTGGAAGGCTCCAGCGCCGTGGTGCGCAACAGTTTCCGCGCCGACCTGGCGCGCTTGCAGCGGGAGCTGAGTCGCCATGACCTCGCCGACGTCTGATGCCCTGCCCGGCGGGGACTGGCTGGCGCGCAGTCGCGCGGCGCTGGCGCGCACGCCGCTGCACGCCGAGGCCGGCGAGATCGGCCGGGTGCTGCAGGTGGCCGACGGCATCGCCCAGGTCAGCGGCCTGCCCGGCGTGCGTCTCGACGAGCTGCTGCGCTTCGCCGACGGCAGCCTGGGCTTCGCCCTCAGCCTGGACAGCGAGCGGATCAGCGTGGTGCTGCTCGACGAGGGCGCGGCCATCGCCGCCGGCAGCGAGGTGCACGCCACCGGCGAGGTGCTGCAGGTACCGGTCGGCCCGGGCCTGCTCGGCCGGGTGGTCGACCCGCTGGGCCGCCCGCTGGACCGCGACGAACCGCTGGTCGCCGAGACCCGTCTGCCGATCGAGCGCCCGGCGCCGGCGATCATCGAACGGGCGGCGGTCAGCGAGCCGGTGGAGACCGGCGTGCTGATCGTCGACGCGCTGTTCGCCATCGGCCGCGGCCAGCGCGAGCTGATCATCGGCGACCGCGCCACCGGCAAGACCTCGCTGGCGCTGGACGCCATCATCAACCAGAAGAATTCCGAGCTGATCTGCGTGTACGTCGCCGTCGGCCAGCGCGCCGCCGCCGTGCAGCAGGCCATCGAGGCGGTGCTCGCCCATGGCGCCGCCGAGCGCTGCGTGTTCGTGGTCGCCTCGGCCGCCGCCCCGGCCGGCCTGCAGTGGGCCGCGCCGTTCGCCGGCTTCAGCATCGCCGAATACTTCCGCGACCGCGGCCAGCACGCCCTGGTGGTGATCGACGACCTGACCAAGCACGCCGCCACCCACCGCCAGCTGGCCCTGCTGACCCACGAGCCGCCGGGCCGCGAGGCCTATCCCGGTGACATCTTCTACCTGCATGCGCGCCTGCTGGAGCGCGCCGCCAGGCTGTCCGACGAACTCGGCGGCGGCTCGCTGACCGCGCTGCCGATCGCTCAGACCGAGGCCGGCAACCTGTCCGCCTACATCCCCACCAACCTGATCTCGATCACCGACGGACAGATCTTCCTCGACAGCCGCCTGGCCGCCGCGAACCAGCGCCCGGCGGTGGACGTCGGCCTGTCGGTCAGCCGGGTCGGCGGCAAAGCCCAGCCGAAGGCGCTGCGCGAGGTGGCCGGACGCCTGCGCCTGGAGTACTCGCAGTTCCTCGAGCTGGAAATGTTCACCCGCTTCGGTGGCCTCAGCGATGCGCGGGTGCGCGAGCAGATCGCCCGCGGCGAGCGCAGCCGCGCCCTGCTGGCCCAGCCGCGCTTCGCCGCCCTGCGTCTGGTCGACCAGGTGGCGCTGCTCGCCGCGCTGAATGCCGGGTCGTTCGACGCCCATCCGCCGGCGCTGCTCGGCCGCCTGCGCGCGCGCCTGCCGGCCTGGCTGGATGCGCGCGCGGCCGCGCAGGTGCAGGCCGCGCGCCAGGGCGGCGAACTGGACGAGGCGGCGCAGGCGCAGCTGGTCGAGCAGGTCGCCGCGCTGTGCCGCGAGCTGGGCGGGAGCGCGCCGTGAGCGGGCGCCTCGCCGAGGTCGGCCAGCATCTCGCCACCACCCGCGAACTCGGCGTGGTAGTCGGCGCCATGCGCGGCATCGCCGCCGCGCGCGTGCAGGAGGCCCGCCAGCACCTCGACGGCGTGCGCGCCTACGCCGCGACCCTCGGCACGGCGATCGGCGAGGCGCTGGCCCTGCTGCCCGAGCCGCAGCGGCCGGCGGCGACGGCCGACGGCCGCGCGTATACCCTGGTGCTGGCCTTGTGCGCCGAGCAGGGCTTCGTCGGCGGCTTCAACGAGCGGGTGCTGGATGCGGCGCAGGGCGCGCTGGACCGCGGCGCGCAGCTCTGGCTGCTCGGCGAGCGCGGCGAGCTGGGCGCCCGGGAGCGTGGCCTGCTGGTGGACTGGACGGCGCCGATGGCGGTGCACCTCGACGAGGTGCCGGCGCTGGCCGGGCGTCTCGGCGACGCGCTGTATGCCCGCCTCGGCAGCGGCACGGCGCAACGGGTGGCGCTGGTGCATGGCCAGCCGGGACGCAGCGAGGTGCTGGTGCGCTCGCTGCTGCCGTTCGACTACTCACGCTTCGCCGTATCGCGCCGCCGGCAGGCGCCGTACCTGACCCTGACGCCGGCGCGGCTGATCGCCGATCTGGCCGACGAGTACCTGTACGCCGAGCTGTGCGAGGCGCTGGTGCTGTCCTTCGCCGCCGAGAACGAGGCGCGCATGCAGGCGATGGTCGCCGCCCAGGGCAACGTCGAGGCGCGGCGCGACGAGCTGCTCGCCGAGTTCCGCCGGGTGCGCCAGGACGAGATCACCGAGGAGATCGTCGAACTGTCGGCGTTGCGCCTGTGAACTCAAGTCAGCTGGGCGCGCCAGAGGGCCAGATAGCCCAGGCCCATCAGCAGCCAGCCGCCCAGCGGATGGAAGATGCTGCGCCACAGCCGGCTGTACGGGTCGAAGCCGACGCCGTGGACGAAGCCGCTGCAGATGCCCCACATCACCAGCATCAGCAGCCCGTGGCTGTAGCGGCCCTCGGCGTCGAGCATGGCGGCGGGATGGATCAGCAGCACCAGCGCCAGCGGTGCGGCCAGCAGCAGGGAGCCGGCGCGGCTGATGCCGCGCCGCAGCCAGGGACGGGGCTCAGCAGCCACCCGCATCGCCCTCGTCGAGGTTCTGGGTGGTTTCCAGCCACAGCGCGTTGACAATCCCGCAGCTGCAGGCCAGCAGCACGCCGAGGATCCAGGCGAAGTACCACATCTGTCGTTCTCCTTGGCCCAGGTGGGCACTGATCGAGTAGGGTGCGTCGTGCGCACCGGAAAACCGCCGTGGCCCCATGGTGCGCATGGCGCACCCTGCGGCCTCGGCTGCAGCTCCAGGGCACGGAGCGTCGCCGCTCCGGCACGTCTTGTCGTAGGGTGCGCCGTGCGCACCGGAAAACCACCGTGGCCCCATGGTGCGCATGGCGCACCCTACGCTCGGCCACGGTTCGCGGCCTCAGTACAGCCCGTGCGGGTTGGCCTCGATGGTCTTGTCGGTCAGCCGGCCCCACATGCGCAGGTAGCTCCACAGGGTGTAGGCAAGGATCAGCGGCACGAAGATGCCCGCCACCACCAGCATGATGCCCAGGGTCTTGCGGCTGGATACCGCGTCCCACACGGTCAGGCTCGACGCCGGGTCGAGCGTCGAGGGCAGCACGAAGGGGAACAGCGCGAAGCCGGCGGTGCAGATGGTGCCGACGATGGCCAGGCTGCTGCCGAGGAAGGCCACGCCGCCTCGGTTGAGCTGCGCGCCCAGCGCGGCGAGCAGCCCGCCGGCGATGCCCAGCAGGGGCGCGGCCTGGGTCAGCGGGTAGAGCTGGTAGTTGGCCAGCCAGCCGCTGTTGTCCAGGCTCACCTGCTTGTGCAGCGGGTTGAGCGCCGTACCCAGATCGGCGAAGCCGCCGACCAGACTGAAGCCCTGGATGCCGCTGACCAGCCAGCCGCCGGCGGCGACGAAGGTCAGCAGGAACACCAGCGCGCACAGCCGGGTGGCCAGCCGCGAGCGCTGCTGCAGGTCGGCATCGGTGCGCAGCATCAGCCAGGCGCCGCCGTGGGCGCAGAGCATGCTCAGGCTGACCAGCCCGGCGAGCAGGGCGAACGGGTGCAGCAGGGCGAAGAACGAACCCTCGTAGGTCGAGCGCATCAGCTCGTCGAGGCGGAACGGCAGGCCGAGGAACAGGTTGCCGAAGGCCACGCCGAACAGCAGCGCAGGCAGAGCGCCGCCGACGAACAGCGCCCAGTCCCAGGCGCTGCGCCACTGCTGGTTCTCCAGCTTGCTGCGGTAGTCGAAGCCCACCGGACGGCAGAACAGGCCGAACAGCACCAGCAGCATCGCCCAGTACAGTCCGGAGAAGGCGGTGGCGTAGACCATCGGCCAGGCGGCGAACAGCGCGCCGCCGGCGGTGATGAACCACACCTGATTGCCGTCCCAGTGCGGGGCGATGGTGTTGATCGCCACCCGCCGCTCGTTGTCGGTGCGGCCGACGAAGGGCATCAGCGCCATGGCGCCCATGTCGAAGCCGTCGGTGAGGGCGAAGCCGATCAGCAGCACGCCGATCAGCACCCACCAGATGAGTTTCAGGGTTTCGTAGTCGAACATGGCAGTCTCTCCTCAGGCCCTGGCCGCTTGCGCGTCGGCCAGGCGCTCGAAGTGGTAGCGGCCGGTGTGCAGACTGGACGGGCCGAGACGGGCGAACTTGATCATCAGGTACATCTCGATCACCAGCAGCAGGCTGTAGAAGGCGATCAGGGCGATCAGCGAGCCCCACACGTCACCGCTGCTCAGACTGGAGGCCGACAGGTGGGTCGGCAGCACCTCGCCGATCGACCACGGCTGGCGGCCATGCTCGGCCACGTACCAGCCGGTCTGCGCGGCGATCCACGGCAGCGGCAGGCTGAGCAGCGCCCACTTGAGCAGCCAGGGCTTGCTCTCCTCGTTCTTCTTCGCCGAGGACCAGAAGGCGCAGGCGAACAGCGCCAGCATCAGAAAGCCCGAGGCGACCATGGCGCGGAAGCTCCAGAACAGGCTGAACACGTGGGGAATGGTGTCCCTGGCGGCCAGCCGGATCTGCTCGTCGCTGGCATCGACCACGTTGGCGGTGTACTTCTTCAGCAGCAGGCCGTAGCCCAGATCGTTCTTCACCGCCTCGAAGGCGGCGATGGTCTGGCTGCTCTGGTCGCCGCCGCGCAGCTGCTCGAGCAGGGCGTAGGCGGTCATGCCGTTGCGGATGCGCGCCTCGTGCTCGACGATCAGGTCCTTGATGCCCTTGACCTCCTCGTCCAGCGAACGGGTGGCGATCAGCCCCAGCGCCCAGGGGATCTTCACCGCGTAGTCGGTGCGCATCTCTTCCTGGTTGGGCAGGCCGAACAGGGTGAAGCCAGCCGGTGCCGGGTGGGTTTCCCACTCGGCCTCGATGGCGGCCAGCTTGGTCTTCTGCACGTCGCCGATCTCGTAGCCCGACTCGTCGCCGAGGATGATCACCGAGAGGATCGAGGCCAGGCCGAAGGCCGAGGCGATGGCGAACGAGCGGCGGGCGAAGCCCAGATCGCGCTTCTTCAGCAGGTACCAGCTGGAGATCGCCAGCACGAAGATCGCCCCGGTGACGTAGCCGGCCGCCACGGTGTGGACGAACTTGACCTGCGCCACCGGGTTGAAGATCAGCGCGCCGAAGTCGACCAGCTCCATGCGCATGGTCTGGTAGTTGAACTCGGCGCCCACCGGGTTCTGCATCCAGCCGTTGGCGATCAGGATCCACAGCGCCGACAGGTTGGAACCCAGCGCCACCAGCCAGGTCACCGCCAGGTGCTGCACCTTCGACAGGCGGTCCCAGCCGAAGAAGAACAGGCCGATGAAGGTCGACTCGAGGAAGAACGCCATCAGCCCCTCGATGGCCAGCGGCGCGCCGAAGATGTCGCCGACGTAGTGGCTGTAGTAGGCCCAGTTGGTGCCGAACTGGAACTCCATGGTCAGCCCGGTGGTGACGCCGAGGGCGAAGTTGATGCCGAACAGCTTGCCCCAGAACTTGACCATGTCCTGGTAGACCTGTTTGCCGGTCATCACGTAGACCGACTCCATGATCGCCAGCAGGAAGGCCAGCCCGAGCGTCAATGGCACGAACAGGAAGTGGTACATCGCGGTCATGGCGAATTGCAGACGCGACAGGTCGACGACGGCTTCCGAGATCATCTCGGCTCCTCCTCGGTGAGTGACAAAGACGGTGGCGCGCCGTGGCCCAGCAGGTGCCGGCCGACCCGCTCGCTGCCGTTCTCCGGCACGGTCGGCGCACCGAACCAGAGGGCGCGGATGGTCAGCAGGATGGCCAGCTTGAGCAGCAGGATGACGGCGAGTTCGCGCACCAGGGGGATGCGCCAGGGCGAAGAACGGGGAGGTGACGACATGCGGGGGACTCCGGGCTTCATTCGGCGGCTGACGGCGGATGTGGGCGGGGTTCCAGGCTGACGGCGACGCGGCAGCGTACGGACGGTCGCGGATTGTTGTTGGCGGGGAGGGCTCCCGGGCGACCTGAAAAAAGCCCCCCCTCGCAGGCGAGGGGGGGAGAGGGACAGACAACCACTGGGTGGTTGCAGCTGGTTGACCCGAGCCTAGTCGTGGAACCCCTAAGCTCCGGCTCGAGACAGGGCCAGTGTCGTGCCGGCGGCCGGTGTCCTCAACTGCGACAGCCTGCCACAGTGCAGCGCCGCCCCGGCGTGGTTGCGGCGGTCGGCGGGAGCGACGGCGCAGCCGTGGCAGGTTGTCGCAGGTTCACACCTTCAGCCAGCGGCGGAAGCCGGCGCCGCTGCGGGTGCCCAGCGGGCACCAGGCGAAGTCCCAGGGGGTCGGCGGCAGCTCTTCCAGTTCGACGGCCATCGGCCGGCATGCCGGACGCGCGCTGCGTTTCCAGTCGAACACCGGCGCGGCCGAGCCCTGCCAGGCCAGCACCACGCCGAGGGCCTCGCTGTGGTCGCTGACCACCCAGCGGGCGGCGGCGGCGATCATCAGCGTCTCGATGTGCTCCTCGTCGATGCGGAAGCGGTAGTCGGATTCCAGCAGCCAGCGGCAGACCTGCAGGTGGAAGGTCCAGTCGAGGATGACCTGGCGGCGGTAGGCCCAGGTCATGAACGCGCGGAAGATCCGGGTGCCGTCCGGCGGATCGAGCTTGAGCAGCGCCGGGCAGACGTCGAACAGGGTGTGCCAGTAGGGCAGCAGGCGGGCGTCGAGGTGCACGAAGCTGCGGGCATTGCCGGGGTAGTCGGGAAAGGGTTGCACGGCCGGGCGCTTGCCGGCTGCACGGGCGATTTTTTCCATGGTGGCGAATCCTGAAAGCCGTATGGGCCGACCGCGGGCGCGGTCGGATGTCGAGGGGTGACGACGGCGGCTTTCAGGGCGCGCGGGGGTTCAGCGGCGGCCAGCAGTGGCGCGGGGGAGCCTTGCAGCGTCTTTCGCGCGGCAGGCGCACGGCGTCCGGGCCGCGCCGCCGGAGCAGCCAGCTCAGGCAGAACAGCAGCGCCAGGGCGAGGGTGGCGGGATTGCAGAGGGGGCAGTTGAACGGCTGGGACGCCTCGTCGCTGGCGGGCAGGCCGCCTGCCGGAGCGTCGCCGTCGTCGGTCTGGCAGAAGGCGCCCGGCCCGAGCAGCAGCTCGAGGCCGACATGGCTGGCATGGTGGTAGCTGCAGACGAGCGCGTTGAGCAGTATGCCCAGGCACAGCGCCAGGGTCACCAGCCAGCGGTTGTCAGCGGAGCGGAGCATGCGGGGGCTCAGCGGAACAGCTTTTTCCACAGGCCCGACAGCAGCGAGCCGCTATCGATCTTCTGCACGTAGGGGACGTAGTCCCGGTCCTCCTGTTTGACGTGGTTGACCAGCCACAGGCCGATGAAGATCCGCACCTGCTCGGCGAGCTTCAGCGGGTCGCAGCCGGACTCCAGCTGGCGAAGGTACTTGTTGGCCCGGCTCTTGAAACTCTCGTGGACCTTGTGGTGCGCATCGAGCATCGGGTAGCGCGCCTTGGCCATGAGGCTTTCCTCGAAGGTGTTGTGGGAAATGGCGTAGCTCACCAACCCGTTGACGATCACCTCGATGCCTTGCGGATTGCCGCTGGCGATGACGGTGGCGAGTTCGTCGAAGTAGGCGAAGAGCCGCTTGTGCTGCTCGTCGATCACGGCGATGCCGATCTTGTAGTCGTCCGACCAGGAAAGGTTCAGGCTGTCCATGCGAATTCGTCAACTCCTTGTAGGTAACACGGAAAAGCGCTCGCGGCAGGTTACCGTTGCGTTACGGCACTCCCGGCGCGGGCGGATGTTAGCCGATAAGCCGCTGCAGAGCATGGGCAGCGGAGAATTGCACGGCCTCGCCGGGCGCTCAGGGCAGTGGGCGGGGATTGCGCCAGCGCTCGCCGGCCAGCAGCCGGTCGAACAGCTGCGGGTCCGACCACTCGGCGCGGATCTGCGTCGAGAAGCGGATCTGCGCCAGCTCGAAGGCCCCCATGCGCGGATTGAACGCATCCGCGCGGAAGCACTGCGCGTAGCCGCTCTCGGTCTCGTGGACGATCACCGAGTGCAGGCGCACGTCGCCTTCGCCGTTGGCCGTCTCGGTCTGTGCCAGCAGCGCATCGACCAGACGGAAGATCACCCGCGCCAGTTGCTCGGCGCTCGGCGACACCGGCAGGGCGATCCAGCGCTCGGAGAAGCGCTGGCAGCTGGCGATGTACTCGGGGTCGTCGCCGTCCCAGAAGCTCAGCGCGTGGTCGAAGGCGTCGATCAGCTCGCGCACGCCGCCCTTGAGCAGGCCGAAGTCGTAGACCATCTGCCCGTGGTCGAGGGCATGCGCCTCCAGCAGCAGCTCGACGCGATAGGAATGGCCGTGCAGCGAGTGCGCGCAGCGCCGGCTGGTGCAGCCGCGCACGATGTGCGCGTTCTCGAAGCGGAACAGCTTGCGGATCAGCATCGCGCCTCCCGCACGAAGCGCAGAGGCAGCCCCTGGCAGTCGTCGTCGAGCTGCCCGGCGTTCCAGGCGAGCTGGCCGGAGACCACGGTGGTGCGTACTGCATGGCGGAACTGGCGGCCGCGGAACGGCGTCCAGCCGCAGTGGGCGAGGATCGGCTCGCTGTCCACCGGTCGCGGTACGGCGAGACGCTCGACCAGCACCAGGTCGGCCCAGTAGCCCTCGCGCAGGTAGCCGCGCTGTGCGATGGCGAAGCGCTCGGCCACCGCGTGGCTGGTCAGCTCGACCAGGCGCGGCAGCGGCATCAGGCCGTCGGCGACCAGTTCGAGCAGCGCTGGCAGGGCGTGCTGGACCAGCGGCAGGCCGGATGGTGCCTGCAGGTAGGGGCGCGCCTTCTCGTCCAGGGTGTGCGGCGCGTGGTCGGTGCCGATCACGTCCAGGCGCCCGCAGAGCAGCGCCTGGCGCAGGGCGTCGCGGTCGGCGCGGCTCTTGATCGCCGGGTTGCACTTGATCAGGTGGCCGAGCGCGGCGTAGTCGCCGTCGTCGAAATACAGGTGATGGGCGCAGACCTCGGCGGTGATCCGCTTGCCGGTCACCGGGCCGGGCTGGAACAGGCTCAGTTCGCGGGCGCTGGTGATGTGCAGCACATGCAGTTGCGTGCCGTAGCGCTGCGCCAGGCTCACGGCCAGGCTGGAGGAGCGGTAGCAGGCTTCGGCGTCGCGGATCAGCGGGTGCTGGTCGGCGGGGATATCCTCGCCGTAGCGCGCCCGCCACTGCGCCTCGCGCGCGCGGATGCGCGGGGTGTCCTCGCAGTGGGCGAGCAGCATGGTCGGGCAGTCGCGGAACAGCCGCTCCAGCGAGGGCAGGTCGTCGACCAGCATGTCGCCGGTGGAGGCGCCCATGAACACCTTGACCGCCGCGACCCGCTCCGGCGCGAGCGCGGCGACGGTGTCCAGGTTGCCGTGGCTGGCGCCGAAGTGGAAGCCGTAGTTGACCTTCGCGCAGGCCGCGGCGCGGCGCTCCTTGGCTTCCAGCGCCGCCAGGGTCAGGGTCGGCGGGTGGGTGTTGGGCATGTCCATCACGCTGGTGATGCCGCCGGCCACGGCGGCGCGCGATTCGCTGGCGAAGCTGCCCTTGTGCGGCGCGCCGGGGTCGCGGAAATGCACCTGATCGTCGATCAGGCCGGGCAGCAGGAACTGGCCGGCGGCGTCGATCTCGCGGGCGGCGGCGCCTTCGATGCTGCCGGCGATCTTGTCGATGCGGCCGTTGCGGATCAGCAGGTCGGCGTCGAACTCATGCCCTTCGTTGACCAGACGGGCATTGCGGATCAGCAGGCTTTTCATGGCGCCAGCGCCTCGAGCAGGCGCTCGACGTTCTGCCGGTACATGCCCAGATAGCTGCTGGCCGGCCCCTCGGCGGCGAGGGCGTCGGAGTACAGGGTGCCGCCGACCCGCGCGCCGGCCTCGCTGGCGATCTGCTCGATCAGCCGCGGATCGCGGATGTTCTCCACGAACAGGGCGCGCATCCGCTCCTCGCGCAGCTGGCGGATCAGCGCGGCGGTCTCGGCGGCCGAAGGCTCGGCGGCACCGCTGACGCCCTGGGCGGCGCGGAACTGCAGGTTCCACTCGCGGGCCAGGTAGCCGAAGGCGTCGTGGCTGGTCAGCACCCGCCGGCGTTCGGCGGGCAGCGCTTCCAGGCGCGGGGCGATCTCGCTGCGCAGGGCGTCCAGGCGCGCCAGCCAGGCGTTGCGGCGGGCCGCGTAGTCGGCGGCGTTGTCCGGATCGATCTCGCTCAGCGCGCGGGCGATGTTGCGCGCGTAGGTCTCGGCGTTGCCGAGGCTCTGCCAGGCGTGCGGATCGGCGATGCGCCGGCCGTCCTCCTCGACCTGCAGCGGCAGCACGCCGGCGCTGGCGTCGATGCGCCGGCCGCGCGCCTCGCCGCTGGCCAGCAGGCGCTCCAGCCAGGGCTCGAAGCCCAGGCCGTTGGCGACCAGCAGGTCGGCGGCGAGGATGGTGCGCAGGTCGCGCGGGGTCGGCTCGAAGACATGGGCGTCGGCATCGGCAGCGACCAGGCTGGTCAGCACGATGTCGTCGCCGCCGATCTCGCGGGTGAGGTCGGCGAGGATGCTGAAGGTGGTGACCACCTGCGGCCGCTCGGCGGCGTGCAGGGTCAGGGGCAGGTACAGGGCGAGCAGGACGAACAGTCGACGCATGGGGCGATCCTCAGCAGGACAGGGGCGGCGGGCTGCGGCGCAGCAGGCCGTGGACCGGCCCGAGACACACCGACAGCAGGTAGGCAGCACCGGCGAGCAACACGATGCAGGGGCCGCTCGGCAGGTTGGCGTGGAAGGACAGCAGCAGGCCGAGCCACACGCACAGCGCGCCGAGAGCGGCGGCCACGCCCAGCAGCACCGGCAGGCGCCGGCTCCAGAAGCGCGCGGCGGCGGCCGGCAACACCAGCAGGCCGATCACCATCAGCGCGCCGATGGCGTGCAAGCCGGAAACCAGGTTGAGCACCACCAGGGCGAGGAACAGCGCATATGCCGGCGCGCCACGTCGGCTGACGCTGCGCAGGAACACGGCGTCCAGGCTGTCCTGCACCAGCGGGCGGTAGATCAGCGCCAGCAGCGTCAGGCTGGCGGCGGAGACCACCAGCATGCTGCGCAGGGTCGCGGCGTCCACCGCCAGTGCCGAGCCGAACAGCAGGTGCAGCAGGTCGATGCGCCGCCCGGCCAGGCCGAGCAGCAGCACCCCGCTGGCCAGCGATATCGGGTAGATGGCGGCCAGGCTGGCGTCTTCGCGCAGGCCGGTGCGCCGCGTCACCCAGGCGGCCAGCGCCGCCATGCCGAGGCCGGCGACCAGCCCGCCTGCGGCCAGCGCCGGCAGGCTCAGGCCGAACAGCCAGAAGGCCAGCGCCGCACCGGGCAGCACGCCGTGGGCGATGGCATCGCCCATCAGACTCATGCGGCGCAGCATCAGGAACACGCCCAGCGGGGCAGTGCTCAGTGCCAGCGCCACGCCGCCGGCCAGGGCGCGGCGCAGGAAGGCGAATTCGGCGAAGGGTTGCCAGAGTGGGTCGAGCATCAGGCCTCCTGCACCAGGGGCGCGCTCAGCAACTCGCGGCTCGGCCCGCAGCGGCAGCCGTCGGCGCCGACCAGCAGACAGTCCGGCAGGTGCTCGCGCACATCGGCCAGATCATGGCAGACCACCAGTTGCGTACGGCCGTCCCGCTGCCAGGCGGCGAGGCGCCGCCAGAGCAGGCGCTGGCCGGCCTCGTCGAGGGCGGCGGCCGGCTCGTCGAGCAGCAGCAGCGGCGCGTCGGTCAGCTCTAGACGGGCGAGCAGGCCGCGCTGCAGTTCCCCGCCGGACAGGGCGACCAGCGGCCGTCCGCCCAGTTCGCTCAGGCCCCAGGCGGCCAGCGCCGCATCGAGCCGCTGCCGGCGCGCGCTGCGCGGCAGGCGCGTGCGCCACAGGCCGGCGGCGACCAGCTGGGCCAGCTCGATGGGAAACTGGCGGTCGATGGCCTGTTGCTGCTGCAGGTAGCCGACTGCGCCGAGGCCCTGCGCGGCGATCCGCAGGCGCCCGGCCAGCGGCGCCTGCAGCCCGGCGAGCACCCTGAGCAGGCTGCTCTTGCCGCAGCCGTTGGCGCCGACCACCGCGGTCAGGCTGCCCGCCGCCAGGCGCAGGTCGAGCGGCGGGGTCAGCGGCCGTCCGGGCGTGCCCCACTGCAGGCCCTCGGCGCGGATCATGCCGTCTCCCTGCTCCAGCGACTCTCCGCCACCGCGTCGTGGGCGTGCAGGCTTTCGGCGTGCACCACGCGCAGCTCGAAAGCCTCCAGCCCCGGCTGGGCGAGCAGGGCGACGTGCAGGCGCCGCGCGGCGTCCTCGCAGAACATCAGGTTCTGCCCGTTGGCCAGGGCGAAGGCCTGCTCGTCGGCGCGCTTGACCGCGGTCTGCAGGGCGGTGCCCAGTGCCGCCTCGGCGCGCTCGATCAGCGCCAGCAGCGGCAGGTGTGCGGCGCCGGGGCGCAGGCGCACGCGCAGGGTCGCGCTCGAGCGCTGGCTGTGCGGGGTGGCGAGGATGCCGGCGCTGCTGCCCAGCCATTCCAGCACCGCGCCGGGCTCCAGCGGCTGGCCGGCGAAGTCTTCGGCGAAGCGCTGCTGGATCAGCTGGCGCGCCAGCGCCGCCGAGCAGGGGCAGGTCGACGAGTAGCCGATCGTCACCTCCAGGGTCACCTCCAGGCCACGGTCGTCCAGGCGAGCCTCGACCACCAGCGGATAGCCCTTCCAGCCGGCCAGCGGACTGACCAGTGCCGGGCGCCTGAGCAGCGCCTCGGCGCGGATCTCCAGGTGGGCGGCCGTGGACAGGCCGGCATGGCTGGCAAGGAACTCGCCGAGCACCCTGGCCAGCAGCGCCGGACTCAGTTCCTCCGTTTCCAGCGCCTCCAGCGCCAGGTACAGGCGCGACATGTGGATGCCGCGCGCCGCGGCATCGTCGAGGCTGACCCCGGCGCTGATCCGGGCGGCGAGGCGCTGGCCGTGCAGGACGACCGGCTGGGCGATGCCGGCCATGCCGACCCGCTCCAGCGGCAACTGGGCAGAAGAGGTTTGCGCGGCGATATCCGGCAGGCTCAGGCTGTTCATCGGCAGTCCCTTGATGGTCAGGCGGTAGAAAATGTTATGTTATAACTCAAATTTAACCAAGCACTGCCGTCTGCCATTCCGAGGTCGTCCGATGGATTCCCGTCTCCCCGTCACCGTGCTGTCCGGCTTCCTGGGCGCCGGCAAGAGCACCCTGCTCAACCACGTGCTGAAGAACCGCGAGGGCCTGCGGGTCGCGGTGATCGTCAACGACATGAGCGAGGTGAACATCGACGCCGCCGCCGTGCAGCAGGGCGTCAGCCTCAGCCGCGGCGAGGAGAAGCTGGTGGAGATGAGCAACGGCTGCATCTGCTGCACCCTGCGCGAGGACCTGCTCGAGGAGGTCGCCCGCCTGGCCGGCGAGGGGCGCTTCGACTACCTGCTGATCGAGTCGACCGGCATCGCCGAGCCGCTGCCGGTGGCCGAGACCTTCACCTTCCGCGACGAGCAGGGGCGGAGCCTCGCCGACCTGGCGCGCCTCGACACCATGGTCACCGTGGTCGACGGGGTGAACTTCCTGCGCGACCTGCGCGAGGCCGAGGCGCTCGGCGAGCGCGGCGAGAGCCTCGGCGCGGACGACGAGCGCTCGGTCACCGATCTCTTGATCGACCAGGTGGAGTTCGCCGACGTCATCCTGGTCAGCAAGACCGACCTGATCTCCGGCGCCGAGCGTGCCGAGCTGCTGGCCATGCTCGCGCGTCTCAACCCGCAGGCCGAGGTGCTGCCGATGGTCATGGGCCAGGTGCCGCTGGCGAAGGTCCTGAATACCGGACGCTTCGACTTCGAGCGCGCGGCGCAGGCGCCGGGCTGGCTGGCCGAGCTGCGCGGCGAGCACGTGCCGGAGACCGAGGAATACGGTATCGCCTCCACCGCCTGGCGCGCGCGCCGGCCGCTGCATCCGCGGCGCTTCCACGACTTCCTGCACCGCGAGTGGGACAACGGCCGCCTGCTGCGCTCCAAGGGCTGGTTCTGGCTGGCCAGCCGCCCGGCCGAGGCCGGCAGTTGGTCGCAGGCCGGCGGGCTGATGCGCTACGGCTATGCCGGGCGCTGGTGGCACGCGGTGCCGCGCGCGGAGTGGCCGCAGGACGCGGAGAGCCAGGCGGCGATCCTCGCCCACTGGCAGGATGGCTGCGGCGACCGCCGCCAGGAGCTGGTGTTCATCGGCCAGCACATCGACTTCGCCCGCCTGCACGCCGAGCTGGACGCCTGCCTGCTGAGCGAGGCGGAGATGGCTCCGGGCGAGCAGGCCTGGCTGGCGCTGGAGGATCCGTTCGGGGCGTGGCTGGAGGAGCTGGCCTGAGCCTCAGGGCTTGCGCCACTGGCCGCCGCTCTGCTTCTCGCAGAACGGCTGGAGGTAGCGGGCGTCGCTGGCCACGCCGTAGTAGTGGACGTCCTGACGGTAGGCGGCGTTGCCGGCCTGGGCGCCGCTGCATACGCCGTAGGCGCCTTCCGGGCACTGCTCGACGAACTCCACACGGATTTCCTGATCCTTCAGCTTGGGCTGGCAGAAGCCGTCGCGGAACAGGCCCTTGGGGATGCTGACGTTCTGCTGGCAGAGCTGCACGGCCACTCCCTTGCCCTGGCTGTGCACCACGCAGGCCTCGGCCAGCGCCGGCAACGGCAGGACGGCGAGCAGGATGGGCAGGATCTGGCGCATGGTCGGGCTCCGGGAGGCTGGGCGCGCGCAGTTTACCCGGCGTCGGCCGCTGTGGCGCGGGCGGCCATCGCGCTTTGCCGGCAATCCGGCGAGAATGACTCTCCGATGACCTTGTCCACAGGCCTGCACAGTTTTTCCCCAGGCTTATCCACAGGCGACCCATGCTCAAGCACATTCCCACCCATCTGATCGCCGGCCCGCTCGGCGCCGGCAAGACCACCCTGATCCGCGAGCTGCTGGCGCAGAAGCCGGAGGGCGAGCGCTGGGCGATCCTGATCAACGAGTTCGGCCAGGTCGGCCTGGATGCCGCGCTGCTGACCACCGGCGAGGACGGCATCGCTCTCGGCGAGGTGGCCGGTGGCTGCCTGTGCTGCGTCAACGGCGCGCCCTTCCAGGTCGGCCTCGGCCGCCTGCTGCGCCAGGCGCGCCCGGACCGCCTGCTGATCGAGCCGTCCGGCCTCGGCCACCCGGCCGAGCTGCTGCGCCAGCTGCAGGACGAACCGTGGCGCGAGGTGCTCGCCGTGCAGCCCAGTGTGGTGGTGCTGGATGCCGCCGCCTTGGCCGCCGGTCGCCCGCTGCCGGCGGCGCAGCAGGCCGCGCTGGGCGCGGCCGGGCTGCTGCTGCTGAACAAGAGCGAGAGCCTCGACCCCACCGCCCGCGCCCTGCTCGCCGCCCAACTGCCGTCGCGGCCGCTGCTGTGGACCAGCCAGGGCCGTCTGCCGCTCAGCGAGCTGCCGGGCATCGGTACGCACGCGCAGCCGGGTAGCGAGGAGAGCAAGTTGCCCACAGGCGCGGGCAGCCTGCCGGCACTGTGGAGCGACCCGACGCTGCCGATCTGCCAGATCCATGCAGAAGCTGGCGGCTGGAGCGTTGGCTGGCGCTGGCACCCGAGCCAGCGTTTCGACCGCGACCAGGTCGCGCAGTGGCTGGCCGCCCTGCCCTGGCGGCGCGCCAAGCTGGTTCTGCACGGCGCCGACGACGGCTGGCACAGCGCCAATGCGCTGGATGGCGCAGCGCTGGTATGGCGGGCCAGCGAGTGGCGCAGGGACTCGCGGCTGGAACTGATCTTCGCCGAAGCGCAGGATGCCGCGGCGCTGCAGGCGGGGCTGGCGGCCTGCCGGGTGGCCTGAAACGAACAAGGCGCCGACCTTACGGTGGGCGCCTTGTTCTCCGTCCCGCAGGGTGCGCCGCGCGCACCAGCGACGTTGCCGTGGCCTGTGGGTGCGCATGGCGCACCCTACCGGCGCTGCTCCGCCCTACTCCGGCTTCTTCAGCTTCGGATTGGGGAAGAACTGCACGGTCTGCACCTTGGGGTCGGCTGCCTTGGGCTTCAGCGCGCTGGTGTTGACCCGGGTCGGCAGCTCCTTGGGCACCGAGTTGCCGCGGGCGTCGAGGGTGTCGGCATAGCCGCAGGCCACGCACTGGCGGTTCGGCGTGCCGTCCTCGTCCCACATCTGGATGGTGTCCATCGCCTCGCAGGCCGGGCACACCGCGCCGGCGATGAAGCGTTTCACCGGCGCGTTCAGGTTGTACTCGCTCATGCCGCCTCCTCGCTCAGGCCGCTGTGCCGCAGCAGCGCGTCGATCGACGGCTCGCGGCCGCGGAAGTCGACGAACAGCTGCATGGCTTCCTGCGAGCCGCCGCGGGCGAGGATCGCCTCGCGGAAGGCGCGGCCGGTGGCCGGGTTGAGCACGCCCTCCTCCTCGAACCTGGCGAAGGCATCGGCGGACAGCACCTCGGCCCACTTGTAGCTGTAGTAGCCGGCCGCGTAGCCGCCGGCGAAGATGTGCGCGAAGCTATTGGCGAAACGGTTCCAGCGCGGCGGCTGGAACACCGACACCTCGTCGCGGATCGCCTGCAGCACCTCGAGCACGCCGCGGCCGTCGCCGTGGGTGGCGTGCAGCTCGAAGTCGAACAGCGAGAACTCCAGCTGGCGCAGCAGCATCAGCCCGGACTGGAAGTTCTTCGCCGCCAGCATCCTGTCCAGCAGCTCCTGCGGCAGCGGCTCGCCGCTCTCGAAGTGGCCGGAGATCAGCGCCAGGCCCTCCGGCTCCCAGCACCAGTTCTCCATGAACTGGCTGGGCAGTTCGACCGCGTCCCAGGCCACGCCGTTGATGCCCGACACGCCGGCATAGTCGACGCGGGTCAGTAGGTGGTGCAGGCCGTGGCCGAACTCGTGGAACAGGGTGGTGACCTCGTCGTGGGTCAGCAGCGCCGGCTTGCCGGGCGCGGCAGGCGTGAAGTTGCACACCAGGTTGGCCACCGGACTGATGCGCTCGCCGGCGCTGTTGCGCCAGTGGTCGCGGGCGCCGTCCATCCAGGCGCCGCCGCGCTTGTTGGCGCGGGCATAGAGGTCGAAGAAGAAGCGCCCGACCTGCGCGCCGTTTTCCGTGATCTCGAACAGGCGCACGTCCGGGTGCCAGCTGTCGAAGTCCTTGAGCTCCTCGATCTGGATGCCGTACAGGCGCTCGACGATGGCGAACAGGCCGGACAGCACCTTGTCGATCGGGAACCAGGCGCGCACCTGCTCCTGGGAAATCTCGTAGCGCTGGTGGCGCAGCTTCTCGCTGAAGTAGCCGACGTCCCAGCTGGCCAGATCAGCCACGCCGCGCTCGGCGGCGAAGGCGCGCAGTTCGGCGAGATCCTGCTCGGCGAACGGCTTGCCGCGTACGGCCAGGTCGCGCAGGAAGCCGAGCACCTGCTCGGTGGACTCGGCCATCTTGGTGGCCAGCGACAGCTCGCCGTAGTGCTGGAAGCCCAGCAGCCGGGCCAGCTCCTGGCGCAGGTCGAGGATCTCGGCCATCAGCGGGCCATTGTCGTGCTGGCCGGCGTTGGGGCCTTGGTCGGAGGCGCGGGTGGCGTAGGCGGTGTACACCTCCTCGCGCAGGGCACGGTCGTCGGCGTAGGTCATCACCGCGTAGTAGCTGGGGAACTCCAGAGTCACCAGCCAGCCGTCGAGCCCCTTGGCCTGCGCGGCCTGCTGCATCTGCGCGCGCGCCGACTCCGGCAGGCCGGCCAGCTGCGCCTCGTCGGTGATCTGCTTGGTCCAGGCCTGGGTGGCGTCGAGCAGCTGGTTGGAGAAGCGGCTGGACAGCTCGGAGAGCTTCATCTGGATCGCGCCGTAGCGCTGCTGCTCGGCTTCCGGCAGGTCGATGCCCGACAGGTGGAAGTCGCGCAGGGTGTGCTTGAGGATGGTCTGCTGGGCGACCTCGAAGCCGGCCGCCGCCGGGCTGGCGGCCAGGGCGTGCCAGGCGTCGTAGAGGGCGCGGTTCTGGCCCAGCTCGGTGTAGTAGGCCGACAGCTTGGGCAGGCAGGCCTCGTAGGCGGCGCGCAGTTCGGCGCTGTTGCACACGGCGTTGAGATGGCTGACCGGGCTCCAGGCGCGGCCCAGGCGCGCGTTCAGCTCGTCCAGCGCCAGCACCAGGCCGTTCCAGTCGGGATTGACGCCCTGGGTTTCCAGGATGCGCGCGATGGCGGCGCGGTTGTCTTCGAGGATCCGGTCGACGGCCGGCTCGACGTGCTCGGGGCGGATCGCCGAGTAGGGCGGCAGGTCGAAGTCTTGCAGCAGGGGATTGTTGGCAGTCACGGCGTTTGACCCTGGGTCGGAAGAATCACGGATCATGTTAATGACAAATGCCCGAGCGCGCAGCTCGGGCGCGGCTATCGGGGTGATCGGGGGATGGCATGCCTGTCGCCAGTTCGCCCCGTGCATGCTAAGTAGAAGGCCACGACAACTCACCAGGAGCCTTTCCATGACCATCCGCACCTACCAGGGCCATGCCCCGCAGCTCGGCGCGCGCGCCTTCGTCGATCCCAGCGCCGTGGTGATCGGCGACGTGGTGCTGGGCGACGACTGCTCGGTGTGGCCGCTGGCGGTGATCCGCGGCGACATGCACCGCATCCGCATCGGCGCGCGCACCAGCATCCAGGACGGCAGCGTGCTGCACATTACCCACGCCGGGCCGTTCAACCCGGACGGCTACCCGCTGGAGATCGGCGCGGACGTCACCGTCGGCCACAAGGTGACCCTGCACGGCTGCACCATCGGCAGCCGGGTGCTGGTCGGCATGGGCGCCATCGTCATGGACGGCGCGGTGGTCGAGGACGAGGTGGTGATCGGCGCCGGCAGCCTGGTGCCGCCGGGCAAGAAACTGGAGAGCGGCTACCTGTACGTCGGCAGCCCGGTGAAGCAGGCCCGCCCGCTCTCCGACAAGGAGCGCGCCTTCTTCACCTACAGCGCGGCCAACTACGTGAAGCTCAAGGACCTGCATCTGCTGGAGGGCTATGGCGGCTGAGTTCGCCATCGGTCCATCCGTCGGCGTAGGGTGCGCCGTGCGCACCGGGCGCAGGCGCTGATGGTGCGCACGGCGCACCCTACGGATGAGGACTCAGCGATTCACGTCCACCACCACCCGCCCGCGCACCCGCCCGGCGAGCAGTTCACCGGCGACCGGGATGGCTTCCTCCAAACCGATGGTGCGGGTGATCGGCGCCAACAGGCTCTTGTCCAGGTCGCGGGCCAGGCGGCTCCAGGCCTCGAGGCGGTCGGCGCGTGGGCGCATCACGCTGTCGATGCCGGCCAGGGTCACCCCGCGCAGGATGAATGGCGCCACCGTGGCCGGGAACTCCATGCCCTGGGCCAGGCCGCAGGCGGCCACGCAGCCGCCGTAGCGGGTGGACGCGCAGACGTTGGCCAGGGTGTGACTGCCCACCGAATCGATGGCGCCGGCCCAGCGCTCGCGGCCCAGCGGGCGGCCCGGCTCGCTGAGGCTGCCGCGCTCGATGATCTCGGCGGCGCCGAGGGCCTTCAGGTAGTCGGCCTCCTCGGGGCGGCCGGTAGACGCCACCACCCGGTAGCCCAGCCTGGCCAGCAGGGCGACGGCGAAGCTGCCCACCCCGCCGCTGGCGCCGGTGACCAGCACCTCGCCCTGCTCGGGCGTCACCCCGTGGCGCTCCAGGGCCAGCACCGAAAGCATCGCGGTGTAGCCGGCGGTACCCACCGCCATCGCCTCGGCGGCGCTGAAGCCCTGCGGCAGCGGGATCAGCCAGTCGCCCCTGAGGCGCGCCTGCTGGGCCAGGCCGCCCCAGTGCGTCTCGCCGACGCCCCAGCCGTTGAGCAGCACGGCGTCGCCGGCCTTGAAGTCGGCATGGCTGCTCTCCTCCACCACGCCGGCCAGGTCGATGCCCGGCACCATGGGGAACTGGCGCACCACCGGGCCCTTGCCGGTGATGGCCAGGGCGTCCTTGTAGTTGAGGGTGCTGTGGCTGACGCGCACGCGCACGTCGCCTTCCGGCAACTGGGCCTCGTCGAGCGCCTGCAGGCTGGCGCGGTAGCCGGAGTCGTCCTTGTCGATCAGGATGGCGCGGAACATGGGATCACACCTCTCTGGTTTTAGACCGGTCGTCTAGAAATGGGCGATAAGAAATCAGCGCGGCAGCAGGGCGAGGAAGCCGCGGATGAAGGTCTGCAGCGGCGCGTCGCTCTGCACCAGGCGGGCGCGCAGCACCGCGCCTTCCCAGCCGATCCAGAAGAACGCCGCCAGCTCGTCGCAGTCCAGCGTCGCCGCTAGGCTGCCGTCCTGCTGGGCGGCGCGCAGGCAGGCGGCCAGGCGCGCCTGCCAGTCGCACAGCACTGCTTCCAGTTGCTCGCGGAAGCCCTCGGGCAGGCGGGTCACCTCCTGGCCGAGGTTGCCGACCAGGCAGCCGCGGCGGAAGGCGTGGCGGGCCATGCCGGCGCGGGCGTCGGTGACGAAGTCCTCCAGGCGCGCCAGCGGCGGGCGGCTCTCGTCGAGCAGCCAGCGGTCCAGCTTGGCAGCGAAGTAGCCGGCGTAGCGCTCCAGCACGGCGCGGCCGAAGGCCTCCTTGCTGGGAAAGTAGTGGTAGAAGGAGCCCTTGGGCACGCTGACCTGCTTGAGCACCGCGTCGATGCCGGTGACCAGGAAGCCCTGCTCGGTGAGCAGGCGCATGCCGGCGTGCAGCAGCGCCTCGCGGGTTTCGCGCAGGTCGCGGTCGAGCTTGGGCGGGCGGCCGCGGCGCGGCTGGGGGGCGTGAGCTGTCATGCGCCGATTATTGGACCGGTCGTCTTGAAAAATCAACCGGCGACAGGCATGAGGGCCGGCGCCTCATGGCCACTGGCTCCGGAAGGCTTGCCAACGAGATTCTCCAGGTTCGCCTCAGCCTCACGGCTCGATCTCGCGTTCGCTGATCCACTTGACGTCGATCGGGCCATGATGGCCGTCAGGGCAAAGCTCAGCGGCATTGAGCGACCACTCATTGCGATCTGGCGAAAATAGGAGTACCCCGATGTCTGCAAGGACTGCCGCCAGAGCACTGGAGTCAGGCGGATTGCCCCTATCGTAAGTAGCCCTGAAATAGGCCGTTCCGATTCCAAATTCCGCTTCGTTGGCGCGGACCTGCGTTGCGCTGTTGGCCAACCGGAAAGGAGCATCGCCGCATTCCTCCCTGAGGTTGTTCAGCATGCGATTGATCACGTCGACCGGAAAGCGGGAGCCTCTCTTGAGGAGGATTCCGGTGTCGTCAATGCGATAGTGGAACTGCTTCTGCCTCGCAGTGGTGTAGCACTCAGTCCAGGCAGGATGAGGAGCCGGAATACTGCTTGGCACCGCTTGGGCGGCGCGGTCGCTCCTGGGCAGGTCATACCCGATCATGAACAACGCCGCTTCCAGGCGGCGCAGTGCCGGAATCGAGGAGGGCTGAACAAACTGGCTGGTCTTGTCCCGACGCAACACTTCGCCGAGAATCCAGCTCGCTTTCAGGTTCCATTCCGCGTGAAGCGGACCGGGATTCAGGCGCGGAAAGCTCAGACCATTCCGGCCAGGATTGCGGTTCTTGGGAACTGCTGCATTGGGCGCCTCTTTCGACGGTGCCCAAGGAAATGCCAGTCCTTCCGGCACGCGCGACAGGCCATTCTCCTGGCAGTACTTAACAACGAGCCAGCCCAGTGCTGCAGCAACACGGCTGTCGTAGATGATGAAATCCTCGGCCAGCAGCGAATACACCTTGGTCATGCCTGCATTGAAGCGCAGGTTCTTGTGCAGCAGGCCGGGATTGCCACTGTCCAACACTGCCGTAGTCGAACACAGCAACTTGGCGAGCCCTTCGGTATTGGTCTGGAGCCAGCGGATATTCCCTGCCCCGACCCCGCCCCATCTCATGACTGCGCAGGCAGCATCACAGGCAGCATGGTCATTCCCACAGGCGAGAGCGCTCTGCAAGGCAGTACGCAGGGCATCCAGGGCATCAGCGTTACTCGCCAGCGTGTTGCCCGGCGGCACGCCAGGAACTCCCCGATGCTTCCACTGGTATCGCTCACAGGCATCTTCCAGACCGTTGAACTGCCACTTCCGGCCGCTGCGCCTATCGATGTATTCGTGCATGAACAACGTCTTGCTGCTCAGGTTCCCGGCCAGCCAATCGATAAATTCACGAACGGCATGAGGCTCCACGCCGGAGGTATCGGCGCCAAGATACTGACTGCGGTACATTTCCCTACTCCTTGCCTGATTCGAATCGGATGAAACCATCATCGCGCCCACCGGCCACCTCTGACACACGCTGAACCCATCCAGCTGTCGACGCCATGTCAATACGCGAACAGGAGCAGATGCACATCGAACCATTTGGCTCGACCTGTAATGGATACTGTTGCTATCAGGCGACACAGCGGTGGCAGGCTCTCCTCTGCGGCACTGCAGACATCGACGTAATCGCCCAAGGAAAATTCGCCATTGGCATACATGTGCAGAAGAGCCAGTTTCACTCTTGCAGACGGAAGGCCTGCTATCCGATCCCGGAGAACAGAAATGGCTGCGTCAAGCTCTCCTGCGCCGCATGACAGACCTCGCGCAAAGGCAGAGTCCGGCAACAGATCGGCATAATCCTCCCAGGTCAGTCCAATGACTCCCGGACGGGCCAGCATGGAGAACAGGCTGGCGCAGAAGGCGCTGCCGACCTCCCGGCTATCCCATAGATAGTGGACTCCACCAGGGGCAACAGCTGCAGCAGCTCCTCCGACGTGATGGAAGAACACTCGCCTGGCTTGGGGCTTGACATCTTGCCACCAAATGCCGGGCGCCTTTGCATCGACGATGACATGAGCTTCATGGATATCCCCGACAGACAACAGCTGGTTGTATGCACAGGCATGGAACCGGAAGCGTCCATAACGGGCTTCATCCGCCTCGACCCCCGGCCTACAGTGGCTCAGTGTTTGCTCAATCCATGACTGAGCCAAATCCCTTATTTCGGTAATCACGGCAATATTCACCGGAGCTACGCAGGGCTCATCATTTATCATGCTCAAGTCGCGTGCACTGAAGTCGGAATAGCTCGGTGCATCCTTATCGAGGGGGGCGGCGTGCTGCATGGCTATCGAACCTGCATCGGAGCGCCGCAGCACTTGTACCCCGGATACTGCGCTTCGGCAGTGATCCTGGCCATCTGTGAGTCGGTAGCCTGCACGGTTACCCGGAAGTTGGCTCGGGGGCCTGCGTTGGGGATGACACGCTGCAACAGGGCAGAGTAGGTTTTCAGCATGACGACGCTCCTGATTGTCGTGGGGCGGATCAAGTATCCACCGCCTACGCGACATTCCACGTCGCAATGCCTTTATCCGCGACTCACCCCTGGTAAAGCGCAGCCATGCGTCGTGCTTTCTCGCCGACTTCGTCACGCAGTGCCTGCGGAGCCAGGACTTCTATGCTGTCGCCCTGAGACAGTATCCATAGCTTCAGCCCTTGGCTTTCGACAATCCGGCACTCCAGAGTACCTCCACCATCAGCCCCGGGCTCCAGCACCTGCTCCGCGGTCAAGGCGTTTTCAGAAAGCCGTTCGAACATCGGCTTGTCCAGACGCAAGCGCAACTCGATAGGCGGCGCGTCCTCAGAGGTGATGAACGACTTTCCTCTCACCGCCTTGCTCATCTCGAAGCCTGCAGGGACTTCAGCATGCGCAGCCCCTTTGGGGGGATCGACACGCTTGAAGCGCTGCAGAGGCAAGGCGCGGACCTTGCGTTCGCTATCGCCATCGAAGGTGCACGCCAGATAAAGGTTGCCATCCTGGAACGACATCCCCAGCGGGTTGATCACCGCCTCCTGATCCCTGTGGGAACTGCGCGAACGATAGAGTACGCCAACCTTTCTATTGGTCACGACTGCATCTTTCAGATGGGAGAGAACTTCGGGACGGATCTCGGCAGGGAGCAGCTGCTGAAACCGCGAGTTGCTGACGAACTTCCTCGCCCAGTCACCAACACTGTCCTTGTAGCCCTGCTCGACGATACGCCTGGCATGCTGATAAAGCGGCTCCAGATCCTCAAGGAGGATAGTCGCGCAGAGGGGGCGGGCATGATCGATCAACATCATCAGGGACAGCGCCGTCTCATGGGGCAACATAAGCTCCGGCACCGACTTGTCCAGCCACCACCTCTTGGCCTTCCCATCCTCTACGCACTTGAGATATCCGAACTCCGGCAGCCCACGCAGCTTTTGCAGATGTCGCTCCAGCGTACGCTTCTCGATGGCGAAGCCGGCTTCCTCGACCTTAGCAAATAGCAGAGGTGTACTGATGGCATCGTTCCGTTTTCTAGGCAACAGGCTCAGAATACCCAGCATGCGAGCTGCGATGCTGCCCGGCGGCTTACCTTTACTCGGCTTTGGCATAGAACTCTCCCTGTCGCCACATGCGACATGGTTTGTCGCACCCTTGTGGAAGAATATCAACCTCACCTGAAGAGGGAAAGGTTCATGCCGCGCAAGGAAGGAATCGGCTACCTGCCGTCGATGCGATTGCCCACGCTTGAACAGCTGCGGATCACTCCCATGAGCGAAATCCAGCGTTACTGGATGGGGGTGGGGCTGTCGACCTCGCTCTTCAGTGAACGGGTGTGCGAATTCGAGACAATCGGAGAATTTCAAGAGTATTACCGACTACTGCGCAAGGCGGCTCTGGCCGGTGTGGGTAACGCCTGGAACGAGCTTGGCTGGCTGTGGATGAACGGCTTTTTCCTTGCGAAAGACCACGAACAAGCCGTCAGAGTGCTACAGATCGCGACACAATTCCAGTGCCCGGAGGCCCATTACAACCTGGGGCTGATATATGGTTATATGGGGAGCCCACATCGCAATCAGCCAGAAGCACTGCCCCACCTGGAACAAGCCTATGGACGCGGGATCTTGCTGGCGGCGTATTCCCTGGGCGAACTCTACGAAGGTAACTGGGTGGCGGAGCAAGGAGAGGTCGGCGTTTTCGTCGAGCCTGATCCGAAGAGGTCTTGGGAATGGTACTTGCGAGGCGCTCAGGGCGGGCACGTCTGGGCGTCGATGAAGGTCGCTCTCCGCCAACTGGAAGGCACTGGTTTGTCTGGCAGCGTAGAGGATGGCGTGAACCTTCTCAAACAAGCCGCCGAGTACGCACTCGGTGCAGAGCCGGCGGAAGCACTGATGGAGTTCTATTTGGTGACCCAACCCGGCAGCGACGAATACCACCACTGGCGCGACAGGGCTATTGCCATGAATAGCAGCCAGGCTAGAAGATACCGGGCCTACGATGCCCATAGGCAGACCAGCGAAAAGGAGAAGCAGGCGTGACTAAACGTGGAACTACGATTACCGAGCTTTTTCGAGCCGTGCCTGAAAGCCGACTGGCCGAGGCGAATGACGGTTATCAGCGCCAGAGCACGCTCCGCATTCCCAGCAATGTTCCCTACGTCGTGGACAATATCTGGGAGTGGCTGCGACCAGCCTCGATGCCATCGCGTCGCCATGCCGTCTATGCCAGTCCGACGCCTAAGCTGGCGCTTGAGAATGCCAGCGCCCCGCTTGCCGACGGAGATCGCTACGTCGCATGCCGGGTAATTGTCGGCGCGGACGAGATCCGCGTCGCTCAACTCGAAGTGAGCGATGCACGAAACCATACGGATATCCGCATGATTACCCGCTGGCTCAGTCTTCACAGCCGGGAGTTCACTGAGAAGCCTCTGGCCGACAGGCAAAGACTGGCACTGCTGTTCAGTCCGGGGCTGCGGCAGGATGAGCTGGAGACTCTACGACAGCAGAACCCGTTGATCGAACAGCTTTGCACTCATGTACAGCAGCACTCGACACTCTGGCGCACGGCATCTTCCGCTCCCGGCGCGACGACTGGTGAGCTTTTTTTTGAACTGCTGGGTTCCGCTCGCTACAGACTGGAGCCACTCCGGACTTTCTAGGGAAACGCCGACGCATTCACGTCACCCCGGGCAGCTCCCACGGAAACCGTTGCTTTCAGGCCTGCTGCCGGATGAAAAATGAATGCTTCAGCGTTTTCCTAAAGACCTGACAGAGAAAGGAGTTCAACCAAATGAGCCTGAGAGTTTCGCGCGGTGGAAAAATAACCTACCAAACAGCAAGTGGCGACTCTTTTGATGTATCCAGCCAAGCGATCGAATACCTTTTCGAGGGTGTCGAACTTGATCGGGATGTACTTCTGAGAGATTTGCTTCTGATCCTTAATAAAAACCCTATTCTAATTGGTGTTTTCGCTCGACTTCGTGCCGAAGAGATCCTGGAAGATATACTTGAAGGACAGGTCAATGAAAATCACGAATACGGCATTGAAAATATCGAATACTTGGAGTTGGACTGGGGCTTTTCATTCAGAGGGGATGATCTTCTCTCAATCTGGCCGAAAATGTCTTTTTCTGGCATTGGCTATGAGTTGCAGGAACCGCTGCAGACCGACTATGCGGTTTTTCCTGCCGGTGCACGGCAGGACTGGGCCCTGGAGTTTTGCGCACCCAGAGAGCTGGCAAGCTACCCAGTACGTATAAATTCTGGGATCAAGATTGAGCCCAATTGCCAGCCAAAATTGATCGACCTTGGTCGCCCTGACTTGGGAAAAGTGATTGAGGGAGTTCTTTACTGCCTTTCGTGGTTTGGTTCAAAAACCGATCGAGAAGAGACAAAGTCCAGAATACTCGCAGCGATCGAAGAAAATGATTTTCACGAAATCGATGTAGACGACCACCTCAAGGAGCTGGGGGAAATGATCGCGAAAATTGACGAAAAGGAAAATCCTTGACACCGCGCCCATGCTGAGCCCCGATGTTTATTGACCTGATCAAAGCATTACATACCCAGGTTACACTCAGAGCCTGTGGAGGACCACCAGATGCCAATTCTAGCTCGCACCCCGGAACAAATCATGCGAGAGGAGCCGAGAGATCTGTACTTTATTGAGTTCGCCAGTGCCAGTGGTGAAATATTCCCCCTGGATCCGTTGCGGCACATTGAGAGTGGCCGACACCCAAGGCCGGACGACCCGCCTGGTCGCGCTGAATTGCTGGCGTGGTTGGAGGAGCACCTACCGAACATGAGAATAGAACCCCTGGCCCCCTACGAAGACTCTTGCGTTATCAGTGGGGGAGTGCTTGGCCGACTTCGTCTGGACTTCGACGAAGAAAGCCTACAAGTCTATGTTAAGCGCTGGGAAGACGCCGATGGCAAGCCTCTTGATCCGCGTTTTGCCTGCTATGCTTTAAGCTATGTGCAGATGACGGATGCTCTTAAATAGCTAGATGATGACCCTCGGCAGGGGGCGTCAATATGCGTTTAGTTAAATGCATTGAGTGAGTAGGGTCGCGCGAAGGAAATTTACCTGTAAAACTAATCGCCATTAATGGTTTTTGTCGCAGTTTCATGAAAAGTATTTGGGTTTTTTCTGCTTCCGGTCGCTGGCTGGGCATATAGAGGCCGGCACATCAAACAGCCACTCCCAATGCGGCAGCAAAAGTTCAAGAACAAAAAAAGGGGAGCCATTCGGCTCCCCTCAAGGGACTTATTCTCCAATCTCGATGAGTACTTCACCGGGATTGACCCTGTCGCCCTTGACCACGTGGATGGCCTTCACGGTACCGGCGATCGGCGCCTGCACCTCGGTCTCCATCTTCATCGCTTCGGTGATCAGCACCGGCTGGCCGGCCCTGACCACATCACCTTCCTTCACCAGCACGTCGACGATGTTGCCCGGCATGGTGGTGCTGACGTCGCCCGGGGCGGCGCTCTGCTTGCGCTTGCCGCCGGCGGCGCCGCCGACGAAGGCGTTGAGCGGCTCGAACACCACCTCTTCCGGCATGCCGTCGATGGCCAGGTAGAAGTGGCGCTTGCCGTCGGTCTTGACGCTGACGCCGGTGATGTCGACGCGGTAGCTCTCGCCGTGCACGTCGACCACGAACTCGGTCGGCACGCCTTCCTGGGCGGCCGGGCGGCCGGCGGCGTCCGGCTGCGGCAGCAGGGCTTCCGGCTTGAGGGTGCCGGCGGCGCGCTCCTCGAGGAACTTGCGGCCGATGTCCGGGAACATGGCGAAGGTCAGCACGTCTTCCTCGGACTTGGCCAGGGCGCCGATCTCCTCGCGCAGGCGGGCCATTTCCGGCTTGAGCAGGTCGGCCGGGCGCACGTCGATGACGTCCTCGTGGCCGATGGCCTGGAAGCGCAGCTGCTCGTTGACCTCGCCCGGGGCCTTGCCGTAGCGGCCCTGCAGGTACAGTTTCACCTCGTTGGTGATGGTCTTGTAGCGCTCGCCGGCCAGCACGTTGAACACCGCCTGGGTGCCGACGATCTGCGAGGTCGGGGTGACCAGCGGCGGGAAGCCGAGGTCGGCGCGCACGCGCGGGATCTCCTCGAACACCTCGTTGATGCGGTGCAGGGCGCCCTGCTCCTTCAGCTGGTTGGCCAGGTTGGACATCATGCCGCCCGGCACCTGGTTGACCTGCACGCGGGTGTCGACGCCGGTGAACTCGCTCTCGAACTGGTGGTACTTCTTGCGCACGTTGTAGAAGTACAGGCCGATCTCCTGCAGCAGCTCCAGGTCCAGGCCGGTGTCGAACGGGGTGCCGCGCAGGGCGGCGACCATCGACTCGGTGCCCGGGTGGCTGGTGCCCCAGGCGAAGCTGGAGATGGCGGTGTCGATGTGCTCGGCGCCGGCCTCGATGGCCTTGAGCTGGCACATGGCGCCCAGGCCCGCGGTGTCGTGGGCGTGGACGAAGATCGGCAGGTCGATCTCGGCCTTCAGCGCCTGCACCAGCTCGGCGGTGGCGTAGGGGGTGAGCAGGCCGGCCATGTCCTTGATGGCGATCGAGTCGACGCCCTTCTCCTGCATGCGCTTGGCCAGCTCGACGAACGACGCGGTGGTGTGCACCGGGCTGGTGGTGTAGGCGATGGTGCCCTGGGCGTGCTTGCCGGCGGCCTTGACCGCCTCGATGGCGGTGCGCAGGTTGCGCACGTCGTTCATCGCATCGAAGATGCGGAACACGTCGATGCCGTTGACCGCGGCCTTGGCGACGAAGGCCTTGACCACGTCGTCGCTGTAGTGGCGGTAGCCGAGCAGGTTCTGGCCGCGCAGCAGCATCTGCAGGCGGGTGTTGGGCAGCGCGGCCTTGAGCTGGCGCAGGCGCTCCCACGGGTCTTCCTTGAGGAAGCGCACGCAGGAATCGAAGGTGGCGCCGCCCCAGACTTCCAGCGACCAGTAGCCGACCTGGTCGAGCTTGGCGCAGATCGGCAGCATGTCCTCGAGGCGCATGCGGGTGGCGATCAGCGACTGGTGGGCGTCGCGCAGGATGGTGTCGGTGACGTGGATCTTCTTGTTCATGCTCAATTCCTCACAGGCCGGCGTGGGCGGCGATGGCGGCGGCGATGGCCAGGGCCAGCTCTTCGGGCTTGCGCTTGACCGAGTAGTTGATCAGTTCCGGGTGGGCTTCGACGAAGCTGGTGTTGAACACGCCGCTGCGGAACTCCGGATTGCGGAGGATTTCCTGGTAGTAGGGCGCGGTGGTCTTCACCCCCTGCACGCGCATGTCGTCCAGCGCGCGCAGGCCGCGGTCCAGCGCCTCTTCCCAGGTCAGTGCCCAGACGATCAGCTTCAGGCACATCGAGTCGTAGTACGGCGGAATGGTGTAGCCGGTGTAGATCGCCGTGTCGGTGCGCACGCCGGGGCCGCCGGGCGCGTAGTAGCGGGTGATCTTGCCGAACGAGGGCAGGAAGTTGTTCTTCGGGTCCTCGGCGTTGATGCGGAACTGGATCGCGTAGCCGCGGTGGACGATGTCCTCCTGCTTGACCGACAGCGGCAGGCCGCTGGCGATGCGGATCTGCTCGCGGACGATGTCGATCCCGGTGATTTCCTCGGTGATGGTGTGCTCCACCTGCACGCGGGTGTTCATCTCCATGAAGTACACCTCGCCCTCGGCGAGCAGGAACTCCACGGTGCCGGCGTTCTCGTAGCCGACCGCGCGCGCCGCCTTGACCGCCAGCTCGCCGATGTAGGCGCGCTGCTCGGGGGTCAGCTGCGGGCTGGGGGCGATCTCGATCAGCTTCTGGTTGCGGCGCTGGATCGAGCAGTCGCGCTCGAACAGGTGCACGGTGTTGCCGAAGCTGTCGGCGAGGATCTGCGCCTCGATGTGCTTGGGGTTGACGATGCACTTCTCGAGGAACACCTCGGCGCTGCCGAAGGCCTTGGTGGCCTCGGAGATCACCCGCGGGTAGGCCTGCTCCAGCTCGTCGCGGCTGTTGCAGCGGCGGATGCCGCGGCCGCCGCCGCCGGAGGTGGCCTTGAGCATCACCGGGTAGCCGATGCGCTCGGCCTCGGATAGGGCCTCCTCGAGGTCGGCGACGTTGCCTTCGGTGCCGGGGGTGCAGGGCACGCCGGCGGCGATCATCGAGCGGCGCGCCTCGGTCTTGTCGCCCATGCGGCGGATCACCTCGGCCGATGGGCCGATGAACTTGATCCCGCGCTCGGCGCAGATCTCCGCCAGTTCGGCGTTCTCGGAGAGGAAGCCGTAGCCCGGGTGCAGGGCGTCGCAGCCGGTCTCGACGGCCAGGTTGACCAGCTTGCGCGGGTTCAGGTAGCCGGCCAGCGGCTCGTCGCCGAGGTTGTGCGCCTCGTCGGCGCGCTTGACGTGCAGCGCATGACGGTCGGCTTCGGAATACACGGCCACCGAGCGGATGCCCATCTCGGCGCAGGCCCGCACGATACGCACGGCGATCTCGCCACGGTTGGCGATGAGGATTTTTCTTATCACGGAGGTCTCCCTCGGCTTGGGCTGGCTGACCGGCCGGTCAGGCCGCAGGTGCATTCACCCTAGCGCCGCGGGGTCGATTAAGAAAAATGAATATTTGTTAGGTTGAGCATAAACTACAACTTATGCATCGGCGGAGCGCCCGGATTTCCTGGCCTGCAGTCGACCGTCGGGTCACGACCAGCCGCTCGTCGCTACATGTTGCAACCCGGTTGCCGAATGGTTGCAGCGCGCTGCCGAGTGCCTTTCTCCCGTTGCCGAGGTCCCCATGCGCAAGTCCCTGATGCGTCTCACCCTGCGCCAGCTGCAGGTGTTCCGCGCGGTGTGCGAGACCCGCTCGTACAGCCGCGCCGCCGAGGAGATGGCCCTCACCCAGCCGGCGGTCAGCCTGCAGATCCGCCAGCTCGAGGAGCTGGTCGGCCAGCCGCTGTTCGAGTACGTCGGCAAGAAGCTCTACCTGACCGACGCCGCCGAGGCGCTGCGCCGCGCCGGCGCCGACATCTTCGGCCGCCTGGAGAGCCTCGACATGCAGCTCTCCGACCTGCAGGGTTCGCTGCAGGGGCTGCTCAGCCTGACCGTGGAGTCCAGCGCCGAGTACTTCGTTCCCCACCTGTTCGGCGAATTTCGCCGCGAGCACCCCGAGGTCGGCCTGCAGCTCACCGTCGCCAGCCACGCCCAGGTGCTGCGCCGCATGGGCGTCAGCCGCGACGAGCTGATGATCCTCTCCCAGGTGCCGACCGGCATGAACCTGGAGTTCAACCCGTTCCTCACCAACCACATCGTCGCCGTGGCGCCACCCGGCCATCCGCTGTGCCAGCGCGAGTCGCTGACCCTGCAGGAGCTGACCGCCTGGCCGCTGCTGGTGCGCGAGCCGGGCTCGGGCACCCGCCAGGCCTGCGAGCGCTTCTGCCACGACAAGCGCGCCCACTTCGCCCAGACCCTGCAGCTCGGCTCGCAGGAGGCGCAGCGCGCCGGGGTGCTGGCCGGCCTGGGCCTCGCCCTGCTGCCGCGCCATGCGGTGAGCCTGGAGCTGGCCAGCGGCCGCCTGCGCGAGCTGCCGGTGGCCGAGCTGCCGCTGCAGCACAGCTGGTGCGTGGTGTACCCGCGCGACCGCTACCTGAGCCCGGTGGCCAGCGCCTTCCTCGAGTACATCCGCGCCAACCGCGCGGCGATCAACGCCCTCGGCCAGCGCCTGTGAGCGGCTTCAGGCGCCGGGCTGGCGGCGTGCCTCGGCGCGCAGCGCGCGCACGTAGTTGACGGCGATCAGCTCGGGATAGTCGTGGATCTCCTGATCCAGGCGGCGCTCCTCGTTGTACAGCTCGATGGCCCGGCGGAAGGCCATGCGGCGCTGGTCCTCCAGCTTGCGGCGGGCCTTGGCGTCCAGGCGCGGGGCTTCGGGGTTGGCGGCGACAGCATGGTGGCGGGGCATGGCGTCTCTCCCATCGCGAATGATCCAGGGAGTTCGAGCATGCCGCAGGAGGAGTGACGGCTTGACGGCAGCGCGGTGACGCCGGCGTGACAGGCGCTTCCCGGCAATGACCTTGTTCAGCGCGAGGGCATTCGGCTACCCTGCGCGCCGCGAATCAATCCGCGACAACCTCATCGGAAGAGGAATGCACCATGCACAAACCCCTCCTGCTGGCTGCCGGCCTGCTGCTCGGCAGCAGCGCCTGGGCTGCGGCCCCTGCCAACGAACCCATCCAGCCGGTCGAGCCGGCGCGAATCACCGAACCGGCCAAGGTCGAGCTGGGCAAGCAGCTGTTCTTCGACCCGCGCCTGTCGAAGTCGGGCTTCATCTCCTGCAACTCCTGCCACAACCTGAGCCTGGGCGGCAGCGACAACCTGCCGACCTCCATCGGCCACAACTGGCAGAAGGGGCCGATCAACTCGCCCACCGTGCTCAACTCGGGCATGAACATCGCCCAGTTCTGGGACGGCCGCGCCGCCGACCTCAAGGCGCAGGCCGGCGGGCCGATCGCCAACCCGATGGAGATGGGCTTCAGCCACGACCTGGCCGTCGACGTGGTCGGCTCGATCCCGCAATACCGCGCCGCCTTCCGGCAGATCTACAAGACCGACCAGGTCACCATCGACGCGATCACCGATGCCATCGCCGCCTTCGAGAAGACCCTGGTCACCCCGAATTCGCGCTTCGACCGCTGGCTGGGCGGCGACCAGAGCGCCCTGACCACGACCGAACTGGACGGCTACCGCCTGTTCAAGGACGTCGGCTGTACCGGCTGCCACAATGGCCCGGCGGTCGGTGGCAACTCGTTCCAGAAGATGGGCCTGGTCAATCCGTACCTGACCAACAACCCGGCCCAAGGCGTCGCCGGGCTGACCGGCAAGGATGCCGACCGCTTCAAGTTCAAGGTGCCGACGCTGCGCAACGTCGAGCTGACCTATCCCTACTTCCACGATGGCGCCTACTGGAAGCTGGAGGAGGCGGTGGACGTGATGGCGCGCCTGCAGCTCGGCCGCCAGCTGCGCGAGGACGAGATCGGCAAGATCACGGCCTTCCTCAAGACCCTGACCGGCGAGCAGCCGAAATTCCCGCTGCCGATCCTGCCGCCGTCGGCGGCCGACACGCCGCGACCGCAGCCGTTCGAGTAACGGCTGGCGGCCCGGGCCGGCTCAGGCGCCGCCCGGGCCGTCCTCGGCCGGCTTGGCGGTCTTCGGCGACAGGCGCAGGCTGCGCAGGCTGCGCTTGACGCTCTTCAGGTGGTTGACCAGGTCCGGGCCGCGGGCCATGGCCACGCCCATCGCCAGCACGTCGATCACCACCAGGTGGGCGATGCGCGAGGTCAGCGGGGTGTAGATCTCGGTGTCCTCCTGCACGTCGATGGCCAGGTTGACGGTGGCCAGGTCGGCCAGCGGGGTCTGGCTCGGGCACAGGGTGATCAGCGTGGCGCCGCTTTCGCGCACCAGGTTGGCGGTGGTCAGCAGGTCCTTGGAGCGCCCCGACTGCGAGATGCAGATGGCCACGTCGCCGGGCTTGAGGGTCACCGCGCTCATCGCCTGCATGTGCGGGTCGGAGTAGGCGGCGGCGGTCAGCAGCAGGCGGAAGAACTTGTGCTGGGCGTCGGCGGCCACCGCGCCGGAGGCGCCGAAGCCGTAGAACTCGACGCGCGAGGCGTTGGCGATGGCGTTGACCGCGCGCTCCAGCGCCTGCATGTCGAGGTGCTCGCGCACCTCCATCAGGGTGTGCAGGGTGGTGTCGAAGATCTTCAGGCTGAAGTCGGCCAGCGAGTCTTCCTCGTGGATGGCGAACTGGCCGAAGCTGGCGCCGGCGGCCAGGCTCTGCGCCAGCTTGAGCTTGAGATCCTGGAAGCCCGTGCAGCCGATGGCGCGGCAGAAGCGCACGATGGTCGGCTCGCTGATGCCGACCTCGTGGGCGAGGTCGGCCATCGAGCTGTGCATGACGGAAGCCGGGTCCTGCAGCACGTAGTCGGCGACCTTGAGCTCCGACTTGCGCAGCAGGGAGCGGGATTGGGCAATGTGTTGCAACAGATTCACGGGGCGGACTCGGGTTATGATCGGCCAAAGCCGGAGGTAGTGACCTTGTAGTTATACTACAAGAACTGCGCCAGCGCCCAGGCAAACCGCATCGGAGAATTCCCCGTGCCGTCCCCCTCTCCCGTTCTTCCCTGCGACATGCTGGTGTTCGGCGGCACCGGCGATCTGGCCCTGCACAAGCTGCTGCCGGCACTCTACCACCTGCACCGCGAGCAGCGCCTGCCCGCCGATCTGCGCATCCTCGCCCTGGCCCGCACCGGGCTGGACCGCGACGCCTACCGCGCGCTGGCCGAGCGCCGCTGCCGCGCGCAGATCGCCCGCAGCGACTTCGACGCCGACACCTGGCAGGGCTTCGCCGCGCGCCTCGACTACTTCGCCATGGACGTGTCGCAGAGCGCCGAGTTCGGCCGCCTGGCGCGCCGCCTGGGCGAGACCTGCGCGCGTGCGCGCATCTACTACCTGGCCACCGCGCCGCAGCTGTTCGCCCCCATCGCCGCCCACCTGGCCGTCGCCGGGCTGGCCGGCGCCGACACGCGCATCGTCCTCGAGAAGCCCATCGGCCATTCGCTGGAGTCGGCGCTGGCGATCACCGGGGCGATCGGCAAGGTGTTCGACGAGTCGCAGGTGTTCCGCATCGACCACTACCTGGGCAAGGAGACGGTGCAGAACCTGATGGCGCTGCGCTTCGCCAACGCCCTGTTCGAGCCGGTGTGGCGCGCCGGGCACATCGACCACGTGCAGATCAGCGTGCTCGAGACCCTCGGCGTGGAGAACCGCGGCGCCTACTACGACCAGGCCGGCGCCATGCGCGACATGCTGCAGAACCACCTGCTGCAGCTGCTGTGCCTGGTGGCCATGGAGGCGCCGGTGCGCTTCGACGCCGAGGCGGTGCGCAACGAGAAGGTGAAGATCCTCCAGGCGCTCAAGCCGCTGAGCGGCCTCGACGTGCGCGACAAGACCGTGCGCGGCCAGTACGCCAGCGGCCGCATCGGTGGCCAGGAGGTGCCGGCCTACTACTTCGAGAAGCACGTCGACAACGACAGCGACACCGAGACCTTCGTCGCCGTGCAGGCCGAGATCGACAACTGGCGCTGGGCCGGCGTGCCCTTCTACCTGCGCACCGGCAAGCGCCTCAAGCGCAAGTGTTCGGAGATCGTCATCCAGTTCAAGCCGGTGCCGCACCGCCTGTTCCCCGGCGCCGCCGAGCAGGCCAACCGCCTGCTGATCCGCCTGCAGCCGGAGGAGCGCATCAGCCTGCAGCTCTTGGCCAAGACCCCGGGCAAGGGCATGACCCTGGAGCCGGTCGAGCTCGACCTCAACCTGGCCACCGCCTTCTCCCGCCAGCGCCGCTGGGACGCCTACGAGCGCCTGCTGCTCGACGTGATCGAGGGCGACCCGACCCTGTTCATGCGCCGCGACGAGGTCGAGGCCGCCTGGCGCTGGGTCAGCCCGATCCTCGACGGCTGGCACCAGCACTACCAGAAGCCGCGCCCCTACCCGGCCGGCTCGAGCGGCCCGGAGCAGGCGCACAGCCTGCTCGAGCTGGCCGGCCGGCAGTGGCACGACTGAGCGGAAAGTACTGCGGCAGAGGCGCTCGAGCCCTGCCGCGGGCATGTTGCGCAATTCATCTATCCTTCACCTCAGTGCAACTTCCGTAATCCGCCTGAATATATCCGTCGAATCATTTCGGAGCGGGCGGATTTTTCGCCAGATATATCCGCCGAGGATTTTCGGAAACTTCGTCGAGTGCGTCCGATATATGTCGCGGTTGTCGGCGGCGGATCTGCCGTGCCTGTCGGCGGATTGGTAACAAGATATTTCAACGGCTTCGCGGCGCCTCTCCGGGTGGCGATCCGGGGTGCCGTGATTCAAAAAAAATCATTTTGAATCAATAGCTTACTTTTTTATCCCGACGTTCCCGAGCGACGCCCGAAGGCGCCGCCGCGGACGGCTGCGGATGCCGCCGTTGGTGCCGGCCGGCGGGAATTGCCGGTTGCACCGACCAACTTCCTGTGTTTGGGTGAATAAGGACTCCGACAACAACCATCAAGGATCCCGTTTTGCCAAGTATCCCCGTCAGGCTCCGTCGTCCAACCGACGGCGACGGATACAGCCTCAATCAGCTGGTGGCCAGTTGTCCGCCGCTGGATACCAACTCGGTATATTGCAATCTGCTGCAGTGTGCCGATTTCGCCGATACCGCCATCGCCGCCGAAGACCTCCAGGGTCGCCTGGTCGGCTTCATCTCCGGCTACTGTCCGCCGGCCCGCCCGGACACCCTGTTCGTCTGGCAGGTGGCGGTGGACAGCTCGCTGCGCGGCCAGGGACTGGCCCTGCGCATGCTGCTGGCGCTGACCGCGCGGGTCGCCGCCGAACGCGGCGTGCGCTACCTGGAAACCACCATCTCGCCGGACAACGCCGCCTCGCAGGCGCTGTTCCGCCGCGCCTTCGCCAGTCTCGGCGCCGAGTTCGAGACCCGCACCCTGTTCTCCCGGGCCGTGCATTTCGCCGGCAGGCACGCGGATGAAGTGCTCTACCGTGCCGGCCCGTTTGCCGCCCCCGCACTCGAAGAACAACTCAAGGAGATCGCATGAACGCCTTCGAACAGCACGAATCGACCGTCCGCAGCTACTGCCGCTCGTTCCCGGTGGTGTTCCAGCAGGCCCGCGGCGCGGAGCTGATCGCCCGCGACGGCACCCGCTACCTGGACTTCCTCGCCGGCGCCGGCACCCTCAACTACGGGCACAACCATCCGCTGCTCAAGCAGGCGCTGCTCGACTACATCGAGAACGACGGCCTCACCCACGGCCTGGACATGCACTCGGCGGCCAAGGAGCGCTTCCTCGAGACCTTCCACCGGCTGATCCTCGCGCCGCGCGGCATGTCCGGCTACCTGATGCAGTTCACCGGGCCGACCGGCACCAACGCCGTCGAGGCGGCGCTCAAGCTGGCGCGCAAGGTCACCGGGCGCAGCGGCATCCTCAGCTTCACCAACGGCTTCCACGGCTGCACCCTGGGCGCCCTGGCCGCCACCGGCAACCAGCACCACCGCGGCGGCGCCGGCACCGCGCTGGGCGACGTCAGCCGCATGCCCTACGCCAACTACTTCGGCGAGCAGGTCAACACCATCGCGATGATCGACAAGCTGCTCGACGACCCGAGCAGCGGCGTCGACAAGCCGGCCGCGGCCATCGTCGAGACGGTGCAGGGCGAGGGCGGCCTCAACGTCGCCTCGGCCGAGTGGCTGCGCCGTCTCGAGCGGCTGTGCCGCAAGCACGGCATGCTGCTGATCGTCGACGACATCCAGGCCGGCTGCGGGCGCACCGGCAGCTTCTTCAGCTTCGAGCAGATGGGCATCCGCCCGGACCTGATCACCCTGTCCAAGTCGCTGTCCGGCTACGGCCTGCCGTTCGCCATGCTGCTGCTGCGCAGGGAACTCGACCAGTGGCAGCCGGGCGAGCACAACGGCACCTTCCGCGGCAACAACCACGCCTTCGTCACTGCCACCGCGGCGCTCGAGCAGTTCTGGCAGGACGACGCCTTCGCCGCCAGCGTGCGCGCCAAGGGCCAGCGCATCGCCGAGCGCCTGCAGCGCATCGTCCGCCGTCACGGTCCTGCCTCCCTGCAGCTCAAGGGCCGCGGGATGATGCTCGGCATCGCCTGCCCGGACGGCGATACCGCCGCGGCGGTGTGCCGCCACGCCTTCGCCAGCGGCCTGGTGATCGAGACCAGCGGCGCCCACGGCGAAGTGGTCAAGTGCCTGTGCCCGCTGATCATCGAGGAGGCGCAGATCGACCGCGCCATGGACATCCTCGACGGTGCCTTCGCTGCCGCCCTGTCCACCCAGACCGCCACCCGAGCCTCCTGAGGAGAATCCGCATGATCGTACGCACCCTGGCCGAATGCGAGCAGTCCGGCCGCAAGATCGTCACCGACACCTGGGACAGCACCCGCATGCTGCTCAAGGACGACAACATGGGCTTCTCGTTCCACATCACCACCATCTACGCCAACAGCGAGACGCACATCCACTACCAGAACCACCTGGAGTCGGTGTACTGCATCAGCGGCGAGGGCGAGATCGAGACCATCGCCGACGGCAAGGTCTACCCGATCAGGCCCGGCACCCTGTACATCCTCGACCAGCACGACGAGCACCTGCTGCGCGGTTTCAGCGAGATGAAGATGGCCTGCGTGTTCAATCCGCCGCTCAACGGCAAGGAAGTCCACGACGAGAACGGCGTCTATCCGCTGGAAGCCGACGCCGTCGCCTGACCACCCGTCAACCGAGGAGGAAAGCCGCGTGACCAACGTGCAAACCGACCTTTACCCCTCGCGCCAGGCCAGCGAGCCGCGCTGGCAGGAGCGTCTCGACCCGGTGGTGCATCGCACCGACCTGGAGAATGCGCCGATCGCCGCCGAGCTGATCGAGCGCTTCGAGCGCGACGGCTATCTGGTGCTGCCGAACGTGTTCAGCGCCGAGGAAGTGGCGCTGCTGCGTCGCGAGCTGCAGCGCATGCTGAGCGACCCGGCGGTGACCGCCTCGGGCAAGGCCATCCAGGAGCCGGACAGCGGCGCGGTACGCTCGGTGTTCGAGATCCACCGCGACAACCCGCTGTTCGCCCGGGTGGCCCGCGACCAGCGGATCGCCGGCATCGCCCGCTTCATCCTCGGCGGCGACATCTACGTGCACCAGTCGCGGCTGAACTTCAAGCCGGGCTTCGACGGCAAGGAGTTCTACTGGCACTCGGACTTCGAGACCTGGCACGTCGAGGACGGCATGCCGCGCATGCAGGCGCTGAGCTGTTCGGTACTGCTCACCGACAACCACAGCTACAACGGCCCGCTGCTGCTGATGCCCGGTTCGCACCGCCACTACATCCATTGCGTCGGTGCGACCCCGGAGAACCACTACGCACAGTCGCTGCGCCGCCAGGAGGTCGGGGTGCCCGACCAGGCCAGCCTCAGCGAGCTGGCCGCGCGCCACGGCATCGCCACGGCGACCGCACCGGCCGGCAGCGTGGTGCTGTTCGACTGCAACATCATGCACGGCTCCAACGGCAACATCACACCGGACGCGCGCAGCAACCTGTTCTACGTCTACAATCGCGTCAGCAACGCCGTACAGGCACCCTTCTGCGAGCAGGCTCCGCGCCCGGCCTTCGTGGCCGAGCGTCGGGACTTCCGCGCGCTGGACATCCAGCCGCAGCAGTACCTCTGACGTTCCGGCGACGGTCCCGCGCTCTGCGCGGGGCCGCCGGCGGCGGCAGCGGCCGGCCCGCCTCCCATCGACGACTGACGCTGAAACCACGATGCATACCGTAGAAAAGATCGGCGGCACCTCCATGAGCCGCTTCGAGGAACTCCTCGACAACATCTTCATCGGCCCGCGACAGGGCGCTGAGCTGTACCAGCGCATCTTCGTCGTCTCGGCCTACAGCGGCATGACCAACCTGCTGCTCGAACACAAGAAGACCGGCGAGCCGGGCGTCTACCAGCGCTTCGCCGATGCCCACAACGAGGGCGCCTGGCGCGAGGCCCTGGAAGACGTGCGCGCGCGCATGCTGGCCAAGAACGCCGAGCTGTTCGCCGGCACGCCGGAGCAGGCCGCCGCCGACGCCTTCATCGGCTCGCGCATCGACGACGCCCGGGACTGCATGGACAGCCTGCAGAAGCTTTGCAGCTACGGCCACTTCCAGCTCACCGAGAACCTGATGAAGGTGCGCGAGATGCTCGCCTCGCTCGGCGAGGCGCACAGCGCCTTCAACAGCGTGCTGGCGCTGCGCCAGCGCGACGTCAACGCGCGCCTGGTCGACCTCAGCGGCTGGCAGATGGAAACCCCGCTGCCGTTCGAGGAGATGATCCGCGCCAGCTTCGCCGGCATCGACCTGTCCCGCGAGCTGGTCATCGCCACCGGCTACGCGCACTGCGCCGAAGGCCTGATGAACACCTTCGACCGCGGCTACAGCGAGATCACCTTCGCCCAGATCGCCGCCGCCACCGGCGCCCGTGAGGCGATCATCCACAAGGAATTCCACCTCAGCAGCGCCGACCCCAACCTGGTCGGCGTCGACAAGGTGGTGACCATCGGCCGCACCAACTACGACGTCGCCGACCAGCTGTCCAACCTCGGCATGGAGGCGATCCACCCGCGCGCCGCGCGCACCCTGCGCCGCGCCGGCATCCAGCTGCGCATCAAGAACGCCTTCGAGCCCGAGCACGCCGGCACCCTGATCAGCCAGGACTACTGCAGCGCACGGCCCTGCGTGGAGATCATCGCCGGGCGCAAGGACGTGTTCGGCCTCGAGGTGTTCGACCAGGAGATGCTCGGCGACCCCGACCACGACATCGAGGTCAGCAAGCTGCTCAAGCAGCTCAAGCTGTACGTGGTCAACAAGGACTCCGACGCCAACAGCATCACCTACTACGTCACCGGCTCGCGCAAGCTGATCAACCGCGCCGCCAAGCTGGTCGAGGAGCGCTACCCGGCCGCCGAGGTGACCGTGCACAACGTCGCCATCGTCTCGGCGATCGGCTCCAACCTCAAGGTCAAGGGCATCCTCGCCCGCACCGCCAGCGCGCTGGCCGAGGCCGGCATCAGCATCCAGGCGCTGCACCAGTCGATCCGCCAGGTGGAGATGCAGTGCGTGGTCAACGAGGAAGACTACGCCGCCGCCATCGCCGCGCTGCACCGCGCGCTGATCGAGCCGGAGAACCACGGCGACGTGATCGCCGCCGCCTGACGCGCTGCAGGCCGTGCCTCCCGGGCGCGAGGCACGGCCATTTCCCCTCCCCCTCCTTGCGCACCGGGCGGCGCGGCATCCGTGCTATGGTCGCGGCAGGTGGCCGTCCGCCACGGCCGAGATCGCCGGCAACAAGGAGAACGCCCATGATCCGTCTGCATACCCTGCTCGCGCCCACCGACCTTTCCGCCCCGGCGCGCCAGGCCGCCGAGCGCGCGGCCCGGCTCGCCGCCGACGGCGGCGCCCGCCTGGTGCTGCAGCACGTGGTCAGCAGCGGCGCACTGGACACCCTGCGCCAGCTGTTCGGCGCCGCTCCCGGCGACCTGCAGCAGCGCCTGCTCGACGAGGCCCGCGAGGAGCTGCGCGAGCTCGGCGCCGCGCTGCACGAGCGCTGCGGCGTGGACGCCGAGCTGCACCTGGGCAGCGGCGCGGTGGCCGCCGAGATCGCCTGCGAGGCCGATGCCCTCGACGCCGATCTGCTGGTGCTCGGCGCGCGCGGCGCCAGCCTGGTGCACGATCTGCTGCTCGGCTCGACCACTGAGCGCGTGCTGCGCAAGACCGGCCGCCCGCTGCTGGTGGTGCGCCGCGCGGCCGCGCACGCCTACCGGCGGGTGCTGCTGCCGGTGGACTTCTCGGCACGCTCGCGCCAGGCCATCGCCATGGCCCGCGCGCTGGCGCCGCAGGCCGAGCTGCTCCTGCTGCACGCCTTCGAGGTGCCCTTCGAGGGCCGCCTGCGCCACGCCGGGGTCGGCGAGGCGGAGCTGGCCGCGCTGACGGCCAGCGCCCGGCGCGAGGCCGAGGCGCGCATGGCCGAGCTGGTCGCCGCCAGCGGCCTGCCGGCCGACGCCGTGCAGCCCCTGGTACTGCACGGCGACGCCAGCGTGCACATCCTCGACCAGCAGCAGCTGCACGGCAGCGAGCTGATCGTCATCGGCAAGCGTGGCCAGGGCGTTCTCGAGGAACTGCTGCTCGGCAGCGTGACCCGCCACATCCTCACCCAGGCGCGCAGCGACGTACTGGTGATCTGAGTCGACCCGCGGGCTGACGCAGTTCGTGGACGCCGCCCCGGCAGGCCGGCTATCGTGGCTCCATCCCAAGGACGCCTCCGGCAACGGACCCCGCCATGCCCTCGATCTACCAGCTCAAGCCGCGCTTCCAGGCGCTGCTGCGCCCCGCGGTGCAGCGCCTGCACGCGCGTGGCGTCACCGCCAACCAGGTGACCCTCGCCGCCGCGGCGATCTCCGTGGCGCTCGGCGCGCTGCTCGCCGCCTGCGCCAGCCAGGTCTGGCTGTTCGCCTTGATCCCGCTGTGGATGCTGCTGCGCATGGCGCTCAACGCCATCGACGGTGTGCTCGCCCGCGAGTTCGGCCAGCAATCGCACCTCGGCGCCTACCTCAACGAGCTGTGCGACGTGATCGCCGACAGCGCGCTGTTCCTGCCGTTCGCCCTGCTGCCCGGCGTCAGCCCGCTGTGGGTGGTGCTGGTGACCCTGCTGGCGCTGCTCGCCGAATACGCCGGGGCGATGGGCCCGCTGGCCGGCGCCAGCCGCCGCTACGACGGGCCGATGGGCAAGAGCGACCGCGCCTTCGCCTTCGGCGTGCTCGGCGCCGGGGTGGCCACCGGCCTGCTGCCGCCGGCCTGGCTCGACCCCCTGCTGCTGCTGATCGCCGCCCTGCTGCTGCTGACCCTGGTCAACCGCGTGCGCCAGGGCGTCGTCGAGGCCGCACGCCAGTCACCGCCGGCCTGAGCGCCGACCCGTCGCAGCAAGGAGCACGCCGATGAACGACACCCCGATCCCGCCCAGCGGCGAAGACCTGCCGCCAGCCCCGCCGCCGCCGCGCCCGCCCAGCGGCCCGGCGCAGCGTCTGCTGGCCCGTCTGATCATCGGCTTCGCCCGCCTGCTCACCGGCGCGCGCAGCCTGTGGCGCGGCTGCCTGCCCGAGGCGCGCCAGCGCATCTATTTCGCCAACCACAGCAGCCATGCCGACTTCGTGCTGCTGTGGTCGTCGTTGCCGCCAGCGCTGCGCGCGCGCACCCGTCCGGTGGCCGGCGCCGACTACTGGCAGCGCGACGCCGTGCGCCGCTTCCTGATCCACCGGGTGTTCCACGGCGTGCTGGTCGACCGCGAGCGCAGCTCCGCCGCCAACCCGCTCGAGCCGCTGCTCGCCGCCCTGCACGCCGGCGACTCGCTGATCCTGTTTCCCGAGGGCACGCGCAACCTGACCGACGAGCTGCTGCCGTTCAGGAGCGGCCTGTACCGCCTCGGCCGGGCCTGCCCGCAGGTCGAGCTGGTGCCGGTGTGGATCGCCAACCTCAAGCGGGTGATGCCCAAGGGTCGCGTGCTGCCGCTGCCGCTGCTGTGCACGGTGAGCTTCGGCGCGCCGCTGAGCATCGGCGCCGACGAGAGCAAGGAAGCCTTCCTCGCCCGCGCCCGCGACGCCCTGCTCGAACTGGCTGCGGAGGCCGACTGACATGGACCGCGACACCCTGACCCTGTTCGCCGGCATCGGCGCCCTGCTGGCGCTGGCCTCCCTGATCGGCTTCGTCCTCAAGTGGCGCAGCCGCGGCGCCGCCAGCCCGGTGATCGACAACCTCAACGCGCGGATCAACGCCTGGTGGGTGATGGTCGCGGTGCTCGGCACGGCCTTCTGGCTCGGCCAGGGCGCGGTGATCGGCCTGTTCGCCATCATCTCCTTCTGCGCCCTGCGCGAGTTCATCACCCTCACGCCGACCCGCGCCAGCGACTACCCGGCGCTGGCGGCGGCCTTCTACCTGGTGCTGCCGGCGCAGTACCTGCTGATCGCCCACGACTGGTACGGGCTGTTCGCGATCTTCATCCCGGTCTACGTCTTCCTCCTGCTGCCGATCCTCGCCTCGCTGGGCGGCGATACCACCGCCTTCCTCGAGCGCACCGCCAAGGTGCAGTGGGGGATGATGATCGCGGTGTTCTGCATCTCCCACGTGCCGGCGCTGCTGACCCTCGACATCCCCGGCTTCGAAGGGCGCAACCTGCTTTTGATCGCCTGGCTGGTGCTGGTGGTGCAGCTCAGCGACGTGCTGCAGTACGTCTGCGGCAAGCTGTTCGGCCGGCGCCGGATCGCCCCGCAGCTGTCGCCGTCGAAGACCGTGGAAGGCTTCGCCGGCGGCGTGGCGCTGGCCACCCTGGTCGGTGCCTCGCTGTTCTGGATCACCCCGTTCGGCTTCTGGGAGGCGCTGGCGGTCGCCCTGGTGGTCACCCTGCTCGGCTTCTTCGGCGGCCTGGTGATGTCGGCGATCAAGCGTGACCGCGGGGTGAAGGACTGGGGCCACATGATCGAGGGTCACGGCGGCATGCTCGACCGCCTGGATTCGGTGTGCTTCGCCGCGCCGATCTTCTTCCATGTGCTGCGCTACGGCTGGACCTGAACGGCGCTCCGCGGGCGCGGCAGGATTCGCGGTGCGCAGGGCGCACCCTACGGACGGTACGGCGACGAGTGCCACGTGGAGCAGGCGCTGGTTGTAGGGTGCGCCGCGCGCACCACGTGAGCGCGGCGGGATTCGCGGTGCGCCGCGCGCACCCTACGTTGGGCGTCCGTCGCGACTGCCTCAGAACTCCAGGCAGATCTTGCCGAAGTGCCGGTTGCTTTCCTGGTAGCGGAACGCCTCGACGATTTCCTCGAGGGCGAAGCGGCGGTCGATCACCGGGCGCAGGCCGTTGGCGTCGATGGCGCGGACCATCGCCTGCTGCTGGGCGCGGCTGCCGACCAGCACGCCCTGCAGGCGCAGCTGCTTGAGCAGCGCCGGCACCAGCGGCAGTTCGCCGGCCACCCCGCTGAGGATGCCGATCACCGCGATGTGCCCGCCGACCCGCGCGGCGGCCATCGACTGCGCCAGGGTGGCCGGGCCGCCGACCTCGATGACGTGGTCGACGCCGCGCCCGCCGGTCAGCGCGCGGGCGGTTTCGCCCCAGGCCGGATCCGTGCGGTAGTTGATCAGGTGGTCGGCGCCCATGGCCGCGAGGCGCTCGAGCTTGGCGTCGCTGGACGAGGTGGCGATCACCGTGGCGCCGGCCAGCTTGGCGAACTGCAGGGCGAAGATCGACACGCCGCCGGTGCCCTGCACCAGCACAGTGTCGCCGGCCTTCAGCGCGCCGTCGGCCATCAGCGCGCGCCAGGCGGTGAGGCCGGCGGTGGTCAGGGTGGCCGCCTCGGCGTGGCTCCAGCCGCGCGGCGCGCGGGTGAAGGCGCTGGCGCGGGCGGTCACCACTTCGCGGGCGTAGCCGTCGATGCCGTCGCCCGGCACCGTGGCGAAGCCCTCGACCGGCGGCTCGCCGTCCAGCCAGTCGGGGAAGAAGGTGCTGACCACCGAGTCGCCGACGGCGAACTCGTCGACCCCGGCGCCCACGGCGATCACCTCGCCGGCGCCGTCGGCCATCGGGATGCGTGGCTCGCTCGGCCCCCACATGCCGCTGACCACGGCGAAGTCGTGGTAGTTGAGCGAGCTGGCGTGCAGGCGCACGCTGATCTCGCCCGGCCCGGGGGCGGCCGCGGTGCTGCTGCCGACGCTGACCCTGTCGTAGCCGCCGCCCGGCTGGACGTAGATGGCCTTGCCTTGCATGGGGAATCTCCTTCGATGACATGGTTGCGGAACTGACCGGCTGATCTGACCGGAGCCGGGGCGCGCTGTCCAGTCGCACGACGAGCCGGCGCACGGTCGGCGCCGCGATGGCGCATGATCCCGGTCAATACGCGCGGCCGCGGCGGTGCCACCATGAAGCCAAGAGCAAGTCACGGTTTCCCGATGCTGCGGCCGTCATGGCCGCCCGCCCCTTCGCTGTAGCCACGAACCAGGAGTTTGCATGTTTCCCGAATATCGCGACCTGATCACCCGCCTGAAGACCGAAGACGCGCACTTCACCCGTCTGTTCGACGAGCACAACGAGCTGGACCAGCGCATCAAGAACCTCGAGGCGCGCATCGAGCTGGGCACCGATGCCGAGATCGAGACCCTGAAGAAGGAGAAACTCAGCCTCAAGGACCAGCTCTACGTGATCCTCAAGGACGCCGCCGCGGCCTGACGCCCGGCCTTGCCGTCACGGCCCGCCATCCGGCGGGCCGTGTCTTTTCTGCGCCCCGTGCCGGCGGCGGCAGTCCCGCCGTTCAGCCGCGCAGCCACGGCGGCGTCGGTTCCTCGCGTACTGCCGGCGCGTCGGCCGCCTCCAGCGCGGCCTTGCGCCGCGCCTCGTCGGCCAGGGTGGCCTCGATCTCGCGCAGCACCGCGTCGAGGTCGGCGGCTTCCTCCGGCTCGTCGAACTCGCCAGTCAGCACGCTGCTCGGCGTCAGCTTGCCGGCTTCGTACAGCGCCCACATCTCCTTGGCATGCTTGCACTCGCGCAGTTCGGGGGCGAACTGGCCGAAGTAGGCGTTCATGTTGGCGACGTCGCGCTCGAGCATGCGCAGTGCATGGTTGTTGCCGGCGGCGTCCACTGCCTGCGGCAGGTCGATCACCACCGGGCCGTCCGGGCCGAGCAGCACGTTGAACTCGGAGAGGTCGCCGTGCACCAGGCCGGCGCAGAGCATCAGCACCACCTGGCGGATCATGAAGGCGTGGTATTCGCGGGCCTGCTCGGCGGTCAGCTCGACGTCGTTGAGGCGCGGCGCGGCATCGCCGTCGGCGCCGGCGACCATCTCCATCAGCAGCACGCCGTCGAGGAAGTCGTGGGGCTTGGGCACGCGCACGCCGGCGCCGTCCAGGCGGTACAGTGCGGCCACCTCGGCGTTCTGCCAGGACTCCTCCTGCTCGCGGCGGCCGTACTTGCTGCCCTTGGCCATGGCGCGCGCGTCGCGGCTGTTGCGCACCTTGCGGCCTTCCTGGTATTCGGCGGCCTGGCGGAAGCCGCGCTTGTTGGCTTCCTTGTAGACCTTGGCGCAGCGCAGCTGGTTGCCGCAGCGCACCACGTACACGGCCGCTTCCTTGCCGCTCATCAGCGGACGGATGACCTCGTCGATCAGGCCGTCCTCGACCAGCGGCTCAAGGCGTTTCGGGGTTTTCATCGGTTTGTGCGGTGCTCGTTGTGGCGTGGAGAATTCCAGTCTCCCTTATACGGCAAACGGCGCGCGCGGGCATCCGGCCCGCGCCGTGCTCAGCGCCGGAGAGCCGCCTCGGCCAGCGAGCCGGCGATGCCGAGCGCGCTGCCGGCCACCTCGCCGAGACGGCCGAAGCCGCAGCGCCACAGCGCCACTTCGCCGACGTACGGATTGCCCCAGCCCATCTTGCAGGCGATCGCCTGGTTGCGCCGGCGCTCGGCCTCGCTGGCCGGGTGCAGGCGGTGCCAGGCCTCGTAGCGCTGGCGGTCCTGCTTGGACAGGCGCAGCTGGTAGCGCTCGTGCATGTACAGGTAGGTGCGCGCGATGGCGCCGCGAGTCGCCTCGGGGGGCATGGCCTGGCGGCTGCGGAAGTCGATCACCATCCCGCACCGGCCGTATTGCCCGGGACTGGCGGCCAGCCGGTCGGTGAGCGGGAAGTTGCTGCGGTCGCCGTTGACCTCGCCGATGGCCGGCACCAGGTTGTGCAGGTCGGCCTCGGCGCGGGCGAACACCGGGTCCCTTTCGCTGCAGCGGTCGCGCCCGCCCTGCTGCCAGCACTGGCGCTGGTGGCCGATCACCCAGGCCGGCACCACGTGCTCCCACTCGATGCGCGCCGCGCGCTGGGCGTTCCTGCGCGGGCGGTAGCCGCAGCTGGCCAGGTCGACGCGGTTGCCCTGGTAGGCGCAGCCGCAGTAGAAGGTCTGCCCCCGCTCGCCGTGGATGTCGCGGGCGATCCGCTTGGCTGCCTGGAAGCTGTCCGGGGCCTGTGGCGGGACCAGGAAGGCCGCGGCCAGCGCCGCCAGCAGGGCGATCCCCAGTTGCAGCAGGCGGTTGGCGGGTTTCTTGCGGGCCGGTTTCCGTCTGGCCGGTTTGCGCATCTCGGGTCTCACTCCACGCTGTCGAGGGGCGCGACTCTAGGCAGCGCCGCGCTCCGGGGCAAGGCCGCGCCTGTCGCGCCGCTGGCGGGCGGGCGCGCATTCGTGGTCAATCCACAGTAAAATGCTGCGTTTTTCCGACGCCCTGCGAGTCTGCCGCGCCATGACCACCGCCTTCCGTCCCGAACTGCTCTCCCCCGCCGGCACGCTGAAAAGCATGCGCTACGCCTTCGCCTACGGCGCCGACGCGGTGTACGCCGGGCAGCCGCGCTACAGCCTGCGGGTGCGCAACAACGAGTTCGACCACGCCAACCTCAAGCTGGGCATCGACGAGGCCCACGCGCTGGGCAAGAAGTTCTACGTGGTGGTCAACATCGCCCCGCACAACGCCAAGCTGAAGACCTTCATCCGGGACCTCGAGCCGGTGGTGGCGATGGGCCCGGACGCGCTGATCATGTCCGACCCGGGGCTGATCATGCTGGTGCGCGACCACTTCCCCGCGCAGGCGATCCACCTGTCGGTGCAGGCCAACGCGGTGAACTGGGCCTCGGTGGAGTTCTGGCGGCGCATCGGCGTCAGCCGCATCATCCTCTCGCGCGAGCTGTCGCTGGAGGAGATCGCCGAGATCCGCGAGCAGGTGCCGGCCATCGAGCTGGAGGTGTTCGTCCACGGCGCGCTGTGCATGGCCTACTCCGGGCGTTGCCTGCTGTCCGGCTACCTCAACCACCGCGACCCCAACCAGGGCACCTGCACCAACGCCTGCCGCTGGGAGTACAAGGTGCACGAGGGCAAGGAGGACGAGCTGGGCAACGTCGTCCACGTCCACGAGCCGATCCCGGTGATGCAGCTCGACCAGGCGGTTGAGCCGACCCTCGGCGCCGGCGCGCCCACCGACCAGGTGATGCTGCTGGAAGAAAGCAACCGTCCCGGCGAGTACATGGAGGCGTTCGAGGACGAGCACGGCACCTACATCATGAACTCCAAGGACCTGCGCGCCGTGCAGCACGTCGAGCGCCTGACCCAGATGGGCGTGCACTCGCTGAAGATCGAGGGCCGCACCAAGAGCCACTACTACGTGGCGCGCACCGCCCAGGTGTACCGCAAGGCGATCGACGACGCGGTGGCCGGGCGGCCGTTCGACATGAGCCTGATGGACACCCTCGAGTCGCTGGCCCACCGCGGCTACACCGAGGGCTTCCTGCGCCGCCACGTGCACGACGAATACCAGAACTACCAGCACGGCTACTCGCTGTCCGAGCGCCAGCAGTTCGTCGGCGAGTTCACCGGGGTGCGCAAGGACGGCCTGGCCGAGGTGGCGGTGAAGAACCGCTTCCAGGTCGGCGACCTGCTCGAGCTGATGAGCCCGCAGGGTAACCTCAACTTCCGCCTCGAGCACATGCTCGACAAGAAGGGCGAGAGCGCCACGGTGGCGCCAGGCGACGGCCACGTGGTCTACCTGCCGGTGCCGGAGGAGATCGACCTGCAGTACGCGCTGCTGATGCGTCACCTGGACGGCGGCAGCACCCGCGGCTGAGCCGGCGCACCCCGGGGCGGCGCCGGCTCAGCCGCGCGCTTCAGGCGAGGGCGCTGACCCTGGGTTTCTGCGCGTCCAGCAGCCCGGCCAGCGTCAGCGCCTCCACCGGGTGGCTGATCAGGTAGCCCTGGATCTCGTCGCAGGCGTGCTCGCGCAGGAACTCCAGCTGCGCCGGCCGCTCCACCCCCTCGGCCACCACCTGCAGGCCGAGGCTGTGGGCCATGGCGATGATCGCCCGGGTGATCGCCGCGTCGCCGCCCTCGCCGGCGTCCAGCTCGCGGATGAAGGTGCGATCGATCTTCACCACGTCCACCGGCAGGTGCTTGAGGTAGCCGAGCGAGGAATAGCCGGTGCCGAAGTCGTCGATCGCCAGGCGCACGCCGAGGGCGCGCAGCTCGCGGAACTGCCCGGCCAGGGTCTCGACGTTGTCGGCCAGCTGGCTCTCGGTCAGCTCCAGCTCCAGCAGGTGCGCCGGCAGGCCGGTTTCCGCGAGGATCGCCGCGACCCGCGCGACGAAGCCCGGCTGGCGCAGCTGGGCCATGGCGACGTTCACCGACACGCGCAGCTCGGCCAGCCCGCTCTGCCGCCACTCCTGCGCCTGGCGGCAGGCCTGGCGCAGGACGAAGTCGCCGATGGCGGTGATCTGCCCGGTCTCCTCGGCCAAGCCGATGAAGCCCCCCGGCGACAGCAGGCCGAACTCCGGGTGGCGCCAGCGCACCAGCGCCTCGGCGCCGTGCAGGCGCTCGCTGCGCAGGGTCAGGCGCGGCTGGTAGAACACCTCCAGCTGGCTGCGCTCCAGCGCCTTGTCCAGCTGCGCCTCGAGCAGCAGCCGCTCGCGGCTGCCGGTACGCAGGCTGTTGCGGTAGAACTGCAGGTTGTTGCCGCCCAGCTGCTTGGCGTGGCGCATGGCCATGCTCGCCTGGCTGAACAGGCTGGCCGGGTCGCCGGCGACGGACAGCAGGCCGATGCCCAGCGAGGCGCCGACCACCATCTCCTGGCCGTCGACCTCGATGCCCTGGCGCAGCACGGCGAGCAGGCGCCGGCCGAGCGGCTCGAGTTCGCCGGCCGGGCCGCCGCTACCGAGCAGCACGGCGAACTCGTCCACCGCGATGCGCGCGATGGTGTCGGCCTGCGGCAGGCTGGCGCGCAGGCGCTGGGCCATCTCGCAGAGGACGCTGTCGGCGGCCTGGTGGCCGAGGCTCTCGTTGAGCAGCTTGAAGCGGTCGAGGTCGAGGTGCAGCAGGGCCAGTTCGCCGCCCGCGGCGCGCACCCGCGCCACGGCGGCGTCGAGGTTCTCCAGCAGCAGGCTGCGGTTGGCCAGCCCGGTCAGCGGATCGTGGCTGGCGAGGAAGCGCCGCTGCGCCTCCTCGGCGCGGCGCGCCTGCTCGCTCTCGCTGAGCGCGCGGGTGCGCTCGCTGACCCGTTCCTCCAGCGCCCGCTGCGCGGTGCGCAGCTCGGCCTCGACCTGCTGGCGCTGGCGCACCTCGCTGGCCAGTTCCTGGTTCATGCGCATGCTGGCCTTGCGCGCCTGCTCCTGGAACTCCAGCAGCGACTGGTTCTGGAAGCGGTGCAGCAGGTTGCGCTGCCAGGCGCGGTTGATCTGCCAGGCGCTGACCAGCAGGGCCGGCAGCAGGAGCAGGCCGAACACTCCCCAGCCGCGCAGCTGCAGGTCGTCGCTGCCGAGCAGCGACAGGCTGGAAGGCAGCAGCGCCGGCAGGGCGAAGGCGAGGAAGGCGCGCAGGCTGGCGGCGTAGGCCACGCTGGCGGAGATGGTCGCGGTGGCCAGCAGGCCGTAGACCAGCGCCTGCTGCAGCGGTTCGGCCAGCGGCATCAGCAGGATGCCGGCCAGCGCCAGGGTCAGCCCCGAGGCGGCGGCGCCGAGCAGCAGGGTCAGCCGCCACACCGGGTCGGCCTGGCGTTCGGCGGGGGCGCGCTGGAAGGTGCGGGTCTGCCACAGGCGCAGGCCGACCAGCAGGCCCAGCCAGCCGAGCAGGGCGGCGAGCATGCCGGTGCGCTGCTGGTCCCAGAGCAGGACGACGCAACTGAGGCCGCCGAGCAGCATCAGCAGGCTGGGCAGGCGCGAACCGCGATACAGCTGGCGGGTCAGGGCGGCATCGATCGCCACGGCGTACTGCTGGCGTACCGCCTGGGGGTCGATGGCCGGCGGCTGGACATCGTGGGAGAAGAGAAAGGTCATGGGCGCAACTTGTGCTGTTGTTCTTGTCGTATTGTCCCGGACATGTGCGCCAGCTCTCCCTGCGTCGGTGGGCCGGCACTTCCGGCCAGGCCAGAGTTTGCCGCGTCTTCGCCCCGACCGCTAGAATGCCGCGATGCGCGAAGACCTATCCTTTCTGCTCAGTTCCCTCAACGATGCCCAACGCCAGGCGGTCGCCGCCCCGCTCGGCCGCCAGCTGGTGCTGGCCGGCGCCGGCTCCGGCAAGACCCGCGTGCTGGTGCACCGCATCGCCTGGCTGATCGAGGTGGAGGGCGCCGGGCCGCACTCGATCCTCTCGGTCACCTTCACCAACAAGGCCGCCGCCGAGATGCGTGCGCGCATCGAGCAGCTGCTCGGCAGCAGCCCGGCCGGCATGTGGGTGGGCACCTTCCACGGTCTCGCCCACCGCCTGCTGCGGGCCCACTGGCAGGAGGCGGGGCTGGCGGAGAACTTCCAGATCCTCGACTCCGACGACCAGCAGCGCCTGGTCAAGCGGGTGATCCGCGAGCTGGGCCTCGACGAGCAGCGCTGGCCGGTGCGCCAGGCGCAGTGGTTCATCAACGGCCAGAAGGACGAGGGCATCCGCCCGCAACACATCCAGCCGGCCGGCGACCTGTACCTGGCCACCATGCTCAACATCTACAGCGCCTACGAGGCCGCCTGTGCGCGCGCCGGGGTGGTCGACTTCGCCGAGCTGCTGCTGCGCTCGCTGGAGCTGTGGCGCGACAACCCGGGCCTGCTCGAACACTACCGCCAGCGCTTCCGCCACATCCTGGTCGACGAGTTCCAGGACACCAACGCCGTGCAGTACGCCTGGCTGCGCCACCTGGCCGCACCCAGCGGCAGCGCCGGCACCAGCCTGATGGTGGTCGGCGACGACGACCAGTCGATCTACGGCTGGCGCGGCGCGCGCATCGAGAACATCCAGCAGTTCGAGCGCGATTTCGCCGACGCCGAGACCATCCGCCTGGAGCAGAACTACCGCTCCACCGCACGCATCCTCGAGGCCGCCAACGCACTGATCGCCAATAACCAGGGGCGCCTGGGCAAGCAGCTGTGGACCGAGGGTGACGAAGGCGACCCGATCAGCCTGTACGCCGCCTTCAACGAACACGACGAGGCGCGCTTCATCGTCGAGCGCATCCAGGACGCCGTGCGCAAGGATGGCCTGCAGCGCCGCGAGATCGCCATCCTCTACCGCTCCAACGCCCAGTCGCGGGTGCTGGAGGAAGCGCTGCTCCGGGAGAAGATTCCCTACCGCATCTACGGCGGCCAGCGCTTCTTCGAGCGCGCCGAGATCAAGAACGCCATGGCCTACCTGCGCCTGATCCGCCAGCGCGACGACGACGCGGCGCTGGAGCGGGTGCTCAACCTGCCGCCGCGCGGCATCGGCGAGAAGACCGTGGAGATCCTCCGCGAGGTGGCGCGCAACCAGCAGCTGTCGCTGTGGCGCGCGCTGCACCAGGCGGTCGGCCAGAAGCTGCTGCCCGGCCGCGCCGCCGGCGCGCTGAACGCCTTCGTCGAGCTGATCGACAGCCTTGCCCTGCGCGTCGAGGACATGCCGCTGCACCTCTTGACCCAGACGGTGATCGAGCAGACCGGGCTGATCCCCTTCCATCTCGCCGAGAAGGGCGAGAAGGGCCAGACCCGCGTCGACAACCTCGAGGAGCTGGTCAGCGCCGCGCGTTCGTTCGAGAGCGAGGAGGACGAGCTGTCGCCGCTCGCCGCGTTCATCGACCACGCCGCGCTGGAGGCCGGCGACGCCCAGGCCGACGAGGGCGAGGACAGTGTGCAGCTGATGACCCTGCACAGCGCCAAGGGCCTGGAGTTCCCGCTGGTGTTCCTCGCCGGCATGGAGGAAGGCCTGTTCCCGCACAAGATGAGCCTCGAGGAGCCCGGCCGCCTCGAGGAGGAGCGCCGTCTCGCCTACGTCGGCCTGACCCGCGCCATGCAGCGCCTGGTGCTGACCTACGCCGAGACCCGCCGCCTGTACGGCAGCGAGACCTACAACAAGGTGTCGCGCTTCGTCCGCGAGATTCCGCCGGGGCTGGTCCACGAGGTCCGCCTGGCCGGCAGCGTCAGCCGCCCCTATGCCGGCAAGAGCAGCGTGGCCAGCCCGTTCGCCGGTGCCGGCGTGCCGGACACCGCCTTCGCCCTCGGCCAGCGCGTGCGCCACGCCCTGTTCGGCGAGGGGGTGATCCTCAACTACGAGGGCTCCGGCGCGCAGGCGCGGGTGCAGGTCAACTTCGACGGCGAGGGCAGCAAGTGGCTGATGCTGTCCTACGCCAAGCTGGAAGCGCTCTAGCGCGGCATTCCATACAACAACACCAACAAGGCCGCCCGTCGGCCCCATCGAGCAAGGGAGAACACCCGATGAATCGTCGCCAACTGTTCGGCGCTGCCGCAGCGCTGCTGGCCGCCATGGGCCTGGCCGGCTGCAAGGAAGAACCCGCCGCGCAACAGGGCGCCGCGCAGCCGGCGGCCGCGCCGGCGCAGACCTTCACCTGGAAGATGGTCACCTCCTGGCCGAAGAACTACCCGGGCCTGGGCACCGGCGCCGAGGGCTTCGCCCAGCGCGTCAACGCCATGAGCGGCGGCCGCCTGACCGTCAAGGTCTACGCCGGCGGCGAACTGGTGCCGCCGCTGGAGGCCTTCGACGCCGTGTCCCAGGGCACCGCCGAGCTGGCCCACACCACCCCCTACTACTGGAAGGGCAAGACCCCGGCCGCGCAGTTCTTCACCGCCGTGCCCTTCGGCCTGTCGACCATGGAGATGCACTCCTGGCTGAGCCACGGCGGCGGCCAGGCCCTGTGGGACGAGGCCTACGCGCCGTTCGGCGTCAAGCCGCTGGCCGCGGGCAACTCCGGCATGCAGATGGGCGGCTGGTTCAACAAGGAAATCAACAGCCTGGAAGACCTCAAGGGCCTGAAGATCCGCACTCCGGGCCTCGGCGCCGAGGTCTACAACCGCCTGGGCGCGACCACCGTCAACCTGCCCGGCGGCGAGGTGTTCACCGCCATGCAGACCGGCGCCATCGACGCCACCGACTGGGTCAGCCCGTACAACGACCTGGCCTTCGGCATCCACAAGGCCGCCAAGTACTACTACTTCCCGGGCTGGCAGGAGCCGCAGGCGGTCATCGAGCTGCTGATCAACAAGAAGGCCTGGGACAGCCTGCCGGCCGACCTCAAGGCCATCGTCGAGGAAGCCGCGCGCGGCTCCGTGCAGGTCATGCTCGAGGAGTACGCCTTCAACAACGCCAAGGCCCTCGGCGAGCTGAAGAAGCAGGGCACCGAGCTCAAGCGCTTCCCCGACGAGGTGCTGGCCGCCATGCGTCACGAGTCCGAGCAGGTGCTCGACCAGCTGGCCGCGCAGAACGAGCTGAACGGCCGCATCTGGGCCTCGATGAAGGCCTACCGCGAGCAGGCGGTGGAGATGAGCAAGGTCACCGACAAGGAACTGTACAACTGGCGCTGAGTCCAGCCTGCCCGGCGGCGCTGCGGCGCCGCCGGGCTCCCGCCCCCTTCCCGCGCAACAGTCCGAAACAATCTGCAACTGGCCGCCTGCCCGGCGCTGGGCAAAGATGACGCGCGTGAATCACCACACCGAGAGCACTCTCAACATGCAACGAATCCTCAGCCTGGCGATGGCCCTGTGCCTCAGCCTGACGCTCAGCGTCGACGCCTTCGCCGCCAAGCGCTTCGGCGGCGGCAAGTCCGCCGGCTCCGCGCCGATGCACCAGACCCAGCAGCGCCAGACCCAGCAGGCGGCGCCGGCGCCCACCGCGCCGGCAGCCGGCGCCATGGCCGGTGCCGCCGCCAAGCCCAGCGGCGCCTCGCGCTGGCTCGGCCCGCTGGCCGGCATCGCCGCCGGCGGCCTGCTCGCCTCGATGTTCATGGGTGACGGCTTCGAGGGCTTCCAGTTCCTCGACTTCCTGATCCTGGCGCTGATCGCCTTCCTGGCCTTCCGCTTCTTCGCCCGCCGCAAGGCCCAGCAGGCCACCCCGGCCTACGCCGGCATGGGCCACGCCCAGGCCTACCAGGCCCCGCAGCAGCCGGCCTACAGCCCGGCGGCCAACCCGGTGTTCGGCGGCTCCGCCCAGCCGGTGCGCACCTTCAACGCCCCGGCCTGGTTCGACGAGCAGCGCTTCGTCGGCATCGCCCGCGAGCACTTCATGAGCCTGCAGCAGCACTGGGACGCGGCGGAGATGGACAAGATCGCCGAGTTCGTCACCCCGCAGATGCTCGAGTTCCTCAAGCAGGAGCGCGCCAGCCTGGGCGACGGTTTCCAGTCCACCTACGTCGACAACCTGCAGGTGCAGCTGGACGGCGTCGAGCAGCAGGGCGGCAAGACCATCGCCACCCTGACCTTCGCCGGCGTGTCGAAGAGCTCGCGCTTCGACCAGGGCGAGGCGTTCAGCGAAAGCTGGCGCATGGAGCGCGCCGACGGCGACAACCAGCCGTGGCTGATCGCCGGCATCCGCCAGAACGGCTGATCCGCAGCGCAGTGACCACAGGACCCGGGCTTGCCCGGGTCTTGTCGTTTTCGGGGGGTGCGCTATAAAGCTCCCCCATTCCCCCTTCGAGAGAACCGCCATCGTGGAAGAAACCATCGACCGTCTGCGCGAACTGAACGAGCCGGTACCGGTGCCCCTGGAGCTGCCGGACGAGGACCTGCTGGTGGAGATCCAGGAGCAGATCCTCATCCACCTGCCCTTCGAGCTGCGCGAGTACCTGCTCAAGGCCAGCGACGTGGTCTACGGCCAGCTGGAGCCGGTGACCGTCTGCGATCCGCAGTCGCACACCTACCTGCCCGAGGTCGCCGCGCGCGCCTGGGACGAGGGCCTGCCGCGCTACCTGGTGCCGCTGTGCGAGGACCGCGGCCGCTACTATGCGGTCGATCCCGAGGGCCAGGTGCTGCTGTGGGACGGCGAGCTCGACGAGGAGAACACCTGGGACTCGGTGTGGGAGTGGGTCGAGCAGGTCTGGCTGGAGGGCGCCTGAGCCCTTCAGCCCTCGCGGCTGAACACGTAGAACAGGTTGGGCTCGCTGACCAGATAGAGATTGCCGCGTGCGTCGAGGGCGACCCCCTCGGCCTGCGGCACGCTCTGCTCCAGGCCGGCGGAGGCGCGCCACAGCGAGCGGTAGCCGAACAGCTGGCCGTCCATGCCCAGCTCCATCATCAGCTGGCTGGCGTCGCTGAGCAGCAGCAGATGGCCGCTGCGCGCGTCGAACTCCACCGAGGACAGGTCGCTGACGAAGTTCTTGTGGCGGATCCAGGCATCGCGGTCGATCACCGCCAGGCTGAAGTCGCCGCGCAGGCTGGCCTTGAGGCCGCGGATCTCGTACAGCTTGCGTGGCGAATGCTCCTTGACCACGAACAGGCGATCGCCGGCGCGATCGTAGCCCAGCCCCTCGAGGCCGCTGTTGTGCCGCTCCGGGTTGCCGAGGTCGAGGGTCAGCGCCCGGTAGTCGGCGCGCTGCAGCGGAGCGGACCCGCCTGGCCGCGGCACGATGACGAGTTCCTGGCGGCGCTCGTCGGCCAGCAGCAACTGGTCGTCGCCGAGGTAGGCCACGGCCTCGACGTCCTGGAAGCCGTGCAGCGGATAGCGCTCCAGCACCTCGCCGGCGGTGCTCATGGCGAGCAGCTCCGGCGGGTTGTTGATCACCGCCCACAGCTGCTGACGGTCGTCGTCGTAGCTCAGCCCGGAAAGATTGCCGTCGACCCCGGCCACCGGCTGCGCCTCGACCCGTACCCGGTATTGCGGCAGGCCGGCCTCCGCCACCGGCGCTGGCGAGCCGGCGAATTTCAGCCAGAAGTACAGGTGCTCGTGCAGGTGCAGCCCCAGGACGGGGTATGCCAGCAGCACGGCCAGCAACAGCGGCAGCCAGGCCTTGCGGCGCCGGCCGGACAGCTGCCCGAGCAGGCGGTTGCCAATGGTGATCATCGCGAACTCTCTTGTTGTAGGGCCGGCCGTGGAGCCTGCCCGGGATATGTTGCGGCCGTGCGTGCGCCCCAGGTCGGCGGCGCCGGACATGCCGGACGACGGTGAGTACGAGCGGTCATCTACCGCTCAGCATCGGTTGGCGGGAGCGTCGCGAATGTTAGTTTCCGCAGTATTAAGCCAGCATTAGGCGTCGTTGATTTCGGGGCCGGTGCTGGCCCGGACGCGTCCGGAGGTGTCGCCACCCTGGCCGCCGCCGGGGAGCGTCAGGTGCTTGCCCGTGGCGGCGCCACCGGCATGCGCCGCGCCCATTGCGGTGGGCAGCTGGCAGTGGCGTGAGCGTGGTTTGCGTTTTGTTTGCGGCCCTGCTGTTCGTGTAGTCTTCGATCGCCGCGCCAGACCGGGCCCCCTCTGCCTGGCCCTCCGGCTTCCACGATGGCCCTGTTTCCGTCGGGCGCCGACGACCGCTGCGCCCCTGTCCCGAGAGCATGAACCGATGAACGCCAGAACCGACACGTCCGCAGGGACGCCGTTTGCCATCGCTGTCTTGGGGCTGGTAGTGCTGCTGTGTTTCTGGGGGATCGGCGACATCCCCTTCCTCAGCGTCAACGAGGCGCGCCGCGCGGTATCCGCCCGCGAAATGTTCGAGAGCGGCCAGTGGCTGCTGCCATACATGAACGGCGAGCTGTATCTGACCAAGCCGCCGCTGTTCAACTGGCTCACCCTGCTGCCGACACAGCTGCTCGGCGCGGCGACGGAGTGGACGCTGCGCCTGCCCTCGGCGCTGTTCGCGCTGGCTTCCTGTGCGGTGGTCTACGGGCTGGGCCGGCACCTGGGGGGGCGGCAGGTCGGCCTGTACGCGGCGATGATCCTCGCGGCCAATACCGGCTTCAGCCTGTTCGCCCGCCGTGCCGAGATCGAGATGACCCTGACCGGGCTGAGCCTGCTGTCGTTGCTGGCAGCCTGGCCCTACCTGTTCGGCCAGGGCGGCCGGCGCTGGGTGCTGCTCAGCTTCGCCCTGACCGGCCTGTGCCTGCTGACCAAGGGGCCGGTCTGCCTGTTGTTCGTCGCCGCGCCGCTGCTGGCGTTCGCCTTCCTCCGCCAGCCGCGGGCGCGGGCCTATCTGGGCAGTATCCCCGGCTGGCTGACCGCCCTGCTGATCGGCGGCTCCTGGTATCTGGCCGTCAGCCTGCAGCTGGGCTGGGACATCTGGTCCACGGTCCTCCAGCGGGACATCGTCAACAAGGTCGGCGGCTCGCAGGGCGGCGAGGCCTGGTATGCCTACCTGCTCTACCTGGCCGGCGATTTCGCCCCGTTCTGGCTGGTGCTGCTGGTGCGCCCGCGCCAGCTGTGGCAGCAGATCCGCGCGCGCGCCGAGCTGCTGCTGCTGGCCTGCTGCGTGCTGCTGCCGCTGCTGGTGTTCTCGCTGTTTACCGACAAGCACGCCAAATACCTGCTGCCGGCCTATCCGGCCGTGGCGCTGCTGCTGGCCTGGCACTGGACCCGCGTGCTCGACACCCTGCAGGGCTGGCGTCGCAAGCTGATGACCTGGCTGCCGCCGGCGCTGCTGCTGGCCTTCGTCGTCTTCTTCGGCCTGTTCGAGGCGCGGGTGTTCGCCCACCGCCTGCAGGCGCTGCCGGAGATCGACAGGGCGCTGGCCGGCTATCCCGGCCAGCCGCTCTACAGCCTCGGCATCCCGGACATGCGCCTGGTGTACTACGCCGGCCGGCCGGTCGCGGCGCTGACGGTGGACGAGGTTGAGGCCCGGGTCGGCGAGGAGGGGCTGCTGTTCGCCCGCGAGCCGCTGCCGGAGCCGCTGGCCGGGCTGGCCAACTGCACCCAGGCGCGCTTCGCGCCCTACCTCAAGCGCAAGAAGTCCGCGCTGCTGATTCGCCTCGGGCCGACCTGCCAGGTCGCGCCATAGGCCGCTTCCCGGCCGGAACAGGCTGACGTCCGGCGTCGTGCCGAGGCGGGGTGGGCGGCGACGGCGGGCGCCTCCTGCGGGGGAAGCTGACGACGCGAGGGTCGCAGCGGATCGGCGGATGCCGGTCGTGGGCGCCACAGCGTGGGCGCCACAAAGCACAAGGGGGAGCCATAGGCTCCCCCTTCAAGTCGGTCGTGCTTTGTTCTTCTTGTGCTTGCGGGCTTGTTGTTCTTGTCGGTCACCCGTCCGGACGCCATGGTCCGGCTGGAGTCCCAAGACGGGACTCAAGAACAAGCGGATTCCTTTGGACGCTGATGTTGCCGCCACCCTTGCGGGTCTGACCGGTGCTGGCCGCTGCCTCGGGGCAGTTTTATCGTTCTCGGGCCGGTCGGGGGAGAACCCTGTCGGGCAACTCCTCTCCAAAAGAATCAGTTTGTTGCGCCTCCACCCTGTTGTTCTTGTTGTGTTGGAGCCGTTACGTCTTGTTTTTATTCTGTTGGTTCTGCGTTCTTGTTCTTGTTGTGCCAATAACAATGCAGGTGGCGTGCCAGTTTTTTAAAATCCTTTAAAATCAAAGACTTACGATTTAAAGACGACGCCGGTAGCCCGCAAAGAAGCGGGCTACCGTTACCGTGCTCCCCAGCGGGACGTTACGCCATGATGGCGAGGTAACACCGCTGCGGCCGGCCGCCGGGGCATCCCGCGCGGGCGAAGGCTCGCCGGCGCGCGGTTGGAGCACCCTGATCACCACCCTGGCCGGAGGCTTCGACCGGGCGCTGATCTTCGGCTTCCCGCCGAGCAGATGAGGCGGCCGCCCGCCGGCGGAGGCCATGCCGCCCACTGAGGTTCGCGGCGCCGGCATCCCGGCGGCGACTCTCGTCACCCCGGAGCCCTGCCGCCGGGGCGACGCGCCTCTGGCGGTCCCCGGGCGGATCGGGTAGCTTCGGGGAAAGCCGACCAGCGGTAGCGCCGCTGCCGGCAGACCCGGCGGATGCGGGACAGTCCGGCCGCCTCCCTCCACCAGCCTGCAAGGATGCGCCATGAGCACGCGAGCCCCCGATCGTCCGCCCACCGCCGCCTGCGTGGCGAAGCCGCCGTCCGCCGGCCTGGCCGGCTACCTGGACGGCAGCCAGCCGCTGTGGAAGGCCTGGCTGCTCTACTGGCTCGGTTCGGCGCTGCTGCTCGGCCTGCTGCTGCTCGGCCTGCAGTCCGTGCTGGCCGAGCTCATCCTGTTTCTCGAGCGCGTCTTCGGCGTGCGTCCGGCGACGACCATCCTGCTGCTGGGCGTGCCGCCCATCGCCGGCTTCCTGCTGTTCTCCCTGCTGGCGCTGTGGCGCTGCGCGGAGAACACCGGCTGGCCGGCCTGGACCCTGCTGACCCGCATCCTCGTCGGCCTGCACGTGCTGTGGTCGCTGGGCCAGCTGCTGGCCATCTTCTTCTAGACGTCGCGCCCGAAACGCGCCGGCACCAGGCGGCGCAGCTGCCGGCCGAGCACCGCACGGAAGCGCGCGCTGTGGATGCAGGCGCCGCCGGCCAGGCCGACCAGGCAGCCGAGCAGGGTGTCGTAGAAGCGCGCCTCGATCAGTGCGGCGACCGGCCCCTGGCCGAGGGTGGCGGCCTCGGCGAGGAGGATGGTCATCGGTGTGATGAAGATCACCGCGAAGCCGTAGTGGCGCACCACCGCCGTCTCCACCACGAAGGCCAGCAGCATCATCGTCAGGGTGATGCTCCAGGGCTCGAGCGGCAGCAGGAGCAGCCCCCAGGCGACCAGCAGGCCGATGGCGGTGCCGAGCAGGCGGTGCAGCTGCTTGTTCCATACCGCCTGCAGCGAGGCGCCCTGGATCACCGCCAGGCAACTGACCGGCACCCAGTAGGCCTTCTCCAGCTGCAGGAGCTGGGCGATGGCCAGCGACAGGCCGACGAACAGGCCGATCACCACCGAGTCGAACACCACGAAGTCGAAGGTCGGCACCGGCAGCGGCGGTGCCGGATCGGGCTCGCGCGAGCGCAGGATGTAGGCGCTGTAGAAGAAGGCGATCAGGCAGGCCAGCAGCGCCCCCAGGGCCACCAGGCCGACCATCAGCGGCACCTGCTGCCATTCCAGCGGCGTGTAGGCGCCGAGCGACGCGGCCATCACGAAGAACAGGCTGCCGGGCACGCCCAGACCGTAGAAGCGGCAGGCCATGCTCACCAGGATGGTGACGAACACCAGCGCCGGCATCTTCAGCAGCGGCACGAAGTGGCTCAGCAGCCCCAGCGCATAGCAGGCGATCAGCGCGAAGGCCGCGGCCATCACCGTCAGCATGCGGTGGTACAGCGGCGTGCGCGGCGTGTAGAGGAACACCATGCCGCCCAGCGCGGCCACCAGGCCGTAGTCCATGCGCCCGAGCAGCGTGCCGATCAGCAGCGGCAGGCCGCTGGCCAGCGCCGCGGCGAACGGCTTCTGCCAGGGCCGGTCGCTGGGGTTGATGGTCACCAGCTGGCGCCACTGCGCCAGCAACAGTCGTTTCAGTTCCGCCCGCTTGCCCTGCATCGCCCGCTCCTTTCCTCATGGGCAGCGCGGTCGGCCTCGCTCCGGCCGGCGCCCGCATCCGGTTTTTTCCTGCTTATCGCGGCAATCGCGGTGGCGGTGCAAGTGCTATTTGCTGCGGCATGCCCGCGGGGCGTCACCCAGGGAGCATGGCGCCGGGATGGAAGCCGAAGGCTCGACCGTGGCCGCCTTCCGTCAGGCGCTCGTCGGCTCGCCGCGTGGCTGGGGAACGCGGCCGGTGGCGGATGGTCTGCGCTCGGTCCGTCCACCCTGTCCCGGGAAAACTCCCCATGCTCCGCCCTGCCCGTCTGCTGTCCTCCTGCCTCGCCGCCCTGCTGCTGCTCGCCTCTACCGACGCCTCCGCCGCCACCGGTTCGCACCTCGACCGCGGCGAGGTGCGCGACCTGCTGCGCGTGCACAACCGCGCCCGCGCCGAGGTCGGCGTGCCGCCGCTGCAATGGTCGCCACGGATCGCCGCCAGCGCCCAGCGCTGGGCCGACCGCCTCGCCGACACCAGCTGCCGCCTGCAGCACAGCCGTGGCTCCGGCTACGGCGAGAACCTCTACCGCGCCACCGCCGGCTACTACGAGGTCAAGGACGCTGCCCTGGCCTGGGCAAGGGAGCGCCGCCTGTACCGCGGCGGCCCGCTGCGCCGGCACAACTGGGCGCCCAGCGGCCACTACACGCAGATGGTCTGGAGCGACACCCGCCAGCTCGGCTGCGGCGTCAGCGAGTGCGACGACAAGATGATCGTGGTCTGCCACTACGACCCGAAGGGCAACTACCTGGGGCAGGCGCCGTACTGAGGCGATCACCGGTGCGACCGGTGGCTGCCAGGCTGCGGCGTGGCTGCCTGCCCTGTGCACGCCCCGCGTCCGGCCGCGGGAGCGCGGGCACGCTCCGCGGCTGGGCCAGGCCGGAGTACTAGACTGAGCCCATCGAATGGCCACTTCGTCCAGAGGCGGGAATGTCCGGGGCTGCTCCGATTGCCGTTGTGCTCATGCTGCTCGCCGGCTGCGCCGCTCAATCCGTGCCCGTGCCGCGGCCGCAGAGCACGCAAAGCGCCGCGGTGGGCATGGCGCTGAAGGTTCGCATCTCCGCTCTGGCCACCTACCGGGCAGACGGTGCGTATTTCGTCAGGAGCTGCGCGACGGGCGCCGGCGAGGCATGCGAGGAGCGGCTGACAGGTTCGAACTACGGCAAGGATGGCCGCCTCTACCTGCTGAACGCCGAGCCCGGCGAATATCGGGCGGTTGCCGCAGTCTTTCGCTCGGGCATGCCGGGCGATCGGAGCCTGTATTTCGTCTACTTTCCCCGCGCCATGGCCGACGCCTCGAAAGTGCAGGTTCGGCCCGGGCAGTTCGTCCATGCCGGAAGCTATCTGCTGTCGGCCTTTCCCGGGCTGTGCCCCGGCAAGGCCGAGCCGGCCCAGCTGAAGTATGCGGAAATGATCGAGCCGGGCACCCCGAAGTGCGGCTTCTTCCGGACCCTGCTGCACAAGCTGGCGACCGACGACCACCTGTTCATCGGTGGCACGGCATATCCGGTCGGTATCCAGACCTTTCACTATCGCGGTGACGTGTTCGAAAGGCGGACAGAGCCGGCCGCTGCGCGCGAGTTCAGGAAAGCCGCCAGAAGCGACCTGGCAGGCGGCGGGTGGCTTGTCGGCGACTGAGCCTGGACCGGAGCGGGGCGGCAGGCCCCGGACGGGGGGCTCACTCCCCGTGCAGGGTCACCACCAGCGTCCGCGCCCCGCCATGCTCGCGGTGCTCGCCCAGGTAGATGCCCTGCCAGGTGCCCAGCGCCGGCCGGCCGTTGCTGATCGGCAGGCTCAGGCTGCTGCCCAGCAGGCTGCTCTTGATATGCGCCGGCAGGTCGTCGCTGCCTTCCAGGGTGTGCCGGTAGTACGGCTCGTCCTCGCGTACCGCGCGGTCGAACCAGGCCTCGAAGTCGCTGCGCACCGTGGGGTCGGCGTTCTCGTTGAGGGTCAGCGAGGCGGAGGTGTGCTGGATGAACACGTGCATCAGCCCGACCCGCATCTCGCGCAGCGCCGGACACTGGGCGAGGATCTCGTCCGTCACCAGATGAAAGCCGCGACGGCGGGGTTTGAGCTGGAAGCGGTATTGGTGCCACATGGTCTGGTGTTCTGCAGTCTGGAAATCAGGCGCGCAGCGGATGCGCGGTCAGCTCGACGCCCATCGCACGCATCACCTTCACCACAGTATCGAAGCGGGGTTTTGCGCCGGGAGCGAAGGCCTTGTACAGGCTGGCGCGGCCCAGACCGGAATCACGCGCAATCTGCGCCATGCCGCGCGCCTTGGCGACGTGGCCGACGGCGCGAATCAGTTCGTCGGTATCGCCCTCGGCCAGCACCTGGGACAGGTATTCGCTGATGGCTTCCTCGCTGTCGAGCAGCGCCGCCAGGTCGAATTCGGTAATCACGGGTTTCATTCGATCTCTCCAGCCAGCCGCTTGGCCAGCGCAATGTCACGCGACTGCGAGGACTTGTCCCCGCCGCACAGCAGCAGGATCAGCATCTCGCCACGTCGCGTGAAGTACAGCCGGTAACCCGGCCCAACATCCACGCGCATTTCCGAAACCCCCTCGCCCACCGGCTTCACGTCGCCCAGATTGCCGGCTGCGGCGCGGTCGATGCGACGGGCGATGGCGATCCTGGCGCGCAGGTCGCGCAACGCGGAGTGCCAGTGGGCGAAGGTGTCGGTCTGCTGGATGAGGTAGGTCATGTGCCTAGTGTATCCGAGTGGATACGCTTCGCAAGTTCCGCCCGGCTGCTGGCAACTCCCAGGGTGTCGATGGCTCCCACGCTCCTTCGTGGGGGGAGCGCGGAATTATTTGCCGTGGTTGGGGGCAGGTCAAAAGGCACTGTGTCTTGCTGTTTTGATGGCTTCCACGTTCCAGCGCGGGAGCCTGACCTCTGGACGCTCCTCCAGCCGCAGACAGATCTTCAGGTAGTTGTGGTCTGTCCGGGATTCGCGCGATCGGCTGGCAGGATCTGGTTTGGCGTCTGCGGATGGGATAGTGTCGAGCGAACGACTCTCCAGCCAGGCAAGGATGCCCCATGAACAGCAGCGATCCGTATCGCACTCCCGCAGCTAGTGCACTGGAGCCAGCCGGACTTCGTAGCGGACTCACCGGCTATCTGGACGGTACTCAGCCGCTATGGAAGGCATTCTGGCTGGTGTACTTGCTGGGCTCGGTTCTGGTTTTCGGCCTGCTGGGTATCGGCATCAGTTCGGTGCTGGTCAGGGGCGTCCTCTTCCTGAAACATTCACTAGGCCTTGCGCAGGAGACGGCTATCGTCCTCCTGCTCGCGCCGCCGATCATCGGTTTCCTGGCGTTTTCCCTGCTGGCGATCTGGCGGTGCGCGGACAATACCAAGTTGCAGTTGTGGACATGGCTGGCCCAACTGTTCGTGATCCTGCATGGGCTCTGGGCGGCGAGCAAGTTGCTGTGGATCCTGCTCTAGCCGCGTCCGCTCACGAGTACCATCCCGTAGGGTGGAAAACTCGCGCAGTGATTGTCCACCGCAGCCATTGGTAGAGGAGGCTTCGCCGTTGTCTACCCTACGTGCTGCCTCAAATATGAATATTGGCAAAGATCGATTGGAGAAGCACGGATGCTAAGATTAGCCTTGATTTTTTTTGCTCTGATTGCCGGTTGGATTGCGTTACTTTACAAAGGCGCTTCGGACGCTCGCTGGGCCATCAATTTGGTTGGCGGAGACATCGTTGTTGACTCGCAAAGAGACACCCAGCGAGACGACACGAACTTCATGCGATCGATAAAAACAAAGCCATCAAAAGATGACTTTTCCAGCCTTGAAAAAGTAATTCTGTGTGCCGAAGTGTCGATGGACTGTGCAGGCAAAGCGATGTCCAAGACGAATCTCATTACTTTAGTGACCGGAAACGGAAAGCCGTCAGCTGATCTGCTAAACGCGTATCTCAAGGAGGCCGAATATTCAGGCCTTGGCTGCCACGCAAAACATGAAATCTCGAGGATTATTGTCGAGACGTCATACTTGTTTGGGCGGGAAGACAAAAAGGCAAAGGCCGCTCAGCTGATTGAACGAATCAAAGCGAACGGCGGGCTTGATTTCTCCATAAAAAATGACTTGTGCAAAAAATTTTTTTCAGAAAAGCCGTATCTTGCCCGTGCGTATCTTTACCACTTATCCATCTTGTTGGGTGTTGCACAGGGAAGATACTCGCCGGAGTGGATTTATCTGTACTACAAGGCGGGCTTTTTTGAGGTTTGATTATCCAGTACCAGCCTTGAGAACCCCCACAAAAAAGCCGCCGCCTCCTAACGGAAGCAGCGGCTTTCCTCATCTAAGACTCGGTGCCGTAAGCCCTTACTTCCGCGCCCCCCGCACCCCCTCCGCCAACTCCCGACACAACCCCAGCACCCCACTCACCGCCTCGGCCGGCGAGGCCGCCTTGGCGATCTTGTCGATCAACGCCGACCCCACCACCGCGCCATCGGCGCGCTTGGCCACTTCGGCGGCGTGTTCGGGTGTACGGATGCCGAAGCCGATGCACAGCGGCAGGTCGGTGTGGCGGCGCAGGCGCGCCACCGCTTCTTCCACCTGGCCCATGGTCGCCGCGCCGGCGCCGGTGACGCCGGCCACCGAGACGTAGTAGACGAAGCCGGAGCTGCCGGCGAGCACGGTCGGCAGGCGGGCGTCGTCGGTGGTCGGGGTGGTCAGGCGGATGAAGTCGATGCCGGCGGCCTGGGCCGGGTCGCACAGTTCGTCGTTGTGCTCCGGCGGCAGGTCGACCACGATCAGGCCGTCGACGCCGGCTTCCTTGGCATCGGCAACGAAGCGTTCCACGCCGTAGCAGAAGATCGGGTTGTAGTAGCCCATCAGCACCAGCGGGGTGTCCTGGTTGCCCGCGCGGAACTCGCGGACCATCTGCAGGGTTTTCTGCATGTTCTGGCCGTTGCCGAGGGCGCGGATGTTGGCCAGCTGGATGGCCGGGCCGTCGGCCATCGGGTCGGTGAACGGCATGCCCAGTTCGATCACGTCGGCGCCGGCGTCCGGCAGGCCCTTGAGGATTTCCAGCGAGGTGGCGTAGTCCGGGTCGCCGGCGGTGACGAAGGTGACCAGGGCGGCGCGGTTCTCTTGCTTCAGTGCGGCGAAGCGGCTCTGCAGGCGGCTCATGCGCGGGTCTCCGAGTCGGCTTTTTCATCAAGTGACAGGTAGTGCATCACGGTCTGCATGTCCTTGTCGCCGCGGCCGGACAGGTTGACCACCATCAGGTGATCCTTGGGCAGCTTGGGCGCGCGCTTGAAGGCTTCGGCCAGGGCGTGGGACGACTCCAGCGCCGGGATGATGCCTTCCAGGCGGCAGCACTGCTGGAACGCCTGCATGGCTTCGTCGTCGGTGATCGGCACGTACTCGACGCGGCCGACCTTGTGCAGCCAGGCGTGCTCGGGGCCGACGCCGGGGTAGTCGAGGCCGGCGGAGATCGAGTGGGCGTCGGTGATCTGGCCGTCGGCGTCCTGCAGCAGGTAGGTGCGGTTGCCGTGCAGTACGCCCGGCGCGCCGCCGGCCATGCTGGCGGCGTGCTTGCCGGTATCGATGCCGTGGCCGGCCGCCTCGACGCCGACGATCTGCACGCTCGGCTCGTCGAGGAACTTGTGGAACAGGCCGATGGCGTTGGAGCCGCCGCCGATGCAGGCGACCAGCGAGTCCGGCAGGCGGCCTTCCTGGGCGAGCATCTGCGCGCGGGTTTCCTTGCCGATCACCGACTGGAAGTCGCGGACCATCGCCGGGTAGGGGTGCGGGCCGGCGGCGGTGCCGATCAGGTAGAAGGTGTCGTGGACGTTGGTCACCCAGTCGCGCAGCGCCTCGTTCATGGCGTCCTTGAGGGTGCCGGTGCCGGCGGTGACCGGGATGACCTTGGCGCCGAGCAGCTTCATGCGGAAGACGTTGGCCTGCTGGCGGTCGATGTCGGTGGTGCCCATGTACACCACGCACTCCATGCCGAAGCGCGCGGCCACGGTGGCGCTGGCCACGCCGTGCATGCCGGCGCCGGTCTCGGCGATGATGCGCTTCTTGCCCATGCGCCGGGCCAGCAGGATCTGGCCGATGCAGTTGTTGATCTTGTGCGCGCCGGTGTGGTTCAGCTCCTCGCGCTTGAGGTAGATCCTGGCGCCGCCGCAGTGCTCGGTGAGGCGCTCGGCGAAGTACAGCGGGCTCGGGCGGCCGATGTAGTCGCGCTGGAAGTAGGCCAGCTCTTCGAGGAAGGCCGGATCCTGCTTGGCGGCCTCGTACTCGGCGGCTAGGTCGTTGATCAGCGGCATCAGGGTTTCGGCGACGAACTGGCCGCCGAACGGGCCGAACAGGCCGCGCTCGTCGGGGCCGTGGGAATAGCTCTGGGTCATGGCTGGCTCCAGTGGGGAATGGGGCGACAGGGGCGGGCAGGGCGCGCGCCTGTGGCGAGTGGCTACAAGGTAGCCAATGGCGGACGGCGGGAAAAGCGATAAGATCGCCCTGACCTGTCAGGAAAAATCACCGATGAGCCAGCTCCGCGACCTCCCTCCGCTGAACGCCCTGCGTGCCTTCGAGGCTACTGCGCGGCTGGGCAGCGTCAGCCGCGCCGCCGCGGAGCTGCACGTCACCCACGGCGCGGTCAGCCGCCAGCTGCGCGCGCTGGAGGAACACCTCGGCGTGGCGCTGCTGGCCAAGGACGGACGCGGCGTGAAACTCACCGATGCCGGTTTACGCCTGAGTGCGGTGGCGGCGGCGGCCTTCGACGACCTGCGCAGCGTGTGTGCGGAGCTGCGCGAGGGTCGCGCGCAGGCGCCGTTCGTGCTCGGCTGTCCGGGCAGCCTGCTGGCGCGCTGGTTCATCCCGCGCCTCGACCGCCTGCAGCGCGACCTGCCGCAGCTGCGCCTGCAGCTCTCCGCCAGCGAGGGCGAGCTGGACCCGCGTCGGCCGGGGCTGGACGCCACCCTGTGGTTCGCCGCGCCGCCGTGGCCGGCGGATATGCAGGTGTTCGAGCTGGCCGAGGAACGCATCGGCCCGGTGCTGTCCAGCCGCCACGCGCGTTACGCGGCGCTGCGTGCGGCGCCGGCGAGTGTGCTGCTCGGCGAGCCGCTGCTGCACACCGCCTCGCGGCCGCAGGCCTGGCCGCAGTGGGCTCGCGCACAGGGGCTCGATCCGGCCGGCCTCAGCCTCGGCCAGGGCTTCGAGCATCTCTACTACCTGCTGGAGGCGGCGGTGGCCGGCCTCGGCGTGGCCATCGCCCCGCAGCTCTTGGTCGCCGACGACCTGGCCGCCGGGCGGCTGGAGGCGCCCTGGGGCTTCGTCGCCACCCCGGCGCGGCTGGCGCTGTGGGTGCCGGCGCGCGGCGGCGACCGCCGGGCGGTGGAGCTGGCGGCGTGGCTACGCGCCGAGCTGGCGACGACCCCGTAGGGGCGAATTCATTCGCCTTTACGCGGCATTGTGGCGAATGAATTCGCCCCTACTGGTTGATGCAATGCCACTCCTGGCCGTCGGCCAGGCGCTTGCCGCTGGCGTCTTCCAGCCAGGACTCGGTCCGCAGCAGCTGGTGGCGTGCGACGAAGCGGTAGCGCGTCCCGGCGGCGAAGCCGGCGTAGTCCAGGCGCAGGTAGCAGAGCATGTACACCGGATCGCGGGCGAACATCGAGCCGATGTACTCCTCGAAGCGGTAGCTCGCCTCCAGGCGGTGGGCGCCGGGGCTGACCTGGAAGTAGCGGCCGTCGTCGAGGCGCCGGCCGTCGAGCTTCTCGGCCATCAGCAGCTCGCCGGGTTCGGTACGGAATTCGATCCAGGCCTGCTGCGGATCGGGGGCAGGCAGGGGGCTGGCGCAGGCGCCGAGCAGGCTCAGCGCGGCCAGCAGGAGGAGGGCGCGCATGGCGGGCTCCGGGAGTGGGGGATCTGTGTTCAGCATAGCGCCGCACGCTGGCTGGCGGCAGGCGGGGCGATCGGCTAGCGTGGTCGGCATGTTGCGCCTCTGCCTGCTCTCCTTGCTCGTCCTGCTGACCGGCTGCTCCAGCCTCGGCTACTACGCCCAGCTGGCCGGCGGCCAGTGGCAGCTGCTGGCCGCGCGCCAGCCGGTGGACGAGCTGCTCGCCGATCCCGGCCAGCCGGCGGAATTGCGCCAGCGCCTGACGCTGGCGCAGGACGCCCGCGCCTTCGCCAGCGCGCGGCTGGCCCTGCCGGACAACCGCAGCTACCGCCTGTACGCCGACCTCGGCCGCCCCTACGTGGTGTGGAACCTGTTCGCCACGCCCGAGTTTTCCCTGGAGCCGGTGACCCACTGCTTCCCCATCGCCGGCTGCGTGGCCTACCGCGGCTGGTTCGACGAGCAGCGCGCCCGCGGCGCCGCCGCGCTGCTGCGTGTGCAGGGGCTGGACACCGCGGTGGCCGGGGTGGAGGCCTATTCCACCCTCGGCTGGTTCGACGATCCGCTGCTCGCCGGCATGCTGGCCTGGAGCGATGCGCGGCTGGCGGCGCTGATCTTCCACGAGCTGGCCCACCAGCGCCTGTACCTGCCCGGCGACACCGCCTTCAACGAGTCCTACGCACGCTTCGTCGAGGAGGAGGGCCTGCGCCAGTGGCGCCGCGCCCGCCATCTGCCGCCGCCGCCGGCGCACCTGGAGCGCCAGCGCGAGCAGTTCGTCGCGCTGGTGATGGCCAGCCGCGCGCGCCTCGAGGCGCTGTACGCCCGCCCGCTGGCGGCGGAGGCGCTGCGTGCGCTCAAGCAGGCCGAGTTCCAGCGCCTGCGCGGCGAGTATGCGGCGCTGCGCGACGGCCCCTGGCAGGGCGACGCGCGCTTCGACGCCTGGTTCGCCCGCCCGCTGAACAACGCGCGGCTGCTGCCGTTCGGCCTCTACGAGCAGTGGGTGCCGGCCTTCGCCGCGCTGTTCGCCGAGGCCGGCGGCGACTGGCCGCGCTTCCATGCGCGCGCCGCCGAGCTGGCCGCGCTGGGCGAGGGCGCGCGCCGCGAGCGGCTGGCGGCGCTGCAGCGGCGTGGCGGATTTGCCGGGTCGGCGCGGCTTGACTAGCGTTCAGTGGACCCCAGTCAGCGGAGAAGCGCCGTCATGTCGGATCACCACACCTACAAGAAGATCGAGCTGGTCGGCTCGTCGCGCACCAGCATCGAGGACGCCATCAACAACGCCCTGGCCGAGGCGGCCAAGACCGTGCACCACATGGACTGGTTCGAGGTGCTGGAGACCCGCGGGCACATCGAGAACGGCCTGGTCGGCCACTACCAGGTGACCATCAAGATCGGCTTCCGCATCGTCGGCAGCTGAGCCGCCTCACAGCGCGCCGCAGCGCAGCACCCGGGCGCGCGCCAGGGTCTGGCCGCGTTCGTCCTGCAGTTGGGCCACGGCGCGGTGGGCGATGGCGCGGCCGCTCAGGCGATAGCGCGCACCGGCGGCGAATCCGCCGTAGCGCACCTCGAGGATGCAGGTACGCCAGCCGCCGCCGTCGTGGTTGTCCGGGCCGCTGCCGCCGGGCACCTCGAAGCCCAGGCGCACCTGCAGGCGATGCTCGCCCGGTTCGACCTGGAAGTAGCGGCGGTCCGCCCAGCTCCGCCCGTCGAGCTGGTCGGCGCCGAGCTGGATGGCCGGGTCGCCGCGGACCTCGATCCAGGCCTTGCCCGGATCGTGCGGCGGCAGCGGGGTGGCGCAGGCGGCGAGGAGGATTGCGGCGAGCAGGGGCAGGGCAGGCGGGCGCATGGCGGGCTCCGGAGCGGGACACTCTGCAGTGCACCTTAGCGCAAGGCCGGCCGGCGTGGTCCGGCGGTGCGGAAAAGCCCGCGGCGGCTGTGATGCGCAGGGGCGGCCGGAGCGTCTAGTCGTTCTCCAATAACAACGATTCCGCCCCCTCCATGCAGCAGCTGCTCAACGAGATTCTCGACGAAGTCCGCCCCCTGATCGGTCAGGGCAAGGTGGCCGACTACATCCCCGCGCTGGCCAGCGTGCCGGCCAACCAGTTGGGCATCGCCGTGTACGGCGTGGACGGCCAGCTGTACAGCGCCGGCGACGCCGGCACGGCGTTCTCCATCCAGAGCATTTCCAAGGTGTTCGCCCTGGTCCAGGCGATCCAGCATTCCGGCGAGGCGATCTGGCAGCGCCTCGGCCACGAGCCGTCCGGCCAGCCGTTCAACTCGCTGGTGCAGCTGGAGCTGGAGCGCGGCAAGCCGCGCAACCCGTTCATCAACGCCGGCGCGCTGGTGATCAGCGACATCAACCAGTCGCGCTTCGCCGCCCCGGCGCTGTCGATGCGCGACTTCGTCCGCCGCCTGTCCGGCAATCCGCACGTCGTCTCCGACGCCAGGGTGGCCGAGTCCGAGTACCAGCACCGCGCGCGCAACGCGGCGATGGCCTACCTGATGCAGTCGTTCGGCAACTTCGCCAACGAGGTGGAGGCGGTGCTGCGCAGCTACTTCCACAACTGCGCGCTGGCGATGAACTGCGTCGACCTGGCGCGCGCCTTCGCCTTCCTCGCCAACCAGGGGCGCTGCCCGCACAGCGGCGAGGCGGTGCTGACGGTGCAGCAGACCCGCCAGGTCAACGCGGTGATGGCCACCAGCGGCCTGTACGACGAGGCCGGCAGCTTCGCCTACCGGGTCGGCCTGCCGGGCAAGAGCGGCGTCGGCGGCGGTCTGGTGGCGGTGGTGCCGGGGCGCTTCGCGGTGTGCGTGTGGTCGCCGGAGCTGAACGCCTCGGGCAACTCGCTGGCCGGCATGGCGGCGCTGGAGAAGCTCAGCGAGCGGATCGGCTGGTCGGTGTTCTGAGGGCGCGGTTGCCGGACGCTGCAGGCTGTCCGGTATTGCACTTTTTCGCGGTGGTTTTCCGGTTTTCAGCGTCTGCCTGCCATGGAAAGTACAGCGGTAAGACCGTTGCGTGCATTTATCGCCACTTTTCGTGCGGTCAATAATCCTCGTGCGTCAACGATCCCGGGCAGGGACCAGGCCCCGCTGCGGGGCGCACGGGACTTCCGAAAAGCCACCAAGAACAAGACGAGGCTGCAATGCACAAGCACAATCCGCTTCTCGAAGACCTCAAGGCGATCCTGCCGCAGATCGCCGCCAATGCCGCCCAGGCCGAGATCGAGCGCAAGGTTCCGGACGAGAACATCGCCCTGCTGAAGAGCATCGGTCTGCACCGTGCCTTCCAGCCCAAGGCCTACGGCGGCATGGAAATCTCCCTGCCCGAGTTCACCGAATGCATCGTCGCCCTGGCCGGCGCCTGCGGCGGCACCGCCTGGGCCTTCAGCCTGCTGTGCACCCACAGCCACCAGCTGGCGATGTTCTCCAAACAGCTGCAGGACGAGATCTGGGGCGACAATCCGGATGCCACGGCGAGCAGCAGCATCGCGCCGTTCAGCACCATCGAGGAGGTCGAGGGCGGCGTGCGCCTGAGCGGCGAGATGGGCTGGAGCAGCGGCTGCGACCACGCCGAATGGGCCATCGTCGGCATGCGCCGGATGAACGCCGCGGGCGAGCCGGTGTACAGCTTCGGCGTGCTGCCGCGCAGCGACTACGAGATCCGCGACGACTGGTTCGCCATCGGCATGCGCAGCAGCGGCTCGAAGACCCTGGTGATCAGGGACGCCTTCATCCCCGAGCACCGCATCCAGGCCGCGAAGGACATGATGGAGGGCAGCTCCGCCGGCTTCGGCCTGTATCCGGACAGCAAGATCTTCTACGCGCCGTACCGTCCGTACTTCGCCTGCGGCTTCGCCGCCATCAGCCTGGGCGTTGCCGAGCGCATGCTGGTCGCCTTCCGGGAGAAGCAGCAGAACCGCGTGCGCGCCTACACCGGCGCCAGCGTCGGCACCGCCACTCCGGCGCTGATGCGCCTGGCCGAGTCGACCCACCAGGTCGCCGCCGCGCGCGCGTTCCTCGAGAAGACCTGGCAGGAGCACGCCGAATTCGCCGCGCGCCACCAGTACCCGACCCGCGCCGAGCTGGCCTGCTGGCGGACCAACCAGGCCTATGCGGTGAAGATGTGCATCGAGGCGGTCGACCGCCTGTTCGCCGCCGCCGGTGCGATGAGCTGGTTCGAGGGCAACGAGATCCAGCGGCTGTTCCGCGACTCGCACATGACCGGCGCGCACGCCTACACCGACTACGACGTCTGCGCGCAGATCCTCGGCCGCGAACTGATGGGCCTGGAGCCGGACCCGAGCATGGTCTGAGCCTCGATTCGCGTATGCGACACGCCTCCTTCGGGAGGCGTGTTCGTTTGCGGGCGGGGCGCCCTCAGTCGCGCAGTTCCCCGCACAGGTCGACGGCGAACCAGCGCTCCACCTCGGCCTGATCCAGGCCGGCGCCGAGCAGGGCGAACAGCTTGGCCAGCGCCGCCTCGCGGGTCATGCCGCCGCCGCCGACCAGACCGGTGGCGGCCAGGCGGCTGCCGGCGGCGTAGACGCCGAACTCGACGTGGCCCTCGGCGCACTGGCTGATCGCCGCCAGCACCACGCCACGCGCGTGGGCCTCGCGCAGCGCGGTGAGCAGGGCCTCGTCGTCGGACGGACCGGTGCCGCTGCCGTAGCACTCCAGCAGCAGGGCTTCGACGCCCGTGGCGAGCAGGGCGCGCACCTGGGCGGCCTGCAGGCCGGGGAACAGCGGCAGCACGGCGACGTTCGCCGGGCGGCGCGGCTGGCGCCAGCGCAGGGCGGCCGGCAGCTCGACCGCCGCCTCGCCGTGGCGCGGGCGGGCGACTTCGGCGAAGGCGTCGAATGCCTCGCTGCGCACCTTGCTGGCGCGCGCGCCGTGCAGCAGGCGGCCGTGGAAGTACAGGTGCACGCCGGGGGCGACGCCCTCGGCCAGCACGGCGAGGGCGCCGAACAGGTTGTCCCAGGCGTCGCTGCCGGGCACTCCGGCCGGCTGCATCGAGCCGGTCAGCACCACCGGAACCCCGAGGCCGAGCAGCAGGAACGACAGCGCCGCGGCGCTGTAGGCCAGGGTGTCGGTGCCGTGCAGCAGCAGCACGGCGTCGCAGCCGTCCTCCGTCACCGCGCCGACGATGGCGTCGCGCATCGCCAGCCAGTGGTCCTGGCTCATGTTGGCGCTGTCGATCGGCGGCGAGAGCTCGCGGAACACCCAGGCCGGCGCCGGGCGCTCGGGGTGGGCGGCCTGCTCGGCGCGCAGGCGCGCCTCGAAGCCGTCGGCCGGCACCAGGCCGTCCGCGCTCGTCTGCATGCCGATGGTGCCGCCGGTGTACAGCACCAGCAGCTTGTGGGGGGCGTTCATGGCTCGGGCTCCTGGACGCACGTCAACGAAAAAGGCCGGCATTGTCGCAGCCGGAGCGGGTGGGTGGCAGCTAGCCATTGGCCGCGGCCGTCCCGGCCCGGGTCTACTGGCACAGCTGCGGCTGCCGGGTGCAGGCGCTCCAGCCTTCGCTGCGCATCTGGTCGAGGGCGCGCTGCAGGCGCTGCACCACCTCGTCGGGGGTGTCCCTGTGCAGGGCCAGGTACAGCGGATCGGTCTGCAGGCGCAGCACCTCGTGCAGGCCGCTGGCGCCGGCCAAGCGGGCGTGGTGCTGCCACACCGGCGCCGAGGTGGCCCACAGGTCGATCTGCCCGCGCTGCAGCTTGCCGATGTTGTCCTGGTCGTTCAGCGCGGCGCTGGCGGCGATGCCGCGGCGCTCCAGCAGCTGGCTGACCGCGGCGCTCTTGTAGGCGCCGATGCGGTAGGCGCGCGCCTGCTCGAGGTCGCTGAGGGCGAACTCGCGGCCGGGCGCGGCGACCAGCACGCTGTGGTACTCGGCGATCGGCCCGACCCATTTGAACTGCGCCTCGCGCTCGGGCAGGCGGGCGGTGGAGAACAGCCCGCTGCCGGGATTTTCCAGGGTGTGGCGGTAGACGCGGTCCCAGGGGAAGCGCAGGGTCAGGCTGTAGGCGATGCCGGCGCGGGCGAACAGTTCGCGCACCAGCGCGGCGCTGAGGCCCTGCACCTGGTCGTCGCGGGCGAAGTTGCGGCCGTCGGCGGCCATGTTGAACGGCGGGAAGTTCTCGGTCAGCAGGTGCACGCGGTAGTCGGCGGGCAGCGCGGCGCGGGTGACGCCGGGCACCAGCAGGAGGGCGAGCAGCAGCAGCCGGCCCAGGGTGTCGGACATGGTGGATTCTCCGGGCTGCGGGGGAGGGGTGCAGGCGCCGCCGGTCGAGGCCGACAAAGGCACCGACGGCGCCTGCAGGGGGTACGGCCGGCGGAGGACTCCGCCGGCCGCAGCACTCAGGCGCGGCTGGCGGCGCCGCCCTTGGCCGGGCTGGCCGCGGCGGCCTTGGCGGCTTCGCCGGCCTGCGGCCAGGCGGCCGGGTCGAGGTCGAGGTCGGCGAACTGGCTGCGGTCGAGCTGCGGCTGCTCGATGCCGTCGTCGATCTGCTGGTCGTAGTCGCGCATCAGGCGCAGCACGGTCTTGTACAGCAGGGCCAGGGCCACCAGGTTGACCAGCGCCAGCAGGCCCATGGTCACGTCGGCGAAGGCGAACACGGTGGACAGGTCCTGCACCGAGCCCCACAGCACCAGGGCGATCACCAGGGCGCGGTAGACCTTGACCAGCGCCGGCTTCTGGCTGAAGAAGCCGAGGGCGTTCTCGCCGAGGTAGTAGTTGTAGACCAGGGTGGTGAACACGAACAGCAGCAGCGCCAGGCTGACGAAGATGCGGCCCCACTCGCCGACCAGGGCGGCCAGGGCAGTCTGGGTCAGCACCACGCCGGCCATCTCGGTGCCCGGCTGGTAGACGCCGGAGAGCAGGATGATCAGCGCGGTGCTGGTGCACACCAGGATGGTGTCGATGAACACGCTGAGCGACTGCACGATGCCCTGGGCGGCCGGGTGCGGCACCTCGGCCACCGCGGCGACGTTGGGCGCGCTACCGAGGCCCGCCTCGTTGGAGAACAGGCCCCGCTTGAC